>NZ_JBDFVF010000005.1:0-239144 GCF_040913205.1 Bacteroides sp. MSSM.1001136sp1_RTP21357st2_D2_RTP21359_211015 | reverse complement strand
TTTTTCCAAATCGATTTTCTGCTAAATCCATAATGCTTCATTTTTATACATAGCAAAAATATAAGAATGAAAAAAGGGCGACAAGATAGAATCGCGGAGACGCTTACGAGTGTTTTTGTTATTAATAAATGATTAAAGTTAATTATTGGTTGAAACTAAGTAGAATCTGTCTATCCATCAGCAAGAGAAGTGATTTATTTTTTATTTTTGTTTCTTGAAAAGATAAAATCAGATAAAACAATGTTAGTACTTCTATCTTGTGCCAAGACTATGAGTGAGACTTCAAAGGTGAAAGTACCTTTGAAGACAGTTCCACAATTTCAAAAAGAAGCTTCCGGGATTGCTTTGCAGATGTCACAGTTTTCGGTGGATGAACTGGAACGCCTGTTGCGTATAAATGCCAGGATGGCGGTGGAGAATTATAAGCGTTATCAGGCTTTTCATGCAGAAGACACATCGGAACTGCCTGCTTTGCTGGCTTATACCGGAATTGTATTCAAGCGACTGAATGCAAAAGATTTCTCGAAAGAAGAATTTGAATATGCGCAGGAACATCTGCGGTTGACTTCTTTTTGTTATGGGTTGTTGAGGCCTTTAGATGTCATTCGTTCCTACCGCTTGGAAGGAGACGTAGTGTTGCCGGAACCGGGTAATCAGACCATGTTCTCTTATTGGAAATCCCGTCTGACGGATGTTTTCATCGAAGATATAAAGAAAGCGGGAGGCATACTCTGCAATCTGGCCAGCGACGAGATGAAAAGTTTGTTCGATTGGAAACGTGTGGAGAGAGAAGTGCGTGTCGTTACTCCCGAATTTCAGGTGTGGAAGAACGGGAAATTAGTTTCGATAGTGATCTATATCAAGATGTCCCGTGGTGAAATGACGCGGTTCATTCTGAAGAACAGAATCGAAAATCCGGAGGATTTGAAAAGCTTCTCCTGGGAAGGATTCGAATTTAACGAATCTCTTTCGGATGAAAAGAAGTTTGTATTTACTAACGGTAAAGAAATATAAAGTATGACGGAAGTAGAAAAGATGCGTAGTAGCCAGTTGGCTGATATGGCTGCGCCGGAATTGCAGGTGCGTTTTGAGCATGCCAAGAAGCTGCTGGCGCGTATGCGGGGAATGAGTACTTATGATGCGGGGTATCGGGAATTATTGGAAGAACTGGTACCGGAGATTCCTGAAACTTCAATAATCTGCCCGCCTTTCCATTGCGATCATGGAGACGGAATCAAATTGGGTGAACATGTATTTGTGAATGCCAATTGCACTTTCCTGGATGGAGGATATATCACGATAGGCGCCCATACGCTGGTTGGACCTTGTGTACAGATTTATACGCCGCATCATCCGATGGATTATCTGGAAAGAAGAGGCTCTAAGGAATATGCTTATCCGGTGACGATTGGCGAAGACTGCTGGATTGGTGGCGGTGCTATTATCTGTCCCGGCGTGACGATTGGCAATCGCTGTGTGATAGGGGCGGGGAGCGTTGTGACGAAAGATATTCCCGACGACAGTGTGGCAGTCGGGAATCCGGCACGTGTTGTTCGCAAACAGCTTGTTTAACGTTTGACCGGAAAAGTTATTTCCCGGATTTAAGCGTTCCTGCGTTACTATCTTTGTTGGGAATTCGTTTTCCTGCAGATTCTATTTTAATTATTAATGATAGAAAAAGAGGCGCGACTATCTTTATTTTGTTCTGTTTATTAGATGAACCGGAAGAAGTGAAAGTGGCAAGAAAAAAGTTTTTATTATTATTTGCTGATAATCAGAGTGTTTCTTTATTTGATAAAAACTTTCTTGAAAAATAATACATGAAATGTTTGCAGAATTCAAAAAATGCCGTACCTTTGCATCGCTTTTGAAACGGAAGTGTACGGGCGTTTAGCTCAGCTGGTTCAGAGCATCTGCCTTACAAGCAGAGGGTCGGCGGTTCGAATCCGTCAACGCCCACACAAAAAACGAAACACTTCCGGCTCATTAACAAGGGCGTTTAGCTCAGCTGGTTCAGAGCATCTGCCTTACAAGCAGAGGGTCGGCGGTTCGAATCCGTCAACGCCCACTACAAAACAGAGTCTTACGAAGAAATTCGTGAGACTTTTTTTATTTCTTACCTCTTTTATACAAACTTTCTTTCTCCTTTTATCTTATAACTCAGGAAAAAGAGTTAATTTTGCAGTCTGATAATTATCTAAGAAAACGTATGGAACTTGATGTATTAACGGCCATATCCCCGATTGATGGTCGATATAGAGGCAAAACTAAAGCTTTGGCAGCTTATTTCTCTGAATTTGCACTGATTAAATACCGTGTACAGGTAGAGGTGGAGTATTTTATCACCTTGTGCGAACTTCCTTTGCCGCAATTGAAAGGAATCGATAGTAGCGTGTTTGAAACTTTACGGAATATCTACCGTAACTTCTCCGAAGCAGACGCACAACGCATTAAAGATATCGAAAGTGTAACTAACCACGATGTGAAAGCCGTAGAATACTTCCTGAAAGAAGAGTTTGACAAAATGGGCGGAATGGATGACTATAAAGAGTTTATCCACTTCGGACTGACTTCTCAGGATATTAACAATACGTCTGTTCCTCTTTCTATCAAAGAGGCATTGGAGCAGGTTTATTACCCGTTGATTGAAGAGCTGATTGCACAGTTGAAAACCTATGCGACAGAATGGGCTAACATTCCGATGCTTGCCAAAACTCACGGTCAGCCGGCTTCTCCTACCCGTCTGGGTAAAGAAGTGATGGTATTTGTTTACCGTCTCGAACGTCAGTTGGCTATGTTGAAAGCATGTTCGCTTACTGCTAAGTTTGGCGGTGCTACCGGAAACTACAATGCGCATCACGTGGCTTATCCTCAATATGACTGGAAACAATTCGGCAATCGGTTTGTTGCAGAAAAACTGGGACTGGAACGCGAAGAATATACAACGCAGATTTCGAACTATGATAACCTCTCTGCTGTTTTTGATGCTATGAAGCGTATCAATACCATTATGGTGGATATGAATCGTGACTTCTGGCAGTACATCTCTATGGAGTACTTCAAGCAGAAGATCAAAGCCGGAGAAGTGGGCTCGAGCGCTATGCCGCATAAAGTGAATCCGATTGACTTTGAAAATGCAGAAGGTAACCTGGGCATAGCAACGTCTATTCTGGAACATTTGGCTGTGAAGCTTCCTGTTTCCCGTTTGCAGCGCGACTTGACAGACTCGACAGTGCTGCGTAATGTAGGTGTGCCTTTCGGTCATATCGTGATTGCTATTCAGAGTTCTTTGAAGGGATTGCGTAAACTGTTGCTGAACGAACCAGCTATCTATCGTGACTTGGATAACTGTTGGAGCGTAGTGGCAGAAGCTATTCAAACTATTCTGCGCCGTGAGGCTTATCCGCATCCGTATGAAGCTTTGAAAGCTTTAACCCGGACCAATCAGGCTATTACAGAAAGTTCTATTAAAGAGTTTATCGAAGAATTGAATGTAAGCGAAGATATTAAAAAAGAGTTAAGAGCAATCACTCCCCATACATATACGGGGCTTTAATTGTTTACTTATATAATAAACGTGTTTTTAAATAGGCCGTGAGGCCAAAGTCTAATTTTATTCGAATAAAAAAATGAGCACAGAAAACGAAGAATGGCGCGAAAATTCTTTCAATGAAGAGAATACAGGTGCCGGCCGTGATGGTAACAGGTCTTACAACAGAGAAGGTGGAGAACGTCCGTATCGTCCTTCTTACAACCGTGAAGGCGGGGATCGCCCGTATCGCCCGCGATTTAATGCCAACAATGAAGGAGGCGAACGCCCGCAGCGTTCGTACGGTGACCGCTCTTATGGCGACCGTCCCCAACGTCCTTCTTACAATCGTGAAGGTGGAGATCGTCCGTATCGTCCTCGCTTCAATAACAATAATGAAGGAGGTGAACGTCCTCAACGTCCTTACAACCGCGAAGGTGGTTCTTATGATCGTCCTCAACGTCCTTCTTACAATCGTGAAGGTGGTTCTTATGACCGTCCTCAACGTCCCCGTTTCAATAGCGGCGAAGGTGGTGAGCGTCCGTCTTATGGCGATCGTCCTCAACGTCCTTCTTACAACCGTGAAGGTGGCGACCGTCCTTACCGTCCCCGCTTTAATAACGGCGAAGGTGGCGACCGTCCTCAACGTCCTTCTTACAACCGTGAAGGTGGTGATCGTCCGTATCGTCCCCGTTTCAATAACGGCGAAGGTGGCGGCTATCGCAGCAACAACGGCGGTGGAGGTTATCGTCCGAGATATAATAACGATCGTCAAGGAGGATATCGTCCTCGTCCGCGTACCGGCGATTATGATCCGAACGCTAAGTATAGCGTAAAGAAACAGATCGAGTACAAGGAACAGTTCGTTGATCCGAATGAACCGATTCGTCTGAATAAGTTCTTGGCTAACGCAGGTGTTTGCTCCCGTCGTGAGGCTGATGAATTTATCACAGCAGGTGTGGTTTCTGTAAACGGTGAAGTGGTAACGGAATTGGGTACGAAGATCAAACGTTCGGATGTGGTTAAGTTCCACGACGAACCGGTAAGCATCGAACGCAAGGTATACGTATTGCTGAATAAACCGAAAGATACCGTTACTACATCGGACGATCCGCAGGAACGCCGTACAGTAATGGATTTAGTGAAAGGTGCTTGCAACGAACGTATCTATCCCGTAGGACGTCTGGACCGTAACACGACTGGTGTACTGTTACTGACGAATGACGGTGATCTGGCTTCCAAGCTGACACACCCGAAATTCCTGAAGAAGAAAATTTATCATGTTCATCTGGACAAGAACCTGACTAAAGCAGATATGGAGCAGATTGCAGCTGGTATCCAGTTGGAAGATGGCGAAATCCATGCAGATGCGATCAGCTATACAGATGATTTCAAGAAAGACCAGGTAGGTATCGAAATTCACTCCGGTAAGAACCGTATCGTTCGCCGTATTTTCGAATCACTGGGTTATAAAGTAGTAAAACTCGACCGTGTGTTCTTCGCCGGACTGACCAAAAAAGGTCTGCGTCGCGGAGACTGGCGTTATCTGTCGGAAGCAGAAGTAAACTACCTCCGCATGGGTTCGTTTGAGTAATAAGTCAATAAATAACAACTTGACAGAGGACGGGGAAAGAAAGCAGGAAAGAATTCATCCTGCATTTGAAACCTCGTCTTCTTGTATCTAAAAAGAAAAAGTTAAATGGAAAAGATTGGTAGAACAAAAATTGTTGACCTGTTGAAGCGCACAGATATTGGCGCTATGGTCAATGTGAAAGGATGGGTTCGCACCCGTAGAGGTAGCAAACAAGTAAACTTTATCGCACTGAATGACGGTTCTACAATAAATAATTTGCAGATCGTAGTAGATTTGGCTAATTTCGATGAAGAGATGCTGAAACTGATTACTACCGGCGCTTGTATCAGCGTGAACGGAGAAATGGTAGAATCAGTGGGTTCCGGACAGAAAGTGGAAGTACAGGCTCGTGAAATCGAAGTGCTGGGTACTTGCGATAATACATATCCATTACAGAAGAAAGGCCACTCTATGGAATTCTTGCGCGAGATTGCTCACTTGCGTCCGCGTACCAATACATTCGGTGCAGTGTTCCGCATCCGTCACAACATGGCGATTGCTATTCACAAGTTCTTCCATGAAAAGGGCTTCTTCTATTTCCATACGCCGATCATTACGGCTTCCGATTGTGAAGGTGCCGGACAGATGTTCCAGGTGACTACCATGAACCTGTATGACTTGAAGAAAGACGAGAGAGGTTCTATCTCTTATGAAGATGATTTCTTCGGTAAGCAGGCAAGTCTGACTGTTTCCGGTCAGCTGGAAGGTGAGTTGGCGGCTACTGCTTTGGGAGCTATCTACACATTCGGTCCTACGTTCCGTGCCGAAAACTCCAACACTCCCCGCCACTTGGCAGAGTTCTGGATGATTGAGCCGGAAGTGGCTTTCAACGACATTACAGACAACATGGACTTGGCAGAAGAGTTCATCAAATATTGTGTGAAATGGGCGTTGGATAACTGTGCGGATGATGTGAAGTTCCTGAACGATATGTTCGACAAAGGCTTGATTGAACGTCTGCAAGGTGTATTGAAAGATGATTTTGTACGTTTACCTTATACAGACGGCATCAAGATTCTTGAAGAAGCAGTTGCGAAAGGACATAAGTTCGAATTCCCGGTTTACTGGGGCGTGGACCTGGCTTCCGAACACGAACGTTTCTTAGTGGAAGAACACTTCAAACGTCCGGTGATTCTGACTGACTATCCGAAGGAAATCAAAGCCTTCTATATGAAGCAGAACGAAGACGGTAAGACTGTACGTGCCATGGACGTTCTTTTCCCGAAAATTGGTGAAATTATCGGTGGTTCCGAACGTGAAGCCGACTATAACAAGCTGATGACCCGTATTGAAGAAATGCATATCCCGATGAAGGATATGTGGTGGTATCTGGATACCCGTAAGTTCGGTACTTGTCCTCACTCCGGTTTCGGATTAGGGTTCGAACGTCTGTTATTGTTTGTAACAGGTATGGCGAATATCCGTGACGTGATACCGTTCCCGCGTACACCAAGAAATGCTGATTTCTAATATTTCGGTATATTTATGTAAAACTCGCATAATCTTCAGGTTATGCGAGTTTTTTTATGCTCTGAATTGCTGTATTCTCAAAATAAATCTTTATATTTGGAAATACGCATTCGAGAGTGTTAACTAAAATAATACAACAATGAAAAAGCTCTATTTCTTTACCATGCTTTCAATAATGTTGTTAGCGGTAACAGGTGCGACGGCCCAGAAGAAAACCAAATTCAAAGCGGCCGATTTGAAAGGTATTTGGCAGCTCTGCCATTATGTCTCCGAATCTCCCGATGTTCCGGGAGCGTTGAAACCCAGTAATACATTTAAAGTATTGAGTGATGACGGACAAATCGTTAACTTTACCATTATTCCCGGTGCGGATGCGATTATTACTGGATATGGTACTTATAAACAACTCACGGACGATTCTTATAAGGAAAGTATCGAGAAGAACATTCATCTCCCGATGCTGGACAATCAGGACAATATTTTGGAATTTGAGATTAAAGACAATGATTATCTCCATCTGAAATATTTTATCAAGAATGATTTGAATGGAAATGAGTTGAACACTTGGTATTATGAAACTTGGAAGAGGGTGGAAATGCCGGCTAAGTTTCCGGAAGATATTGTGAGATAAAAGAGCGTGTACTTTTTAGTGGAGGCACGGATTTTGCAAAAGGCTGCATAGTTGTTTGGTTATGCCTGACAACAGCTTATTTGGTAAAATCCGTGCCTGTTTTTCTATAAAAGATAAAAACAAAGCACTTTTGGACAAAATCAAAGTCCGTAGAAATAGAAACGAAAATGAAAAAATAGATTTGCAAAGGGTCTGTCCGCGACTTGCTCTAACTTTGTTGCCAGTAATAGAATACAGTAACAAAATAAAGTGGAACAATGAAAAACAAACTTTTACTGGCGGTAGGGAGTATGGCGCTCCTGACTGCTTGCGATGCTTCAAAAGGAAATGAGATGGAATGGTTCGACCATGCAGTGAAAACAGCGGGACATCAGTTGCTCTATATGGCAGAACAATTGAAGAATGAACCGGATACCGCCTGTTTTCCCCGTTCTATCAAAGAAGGAAAGTACAGACTGGAGCACCCCACAGATTGGACGAGTGGTTTCTATCCCGGTTCCATGTGGCTGGCATACGAGTTGACCGGTGATGAGGCTCTCGCAAAAGAGGCGCGTAAATATACGAACTGTCTGCAGGATATGCAATATTATACAGGTAATCACGATTTGGGTTTTATGATGTTTTGCAGTTATGGGCAGGGCATCCGTTTGAAACCGGAGCCAACGGACAGTTTGATTCTGATTCATTCTTCAGAAAGCTTGTGCTCCCGTTTTCGTCCGGAAGTCGGACTGATTCGTTCGTGGGATTTCGGTGATTGGAGTTATCCGGTGATTATTGATAATATGATGAACCTTGAAATGTTGTTCTGGGCTTCGGAACAAACCAATAATCCGAAATATCGTGAAATAGCCATCTCTCATGCTGACAAAACGTTGAAGAATCACTTCCGGGAGGACATGACTTCCTATCATGTGGTAAGTTATCTGGCGGATAGCGGTGAAGTAGAGTCGAAAGGAACCTTTCAGGGATATGCCGATTCTTCCGCTTGGGCGCGTGGACAGGCTTGGGGAGTGTATGGATATACCATGTGTTATCGCTTCACCAAGCAGCAGAACTATCTGGATGCCGCTCATAAAATAGCGCGGTTCATTATCGATCATCGCCCGTCCGAAAATGACTATGTACCTTATTGGGATTATGATGCTCCTAATATTCCAAATGAACCGCGGGATGCTTCTGCGGCTGCCGTAACAGCTTCTGCATTACTGGAGTTGAGTGGTTATGGCGACAAGAAACAAGGGGAAGAATATTTCCGTTATGCGGAGCATATCCTGAAACAGTTATCCTCTGATGATTATTTGGCCCAAGAAGGAGAAAATTATGGTTTCGTCCTGTTACATTCGGTTGGTAGTTTCCCGCACGACAGTGAAATTGATACTCCGCTCAATTATGCCGATTATTATTATCTGGAAGCCTTGAAACGTTATAAAGATCTGAAAGAAAAATCAGAAAATCCGTCTTACTAACTTGAAGAGAAACCGTAAAAAAATTAAAGTTCAGGGCAACCGCGTCTAAAATATGAATTCATAACTGTCGGACTTTGGCGCGGTTGTCCTGTTTTGAGCCGATACCGGTCCTTTATATGAGTTAAAAAACGGGATTCATTTATCAGATTGAATTGAAAATACTTATCTTTACGATAAATTCTTCAATATTAGCTCATGAAAGACCGGCATTTGCTATTTAAGTACCTATTCGGATTAACCGTTTGCATCTTATTTTTTCCTTTGGCTGTATCGGCCGCCGACAGCTTCATTCATTTTAAGCGATTATCCGTGGATGACGGGCTGTCGCAAAATACTGTGCTCGCTCTGACACAAGATCATAATAATAAGCTTTGGGTAGGCACCATAGACGGACTGAACTGGTATGAAGGTTCCCGTTTCGTTTCGTATTATAAAGCGCCGGATGATACGACCAGTCTGGCAAACAATCATGTCTATTCACTTCATACCGATTCGAAAGGTACGGTATGGGTAGGTACACAGGTCGGTTTATCCCGTTATAATATAGTAGGGAATAATTTCACCAATTATTCGTCACCGGACAATCAGCCGATGCAAGTATTGGCTATCGGAGAACCGGAGGAAGGCGACCGGCTTTTGCTTGCTACCAATATCGGTCTGGTGGTTTTTGATAAAAAGACCGGGCGGATGAAAGTGCAGCCGGAACTTGCCGGAAAAACGATCTATTCAGTTTGCCGGATGAATGACGGTTTCCTGTTGGGAACTTCGGAAGGTGTCTATTTCTATTATGTACGCAACGAAAACGTGACCCGGCTTCTTCTCCAATTGAAAGGAGAAACCATCTCCGATATGCTCTATGATGACAAAACCGGCAACTGTTGGCTGGCTTCATTGACAAACGGCGTGTATTGTGTAGATAACAACTTTCAAATAAAACATCATTATAACAAGCAAAATACTCCTGCTTATTTCCTTACGAACTCGGTCAGGACATTGTCCGGAGATGATAAAGGAAGGGTTTGGATAGGAACCATGGAAGGTTTGCTTATCTTTGAACCGGAGACGGGAACTTTCCGTATCTGCCGTTTTTCTCCTGAAGATCCGACTACCTTGGGGCATAATTCCATCCGCTCTATATTGAAAGACAATCAAGGGGGAATGTGGATCGGTACATTTTATGGCGGGCTTAATTATTATCATCCCCTTGCTCCGGCATTCGGACGCTTGCAACATTCCGCCTGGCGGAATTCGTTAAGTGATAACACGGTGAGCTGTATTGCCGAAGACCCGGATAATGGCAATCTCTGGATCGGCACGAACGACGGCGGATTAAATTATTATAACCGGAAAACCGGAGTCTTTTCATATTACCGGACGGGTACTTCCGCCAACGCTTTAAAGTCGGACAATATAAAATGTATATGGACGGACAAGGATGGAAGTGTCTATATCGGCACTCATGGAGGGGGAATGAGTCGTCTGCATCACCGGAGTGGCAGGATAGAAACATATTCCTTTCCCCATTCTACTTCCCTGACTAACAGTTGTTACTCCTTATTGGACGGAACGGATGGAACGCTTTGGGTAGGCGGCATGAGCGGACTTTACCTTTTCGACAAACAGACCGGCGAACTTTCGCAGCATCCGTTGGCTAAAAAGCATAAAAAGTTGGAGAATGTATTGATATATACGTTGTTCCGTGATTCCAAAGGAAGAATCTGGATCGGTACGGAAGAGAGCCTGTTTTTGTATGCCGGCGGGAAACTGGAAGAACTGCATCTTTCCTCTTCGGCTTATCTGCATGGGTTGATACAGGCTTTCTGTGTACAGGAGGATGGCCGTCATGAAATCTGGATTGGTTCTTCCACAGGATTATATTGCTATAAGGAAGGAGCACCGACTGCCTGGAAACACTATACGATGAAAGACGGTTTGCCAAACGACTTTATTTATAATATACTGGAAGATGAACGGGGGCGTTTATGGTTGACAACTAACAAGGGACTGGCTTGCTTCAATACGGAGGAGGGTACTTTCCTCAACTATTCAAAGCAGGACGGATTGCCTCACGATCAGTTTAACTATTTCGGAGCTTGCAAAGCGCACGATGGTACATTCTTCCTGGGGTCTCTTGGGGGCGTTGCCTATTTCAAGCCATACGAATTGGGTGATAATCCATATTCCCCGGATGCGGTGGTAACAGGAGCCGTTGTCTTAAATCAGGTGATTACGGATATGAAAAGTGAACGGGTGCGTTATTATCAGGACGAGCAAGGGCGGATGCTGGGTATGTCGTTCCCTTCCGATCAGAAACTTTTTAATATCCGGTTTGCCGTTATCAACTATTTAGCTGGCAAGCGGAATCAGTTCGTTTACAAATTGGAAGGCTTTGAAACAGAGTGGAACTACTCCCGTCATGTTTCCTTTGCACGGGCGAGTTATTCTAATCTTCCGCCCGGTGAGTATGTGTTTAAGGTGAAGGCATGTAACAACAATGGAAAGTGGAGCGAGGCGACCACTGAATTTTTTGTGCATATCATTCCGATGTGGTATCAGACTTGGTGGGCAAAGACACTTTTCATCTTCTTTTCTTTAGGGCTTCTCGTCTTTGTGATCTATTTCTTTATTGCCCGTGCCAAAATGAAGATGCAAGTCCGGATCGAACAGATAGAACGAAACAAGATAGAAGAAATCAGTCAGGAGAAAGTACGTTTTTACATGAATATGTCTCATGAGTTGCGTACTCCGTTGAGTCTGATACTGGCTCCGTTGGAGGAACTCTTGGGGCAGAGCAATCTGAAAGGTACTCCGGTACAACAGAAACTGGATTACGTTTATAAGAACGGTCGTAAGTTGTTGCACATTGTCAACCAGTTGCTGGATTTCCGTAAAGCCGAAGCGGGTGCAATGCCCATCCATGTTGCGCAGGTGAATGTAGAAGGATTGTTGCAAGATGCTTTTGCCCTGTTTAAAGAAAATGCGCAGAAGCGTGCTATCAGCTTTCATATAAAATCCGATCTGGAAGGACGATTGCTTCCGGCGGACCGGACGTATGTAGAGACCATCTTGATGAACCTGCTGTCTAACGCCTTTAAGTTTACACCGGACGGTGGAAGTATTTCGCTTTCTTTATGGGCAGAGGGAGATACCTATGGTTTCACGGTAAGAGATAGCGGAATCGGTATGTCTCCGGAACAGCTAACCCGCATTTTCGAACGTTTCTATCAGGTAGACGGTCAGCGAAAAGGGACGGGTATCGGGCTGTCATTGGTGAAGATGCTTGTAGAAAAGCATCACGGCACTATCACCGTAGCAAGCGAACCTGCTCAATATACCGAATTTAAAGTCACGCTACCTGCTGATATGGCTGCCTTCACGGAGAAAGAACGTGAATTGCCGGCACATGAAGTCGAAACATCTGCTTCTCTCCGGGAGCTTCCGGTGGCTGATGAATATTTCTCTGGTGATGCGTTGGCTATAGTTGCAGAAGAACTATCGGATGGTGATCAGATAGAAGCCGGCAGTGAGGAAGAGCGTCCTACTATCTTGTTGGTAGATGACAATAAAGAGATGGTGGATTACCTGAAAGATAATTTCCGGCAGAACTATGTGACGCTGACCGCCGGAAACGGTGAAGAAGCATTGGCTATTATGAAAGAGCACCGTGTGGACATTGTCCTTTCCGACGTGATGATGCCGGGTATTGACGGTATCAAACTTTGCCAGCTTATTAAACGAAATCTGCAAACCTGCCACATTCCCGTCCTTCTGTTGTCTGCCAAAGGAAGTGTCGATGCACAGACGGAAGGCATTCAGGCTGGAGCGGATGATTACATTGCCAAACCGTTCTCGATTCATTTATTGAAAGGAAAAATTGCTAATCAACTGAAAGCACGCCAGCGGTTGAAACACTATTATTCGAATACGATTGATATAGATACTGCTAAAATGACTTCGAATAATCTGGATGAGGAATTCATGAGCAAAGCTATTCAGGTGGTAGAAGAAAATATCAGTAATGAAGACTTCACCTCTGATGAGTTGGCAAGCCAGCTTTTCATGAGCCGTTCGTCACTGTATCTCAAGATGAATTCCATATCCGGTGAACCGCCTGCCAACTTTATCCGGCGCATCCGTTTTAATAAAGCGTGTAAATTGTTGCTTGAAGGGCGCTACTCCATTTCGGAGATTAGCGGAATGGTAGGCTTCGGATCTTCTTCTTACTTCTCTACCAGTTTCAAGAAGTATGTCGGTTGTCTGCCATCGGAGTATGTGAAGCAGCATACTAAGTAATTGCTTTGCGGTTATGCATTTGTTCACCACAGAGGACGCGGAGGACACAGAGGTGAATCTTGTTCAAGCAGGTGCAGAAATGAATGAGAGTTTTTTGTCTACTATAAAGTTGAAAAACATAAAAACATCTGCCACCTGCAACGAAACGCGTGTAATGCATTAATTGACAAATAGTTGGAGCGTTGCAGATACTGTGGCAGATAGGTTGCAGATAAAGTATCTGCAACGCGTTATATAATCAAAGAAAAAGCCTTGATTCCTTTGTGCAAAGCTATGGGATAATTGGGATGACTCTATGGAGAATTTGTGGTGTCTCTACGGGGAAACGACAGTATCCTTACGTAGAAACTCTCGTGTCCCGCCTTAGAAACTCTCGTGTCCTGCCGTGGAAACTGTAATTTCTAATGCCGGAAACGACAGTTCCCCGCCTGGAAACGGGAAGTTAATGCATACAATAAACTTTTGCCCTCCTGGAGAATTGGCTTATGCAAGGTTTATACTGTGTTGCAGATACTTTGATCTGCAACCTATCTGCAACAGTATCTGCCACGCTCCAACTATTTATCAACTAGTGCATTACACGCGTTTGGTTGCAGGTGGCAGATGTTTTTATATTTTTTCAACTTTATAGTAGGAGGATTACGCATCAAAATTAGGGTCACCACCGTAAGTTATAAACCAAATTCACCTCTGTGTCCTCCACGTCCTCTGTGGTGAAAACCTAAACAAGAACTAATAACCTTCATCTTTCTATCAATTCCAGTCATTCCGTTTTGGGGGCTATTTTACCCTTTTACCCTCTTTGTAGCCTCCTGTAACGCTTGTTTTGGACGAATTTTAAGTTGAAATGAACGAAAACAAAGTCCTGTTAGACAGTATCAGAGAAGGAAGAAATGAATTGAAAGTTCCGTTTCGGACGGTTTATCTACATTTGCCTACAGAAAAACCAATCATTTGATATCATGAAAAAAGTATTATTGATTTCATTCGTAATCTTGTCTGTGACTGCACAGATGACACATGCGCAAAAACAAGCAGTCATTAAGCTGACGGAGAAGACATTGATGCACGAAATGCGTGCCACTCCTTATCCTCTTGATAAAGCGGTGGTAAATGACCGTGCGGTTTCTTTTCAATGGCCGCTCCGTTCGGACATGAACTCGCAGGACAGTCCGTTGGATGGATTCGAACACAAAGTAAAGAAGGTAGATAAAACAAAGATTACCTATCGGTTACGTTATTCGCAGGATGCCGGATTGAAGTCGGGAGTTGTTCAAGTGGAAACTCGCTGGCCGTTCTATAATCCGGAACAACCGCTTGCGCCGGGTGTATGGTACTGGCAGTTCGGTTATGTAGAAGACGGACAAGTGACTTGGGGAAGCACACAGCAAGTCACCGTAGAAGATCGTCCGGGCAAATTCTGTCCTCCTTCATTGAAAACAGTGTTGGCAAAACTACCTGCCGATCATCCGCGTGTGTGGATCATGAAGAACGAATGGAAGAACTTTATAAATCACAGCAAACAAAAGGCAGAAAGACAATGGTATCTTGAGCGTGCAGATCAGGTACTTCAGACTCCAATGAAATCAGTGAAAGATATTAATGTCTCGCAGGTGAAGAATCTGAAGAACGAGATGCAGATAAATTCATACCTCACTCGTGAAAGCCGTCGCATCATCGATGCGGAAGAGGGCAACACCGAAGCATTGATACGGGCCTGGTTGCTGACGCAGGATACTAAATATGCTGACGAAGCCATCAAACGGGTATTTATCATGGCCGACTGGGATAAAGATAAGAATGTGAAAGGAGATTTTAATGCTTCTAGCTTATTGTCTCTCTGCTCTATGGCTTATGATTCTTTCTACGACCGGTTGAATACATCACAAAAGAAAGCATTGCTGGAAGCCATCAAAAATAAAGGTGGTGAAATGTATGAGAATTTTAATAACCGGATGGAAAATCACATCGCCGACAATCATGTGTGGCAGATGACACTTCGCATCCTTACAATGGCATCATTCAGTGTATATGGCGATCTGCCCGAAGCCAACACATGGGTGGATTACTGCTATAACGTCTGGTTGGCACGTTTCCCCGGATTGAACAAAGACGGTGGCTGGCACAATGGCGATTCTTACTTTACGGTCAACACCCGTACATTAGTAGAAGTACCTTACTATTATAGCAAACTGACCGGTTACGACTTCTTTTCCGATCCTTGGTATCAGGGAAATATCATGTATACCATCTTCCAGCAACCTCCTTTTTCCAAATCCGCAGGAAACGGAAGTTCTCATCAGAATGTGGGACGTCCAAACAGTATCCGTATAGGATATTTGGATGCGCTGGCACGCCTTACCGGAAACACTTATGCCGCTGATTTCGTACGCCGCACATTGAAAGTGGAACCGGATTATATGAAGAAAGCCTTATTGAATAAGCCCGGTGATCTTGCCTGGTTCCGCCTGCAATGTGATAAACCTCTGCCGGAAGGTGAAGGATTGACTGCACTCCCTGCAGGATACGTCTTCCCCGCAACAGGACTTGCCTCTTTCCAGACGAACTGGGATAGAGTAGGCGGAAATGCGATGTGGAGTTTCCGGTCAAGCCCTTATGGTTCTACCTCTCATGCACTTGCCAATCAGAATGCTTTCAATACGTTCTATGGTGGAAAACCATTATTTTACAGTAGCGGACACCACATTGAGTTTACCGACGTACATAGTATGTTGTGCCATCGTGCCACACGTGCTCACAATACGATTCTGGTGAACGGTATGGGACAACGTATCGGTACGGAAGGATATGGATGGATTCCCCGTTATTATGCCAGCGAGAAGATCGGTTATGTGCTAGGCGATGCTTCCAATGCTTACGGAAAAGTGATTTCACCGCTTTGGCTGACACGCGGCGAACAGTCGGAGGTGCATTATACGCCCGAAAATGGCTGGGATGAGAACCATGTGAAAACTTTCCGCCGTCACATTGTCAATTTGGGAAAGACAGGACTCATCTTTATCTATGACGAACTAGTGGCAGACGAACCTGTAAACTGGAGTTATTTGCTGCATACCACAGAAAATCCCATGACAGTGGATAAATCGAATCATCGCTTCGTGCATATTCAAGCCACGAACCGCGGAGGAGCATCAGACGCTTATCTTTTCTCCACCGGAACATTGCAGACAGATACGACGAGCCGTTTTTTCTATCCGGCAGTCAACTGGCTACGTGCTGATGACAAAGGGGTGTTCAAGAAGTATCCTAATCACTGGCATTTCACCGCTACATCGGAAAAGGCACAAGTATATCGTTTTGCCACTGTCATCAATACACATGCACTGAAATATCCTGCCAAAGATCCCGAAATCTTGTCCGACGGACGTATCAAAGTAGGCGGATGGCTGATTAGTGTAAACCTGAAATCCGACGGTGCTCCTTCATTCTTTATCCGCAGCACTCAAGAGAAGGTGAATATCACTTATAAAGGTGAAGCTACTGTCATCAATGAGGATGGGTACGAAACGGTAATGAGGGATACAGTGCCCGAACTGGAAATCTAATCAATGAACATGAAAGATACGAATATATGAGACGCTCTACTTTTAATATGAGAACTATATGTCTGTTGGCTGCATTATCGGGCATAACCGTCTTGTCGGCACAGACTCCCGGTAAACCCCGTGTACAGACTTCGGCAGCTCCGGAGGAAACTACGGTTTACAAGCCCGGCGGGAAAAAGCAGGAAACAGCAGTTGCGACTTCTTCAAAAAAGGAGGAGGATAAACGCCAATCCGGCAAAGAGAATACAGGAAAGAAAGCGGCTGCCTTTGATGGTCAACGCTATCTGGCACTGAAAACGAATGTAATATATGATGCTTGTGCTTTGCTGAACCTTGCCGTGGAAATGCAGGTGCATAAAAAGATCACGGTAGAGTTGCCATTGACTTGCAGTTTGTGGGACTTGGGAGATAAGCACGGCGTGTGTACGGTAGCATTGCAACCTGAAGCCCGCTGGTGGATAGGAAATGAGACAGGACGGGGACACTTTGTCGGACTGCACGCCCACGTGGCATGGTTTAACGTAAAGTGGAACGATGACCGTTATCAAGATACTGATCGTCCGTTGTTGGGAGCCGGAATAAGCTATGGTTACAAACTCCCTCTTTCCAAACACTGGGGAGCGGAATTTAATCTGGGAGTGGGATATGCCAACATGAAGTATAACACCTATTATAATGTAGACAACGGCGCACTGCTGGATACGCGTGTCCGTCATTACTGGGGGATAACCCGTGTGGGAGCATCGTTGGTCTACCGCTTCTAACCTTAGATAGGAACATACATATAAATAAGATAACAATATGAGAAGAAATTTATATATACTGGCGCAGTGCACTTTCCTGTTGTTCATCACCTTGCTGGTGAATGGATGCAGCCTGCACGAAGAACCGGAAATGACTCCCGAAGGAGAACTGGGAGTGGACCCGACAGCTGTAACACTCAACCTTAATCTGGCAATGAATCTAAGTTTGGCAGAAAGAGCACCGGTGACTATCACCCGTGCGTCGGAAACCAACTATCTGCGTCGTTTCATCGTAGAAGCCTATCTGGATAGACAGGTGGCGGCACGGCAAACGGTATACGAAGAGGATTTTAACCGTGCCAGTCTGTCTGTTAGTATGAAGCTGCACGCCCGTAATTACCGCATCCTGGTGTGGGCCGATTATGTGAATGCGGAGACACCGGAACAGGGACTTGTTTACGATGCCAAGAATCTGGCTTTTATCCTTCCTGCCGGAAAGTATATAGGGAATAGCCGTTATAAAGATGTTTTTGCTGCTTCTGCTATGGCAGACCTGACTTCTTTCCGCAATCATTGGGGAGCTGAAACAAGTCTTGACGTTGAACTGTATCGCCCCGTAGCACGCTATGAACTGGTGGCTAAAGATGTGGCAACGTTTCTCAATAAACTGTCCACAGGCGGACTGAAAGGTGAAAGTTTTACCGCTCGTGTGAAGTACAGTGATTATTTGCCTACCGGCTACAATTTGTGGGACGATGTACCCAAGAACTCGCTCATGTACATGGAATATAAAGTGGCCTTTGAACGCCCTGCCGATGGTACGAAAGAACTGATACTGGGATTCGACTATGTGTTGACCGATGCCGGAGAAACCGTTTCCATCCCTGTAGAGCTCGAAATCTTGAATGAGAAGAATGAAGTGCTGGCACGTACAGCTTTCCGTATTCCTTGTGAACGGGGCAAAAACACAACGGTACGCGGTAACTTCCTGACTTCCGATGCCAATGGAGGAATAGGGATCGACCCCGATTATGACGGTGATCTGGAAGTAGACCTTGGAGAATTATAAAATAGACAAATCAATTAAGAATTGCTTAACCATAAAACAATTAAGATCATGAAAAAGAACTTATTTTATTCGCTAATGGCTTTGTTCGTAGTGCTTTTTGCATCCTGTGGACAAGAAGAAATCGTTTCGGCCAACGGAACAGAAATCAATGCTCCTGTTACCATCTCTGTACAGGCTCCTGTAAATAACGTCTTTAGCCGTGCGGTTACCATCCCTGACGGTTATACGATGCAATGTATCATGCAATTACTGAATGCTGATGGCAATAAGATAGGCGATCAGGTAACTAAACCGGTTACAGACGGTAAGGTATCTTTCACTATTTCCGTAGATGAACAAAAAGATGTGTCGAAAGCATTGTTCTGGGCTGAATACGTACCGGAAAGTGGTGCTGCTAATAAAGTATATAACACTGCTGATTTGAGAGCAGTAGGATATAATACTGCATCATTTGATCTGACAAATGATGCGTTGATGGCAGCCAGCGACGCTTTCTGCGGAAAATTGGAAACGATTGGTAATGCCAGTGTGACATTGAAGCGGCCGTTTGCCAATGTGAGCGTAAAACCGAAGAATCCGGAAGTAGCTGCGCAAGCTGATAAGCTGGAAATAACATACAACGCTTTGAGCGGATATGATATTTTAGAGGGTAAATGTTCTGCTACGACTCCTGTGACTTATACAAATGCAAATTTTGCTTCTGCGGATGGCAATTGGTTCGCTAATTTCTTTTTTGCTCCTTCAAATGTAGGTAAATTTACAGAAGAAATAACCATGGCATTGAGTGGCGGATATAGTAAAGAGATTAAAATACCGGCAAATACATTACCTTTGGATGCTAATATGCAGATTATGGCTAAATTTGAAATCGGCGATGGAAACTTTGACATTGAAGTAGGAGTGGATCCAGATTATGAAGCGTTGGAAATGAAGGTTGGTAGTTATATCAATGCAGAAGGTAAAGTGGTACGTGATGCAGCGGATGCTGTCGGTATTGTTTTCAAGATGGAGGCTATCGGTAGTGATGTGCCGGCTAATTATCCTGTAGCACTTCAGGGCAAGACAATTGTCGGATATGCGGTAGCGATTGAGAATGTAGCGGCTGGTCGTCAATCTCTTAATCCTGACGGCGTGTTGACAAATTTGGTTGAGACAGCAGCAAGTATGACTAATGGAACACAGATTACGGAGGCGTTGTTAACAAGTATTGGAGACGTGGCGTTTAAAACAACTTATGAAAAATGGGTGGGAGAACATTCTCTTAGCAGTGAGAATTTGAGTGCATGGTATATTCCTACATTGTCGC
The DNA here is from genome assembly GCF_040913205.1 of Bacteroides sp. MSSM.1001136sp1_RTP21357st2_D2_RTP21359_211015. Taxonomy (NCBI): domain Bacteria; kingdom Pseudomonadati; phylum Bacteroidota; class Bacteroidia; order Bacteroidales; family Bacteroidaceae; genus Bacteroides; species Bacteroides sp. MSSM.1001136sp1_RTP21357st2_D2_RTP21359_211015. The sequence goes on along the minus strand of NZ_JBDFVF010000005.1, from coordinate 219,438 downwards.
AATTGAGTGCGTTCATGGGTACATTGTTTACTATGAAAGGAGTATCTGCTACTGGTAGTGAAGATTTCAGAAACCTTCCGGAATTTGAATTTGCCAATGGTAAAATGTTTGATAGGGAGACGATTGCTACGGTGAATTATGCTTCCAGTACTATCAATAACCAAAGTAATGTTTCAGGGGTACGTATTAATGTAAACAATGGTGTAATTGATGCACAAGAGGCAGGTATTGATGTGAAAGGAAAGGCTAATCAACAAGCTCTTTGCCGCCCGATGATTACGATTTTTAAATAGTCACTATTCGACCTTACTCAATAGAAATTCAAGGAAAGTGGGATCCCCCATCCCGCTTTACCTTCTTCTTACATTGAAACTTTTGAAAATAGCCCTCTAATCTTATACCTAGAAAAGAAAATAATATGCACACCACATTTCGCCTATCGGTTTTTCTTTTGTTCATGGTACAGTTATTCTGTAGCTGTACATCTGACTCGCTGCCCGAACCGGACAGTACGCAGCCAGAGACGCCTGCCGGAATTCCCGATGCCTATCAGGATAAGATACGGACACAACCTTATCCCAAAGCAGATAATGAATTGTATCTGAATCCTGCTCCTCTTATTGTTCCTCAAGCCATGAAGACGGGCGAAAGACTGCAATTTTCCCTTTCACGTACTGAAGATTTCAGCAGTTCCGAAACGCTACTTTCCGAACCGCAGGAATGGTGTATGTATAATCTTCATCGTCGTTTGGAGGTCGGCACATGGTATTGGCGCTTTCGTTCCACCAACCTTAATGGAACTGCGCCCGGTGAATGGAGTTCTATTTATCGTTTCGAAGTAAAGAATGATACACCGGAATTTGTAACACCTCCTTTTCAGACATTCTTAGCAAATGCTCCCCGTCTGCATCCTCGTATTTACTGTTTTTTAGACGACCGTATCGGAGAGGCTCGTAACCGTGTCACTTCACACCCAGAATATGCAGAACTACAAAGTCGTGCTTCTCAGGCATTGAAAGCCGAATACACCGGAATGACTGATTTATATAGTCGTGCAGAAGAGCTCCGGCAACATGCCACTTATCTTTATCAGGCCTATCATCTAATTCAAAAAGAAATTTATGCCGAAAAGTTGCGTCAGCTTCTCGAAGCGTTGATTGTCGCTCCCCCTGCTGACGGACAACTTTTTGCATCCAACTTTACTGCCAGCAACATCGCATGGTGTCTTGTTGCAGCCTACGATCTGCTTTATAATAACTTGTCTGCTTCCGATCGTACTGCTTCCGAAGAACTGATGATGCGTGTGGCACGTTACTATTACAAGGTAAATTGCGGTTTTCAGGAAAACCATCTCTTTGATAATCATTTTTGGCAGCAGAATATGCGCATCCTCTTTCAAGTGGCTTTGTCGCTTTACGACAAATCGGCCTATTCTTCCGAAGTGCTGCCCATGATGGAGTATTATTATGAATTGTGGACAGCCCGAGCTCCTGCCTCCGGCTTCAATCGTGACGGTATATGGCATAATGGCACAGGCTATTTCAGTGCCAATATATTGACTTTGGCGTATATGCCGTCTCTTCTTTCATTCATCAGTCAGTACGATTATCTATTGCATCCGTGGTATCAGAATGTCGGACGCTCGCTGGTTTATACTTGTCCGCCGGGATCGAAAAGCAATGGCTTTGGTGACAATAGTGAAAAGGGTAGTGAACCCAACCGTCTGGTTGCCGCCTTTGCTGATTATCTGGCGTGTGAAACGGGTGATTCCTATGCCGGATGGTATGCCGGAGAATGTCGGGAGCTGTTGCGTCGGGATTATGAATTGCGTCTTTACCGGATGTGTACCGAGCAGGATTACAACACAGCTTTTCCTGCCGGGGCTGATAAAATGGTGTGGTATAAAGATGCCGGTGAAGTAGCCATGCACAGTGCACCGGAAGATGTAGAAAAAGATCTTGCACTCTCGTTCCGGTCCAGTACATTCGGATCCGGCAGTCACACTACTGCCAGCCAGAATGCCTTTAATCTGTTGTATAAGGGTGTCGATGTGTATCGCAGTACAGGCTATTATCAGAATTTTAGCGATGCTCACAATCTGATGTCCTATCGCCATACGAGAGCGCATAATTCACTGTTGGTAAACGGCATCGGGCAACCTTATTCTACCGAAGGTTATGGCAGTGTGATGCGTGCTATGGGCGGACAGCATATTAGTTACTGTTTGGGAGATGCTTCACATGCTTACAGAAGTATCAGCAATGACCCGATGTGGGTTGACTACTTCAAGCAGGCAGGTATTGAGCAGACGCCTGAAAATGGATTCGGTGCCACTCCGTTGACTAAATATCGTCGGCACGTGTTGATGCTTCATCCTCATACAGTAATAGTGTATGATGAATTGGAGGCATCGGAGGCTGTCCGCTGGGAGTGGCTGTTGCATAGTCCTACGGAATTTAAGATTGATGCGGTAAAGAAAACGTTGTCTACAGATAATAAGACCAAAGGATGGGTGGCTGTGACACAACTTTTTGGAGGACATGTTTTTACGCTGTCCCAAACGGATCGTTTTGTAGTGCCGCCCGCCATCACCGGAGCAGAGTATCCCAACCAGTGGCACTTGACTGCACGGGTTGACGGTTGTTCTGCCACCCGTTTCCTGGCTATTATTCAGGTAGGAGATGAGGCTGTTTCTATTGTTAACCGTGATGGTGATACCTTTAACGTAGGCGACTGGACGATCAAAGCGGTTTTGGATGCTTCTAAGGCTCCGGAGCTGACAGTGAGTCATCGCACCGAACAAGCAGTATTTAGTTATGGAACAGACAATCCTGCGTTGAATGGCAATTTTTACTCTCGACAATATACGGGTTCCTCGTTGCTTTACGACGAGATAGACGGAGCTTATCAGGTGGTAGAAATGACCGACCGGAGTCCTATATCTACCCGGGTAGTAAATCAATGATAAACAATGAAACATAGTGAATATAAATAACAAACAGAATATGATGAAAAGTAGAATTATTTGCATTTTGTTGCTTCTTGTCGGTGTATCCGGCATTTATGCCCAGAGTTTGACCGTTACCGGTAAGGTGGTGGACAACGAAGGCTTGGAAGTGATTGGAGGAAATGTGACCGTGAAAGGAAAACAAAACACGGGTACCATTACCGATATCAATGGTAAATACACCATTACCGTTAGTGATCCGCAGAAAGATGTCTTGGTTTTCTCTTTTATCGGACTGGAAAATATGGAAGTACCCGTAAAAGGAAGGAAACAGATTGATGTGACCATGAAGGCTGCGTCGGTATTGTTGGATGAGGTGGTAGCTATCGGTTATGCAACAGTAAAGCGTAAAGACCTGACCGGTTCCGTGGCTTCTGTGAGAAGCGACGATTTGCTCAAAGTTCCTTCGTCTGATGTAACCCAGGCTTTAGCGGGACGTATGGCAGGGGTACAGATTATACAGACAGACGGTCAGCCCGGTGCTACGATGTCAGTGCGTGTTCGTGGCGGTATATCAATTACGCAAAGCAACGAACCGCTTTATATTATCGACGGATTTCCGACGGAAGATGGTATGTCCAGCCTTGATCCTGCCGATATTGAAAGTATTGATGTGTTGAAAGATGCTTCGGCAACAGCAATTTACGGTGCCCGTGGAGCAAATGGCGTAGTGGTAATCACTACCAAAAGCGGTGCGAAAGGAGAAGGAAAAGCAACACTTACTTTCGATTCTTATGTAGGTGTGCGTACGCTTGCCAAGCGGTTGGATGTATTAAGTGTAGAGGAATTTGTGTTGGCGGATTATGAAAGAACATTAGGCGATGCTACTGATCCCGAGGAAAGTATGCGGTCATGGCAAAATCGTTACGGTGGTTTTGTCGATCTTCATGAGAACTATGGCAATCGTAAAGGTATCGATTGGCTGGATCGTACGATGGGACGCACTACCGTTACGCAAAATTACCGGGTAGGCGTCAACGGTGGTAATGATAAGTTGAACTACAATATGTCTTATGGTTACTTCAAGGATGAAGGTGCGATGGTATATAGCGGCAGCGACAAACATAATATTGCGCTTAGCGTGAAAAGCGAAGTGAATAAGCGGCTCTCCGTTACAGGACGTATCAACTTCGATTATCTGAAAGTGTATGGAGCTGGTGTTGCCGGAAATGGAACGAATGAAGGCGGAAGCAATGTAGATGCAAAGTTTAATAAAATGGTTCAGATTTTGCAATACCGTCCTACTATTGGTATACGTGGTAGTGATTCGGATTTGTTGGCAGGAGAAGATCCTGTATTAAGCGATGCGGATGGAAACGTGATGCAGAATCCATTGATTGCCGCCGCTGAAGAAAAGGATAATAAGGAAACACGCACTTTGCAAGCCAATGGCGGACTGACTTTCAAAATCATCAAAGGATTGACCTTCCGTAACAATACAGGTATGCGTTATCAACTTTATCGCCGGGAGCTTTTTTATGGCGACCAATCTATAATGGGAAGACGCAACGGTATTTACGGCTCTATCAGAAATACAGAGACCGGAAGTTTTCAGACCTCTAACGTCCTGACTTATGACAAACGTTTTCAGAAGAAGCATAAAGTAGTAGTGCAATTGGGACAGGAATTTGTAAAACGCTGGACTCGTGTGCTCGAATCCGGTGTCAGTGGGTTGCCTACCGATGAGTTCATTTTGGGAGATATGAGTCTGGGTACTCCGTCCGTTGCTTCGTCCGATGAAAACTATGATGATAATCTGCTCTCTTTCTTTGCTCGTCTCAATTATGACTTTACGGATAAGTACTTGTTTTCCGCAACTTTCCGTGCGGATGGGTCTTCTAAATTCGGAAAGAATAATAAATGGGGATACTTTCCTGCTGTATCGGCAGCATGGCGTGTAGGTGAAGAGGATTTTATAAAGAAACTGAATGTTTTTTCCGACTTGAAATTCCGTATCGGATACGGTTTGGCGGGTAACAACAGAATCGGTAGTTATAACAGCCTTGCTTTGATGTCTTCCATCATCACAGCTATGGGAGATCAGCTTACTCCCGGTTATGCTTCCAAGCAGATACCGAATCCCGATCTGAAGTGGGAAGCGAACAAGACTTTTAATATGGGGGTCGATTTAGGATTTCTGAATCAACGCATTACCATTTCACCCGAATTCTATATAAATAGGAGTAGTAACTTGCTGCTTAACGCCCAGTTGCCTTATTCTTCCGGTTATCAGAGTATGTTGATTAATGCCGGAGAAACGAAGAATGTAGGTGTGGAACTGACTGTGAATACTGTGAATTTCTCTACAAAGAAGTTTAGTTGGAACACTACACTGACGCTGTCGCACAATAAAAATTCCGTGAAAGCATTGACCGGTGAGGCGGTACAACTCTATGAAGCCAAGTTCGGCTTTAACCAAAATACCCATCGTATTGCTGTCGGAGAACCATTAGGACAGTTCTATGGTTACATCACCGAGGGGCTGTATCAGGTAGATGATTTCAATTATGATGCTTCTACGCAGACCTATACCCTGAAAGATGGTGTACCTTATCATGGTGATAAAGGTCAGATTCGTCCGGGCATGTGGAAGTTTAAGAACTTGACCGGAGATGATAATGTGATTGATGAAAATGATAAAACGGTCATTGGTAACGCTCAACCGAAATTCTACGGAGGCTTGAACAATTCTTTTACTTACAAAGGATTTGATTTAAGTATATTCCTGACTTTCAGCTATGGTAACGAAGTGTTGAATGCGACCAAACTGGTTACCAGTAAGGTGGGTAGCCTGAACTACAACGCATTGGACGTGATGAATAGCTCTAATCGCTGGATGACCATCAATTCGGATGGACAGAAAGTGACAGATCCCGGAGAACTGGCTGCTTTGAATGTTGGTAAAACCGTAGCCGCTTATCATGATGCTCAACAAGGAGATAACTATAGTCATTCATGGGCAGTGGAGGATGCTTCCTATTTGAAACTAAGTAATGTGACTTTGGGATATACATTCCCTAAAAATCTGATTGCAAGGGTGGGATTGAAAAACTTGCGTTTGTATGCCACTGGTAATAATCTGTTAACTTGGACCAAGTATTCAGGTTTCGATCCGGAAGTCTCTACGATGAAAAGCGGTTTGACACCGGGTGTTGACTTTGGAGCGTATCCGCTTAGCCGTTCTTTTATTTTTGGTCTCAACGTAGCATTTTAATTCTTTAAATACATAGTAATCATGAAAAAGATACATCTATTATATGTCGTATTCGCCTTGTTGGCAACAGGATTTTCCTCTTGCGAGGATTTGCTAACGGAAGAACCTAACTCAAAATATGACCGGGACCGCTATTTCGATTCGGAAGATAAAGCGGAAATGGCAGTGATGGGAATATATAGTTCATTGTCGGACTTTAATCATTACGGTTGGTACGAAATGGCTTCTCCCGCATCGGACGATACCTATTATACGGCTCGTACGCAGTCTGACAATCAGGTTCACGATATTGCACATTATCAGCTAAACTCCACGAACACATGGATTGAAAGTATCTGGAAACTGAAATATGAGGGAATCGACCGGGCTAACCTCACCATTGACGGAATCTGTGGCATGACAGGATACGCAGAAAATACCCGCCTGAAAGCATTGGAAGCAGAAGCTCGCTTTCTGCGTGCTTTCCTCGCATTTGATTTGGTGAGATATTGGGGAGATGTGCCTTTCAAAACATCTTATTCTTCATCCTACGAATCTGCTTTTGGTGAACGTGTGGACAGGGAAGTGATTTATGACGAGATTATATCTGACCTTACTTTCGCTAAGAACAATCTGGATTGGGCAACTGCTTCTTCCAGTCCCGAACGAGTGACGCAAGGAGCTGCCCGTGCATTGCTGATGCGTGTCTATTTGCAGCGTGCAGGATATAGCCTTCAGTCGAATGGACAGTTGAAACGTCCGGAGGACAGTAAGCGAATGGAATATTTCGATGCAGTGATAGAAGAGTGGGAGGCTTTTGAAAAGAAAGGGTACCATGATTTTTATGACGGTGGTTATGAGGCACTCTTTAAAAGCTACTCGCAGGGGGTACTGAATAATAAGGAGAGTCTTTGGGAGATTGCTTTCTATCATTCGCAAGGACGTCGTAATGGTGGAGCATGGGGGATTTATAACGGTCCGCAGGTGGCGGAACCTACCGGAGTTTCTGCATCTGAATCAAGTCAGTATATGGGACGTGCCAATGGTTTCTTTATAGTCGTTCCCGAATGGCGTAACTTCTTCGAAGCGAGCGATAAACGCCGTGATGTTGCTATTTGCACCTATCGTTATACCTGGAATGGTACTAAAAAAGAGCATGTAAAAGAAGAAAGAAGCGCAGGAAGCTGGTATGTGGGAAAATGGCGTCGGGAATGGATGCCGAAAGAGTCATGGAACAAGAATATCAATTATGCGGATGTGAACTATTGCCCTTTGCGTTATGCTGATGTGGTATTGATGGCTGCCGAAGCGTATAATGAAACAGGAACAGATAGACAAAAAGCATGGGATTTGCTGAATAGCGTACGTACACGTGCTGAAGCAACTTCTATTACAGAAGCGAATTATGATGAAATGATGAGCGTACGGAAAAAGACACATAACCTGACTTTCATCGACGACTCTACACCGGAAGGAAAGTTCCGTACAGCTCTTTACTGGGAACGTGGCTTTGAGCTGGCTTTTGAAGGACAACGCAAATATGATCTGATACGTTGGGGAGTACTGGGCAAGGCTCTGAAACTGTTTGGTGAGATCAGTTCCGTCAATCAGAAAGAGAACAAACCATATCCGGCTTACCGGAATTTTACGGAGGGTAAACATGAACTTTTCCCTATCCCTCTGAAAGAGATACAAAGTAATCCGAAACTCAATGGAATGAATAATAACGGGTATTAAGAAGACTCTCAATAGAATAGGCGACTGGAAAAATATACAAAAATAGTTTGCCAATTCAAAGAAAAGCCGTACTTTTGCAAGCCGATTATTATCACAAAATGATAAGAGATTAATTCATAGCAAGTTAGTATTCCTTTGTCCGGGGAAGACTAATGAGTGGTGAAGAAAATTTTTAGTAGTAACATTTAAAAAACAAAATTAGAGTGGATACTTTAAGTTACAAGACCATTTCTGCAAACAAAGCGACTGTAACCAAAGAATGGGTTATCGTTGACGCTACAGACCAGACTTTAGGTCGTCTGGGAGCAAAAGTTGCAAAATTGCTGAGAGGAAAGTACAAACCAAACTTTACTCCTCACGTAGACTGCGGTGATAACGTTATCATCATCAATGCAGACAAAGTAAAACTGACTGGTAACAAATGGAATGACAGAGTTTATTTGTCATATACTGGTTATCCTGGTGGTCAGAGAGAAATGACTCCTGCCCGTTTGATTACAAAACCGAACGGTGAAGAGAGATTACTGAAAAAAGTAGTGAAGGGCATGCTTCCTAAGAATATCCTGGGAGCTAAATTGCTGAATAACTTGTATGTTTACGCTGGTAGCGAACACAAACAGGCTGCTCAGAACCCGAAAATGATTGATATTAATTCATATAAATAAGATATAATGGAAGTAGTAAATGCATTAGGCAGACGTAAACGTGCTATTGCACGCATATTCGTAAGCGAAGGTACAGGAAAGATTACTATTAACAAGAGAGACCTTGCAGAGTACTTTCCATCAACTATTCTTCAGTATGTTGTAAAACAACCATTGAACAAACTGGGTGCTGCTGAGAAGTATGACATCAAGGTTAACTTGTGTGGTGGTGGTTTCACTGGTCAGTCTCAGGCATTGCGTTTGGCAATTGCTCGTGCACTGGTTAAGATGAACGCTGAAGATAAAGCCGCTCTTCGTGCAGAAGGCTTCATGACTCGTGACCCTCGTTCTGTTGAACGTAAGAAACCGGGACAGCCGAAAGCTCGTAGAAGATTCCAGTTCAGCAAGCGTTAATGTGCTGCCTGATAGAGGAATATGTTTAGTATCTAAACTACTGGGACTCTGTTCATAGACTACCCAGCGGTTGGTTTAGAAAAAACAAAAAAGAAAGTAAACGATTTAAAGAAAAAACAAGATGTCAAGAACAAATTTTGATACATTATTGGAGGCTGGTTGCCACTTCGGACACCTTAAGAGAAAGTGGAACCCTGCAATGGCTCCTTATATTTTCATGGAACGCAATGGTATTCATATCATTGACCTCCACAAAACAGTTGCAAAAGTAGACGAAGCTGCTGAAGCTTTGAAACAGATTGCCAAATCTGGCAAGAAAGTTCTTTTTGTTGCTACTAAAAAACAAGCTAAACAAGTTGTAGCTGAGAAAGCTCAATCTGTTAATATGCCTTATGTAATCGAGCGTTGGCCGGGTGGTATGTTGACTAACTTCCCGACTATCCGTAAGGCTGTGAAGAAAATGGCTACTATCGATAAATTGACTAACGATGGTACATATTCTAACCTCTCTAAGAGAGAAGTTCTTCAGATTTCTCGTCAACGTGCAAAATTGGACAAGACTTTGGGATCTATCGCTGATCTGACTCGTCTGCCGTCTGCATTGTTCGTAATCGACGTAATGAAAGAAAATATCGCAGTTCGCGAAGCTAACCGTTTGGGTATCCCTGTATTTGGTATCGTTGATACTAACTCTGATCCTTCAAACGTGGATTTCGTAATTCCTGCTAATGATGACGCTACTAAATCAATAGAAGTTATCCTGGATGCTTGTTGCGCTGCAATGATCGAAGGTTTGGAAGAAAGAAAAGCTGAAAAGATCGACATGGAAGCAGCTGGTGAAGCTCCTGCTAACAAAGGCAAGAAGAAATCAGTAAAAGCTAGACTCGACAAGTCTGACGAAGAAGCTATCAACGCAGCTAAAGCTGCTGCTTTCATCAAGGAAGACGAAGAGGCTTAATATATAAAATGTGCCAATTTGCTAATGTGCAAGGGTATTGTTATACACTTGCATCTTGATTGGCAGATTGGCACATTTTTTGTTTCGAAAATTATTATTCATTTAAATAAAGGAAATTATTATGGCTGTAACTATGGCTGATATTACCAAGCTGCGCAAAATGACCGGAGCTGGTATGATGGATTGCAAGAATGCATTAACAGAGGCTGATGGCGATTACGACAAGGCAATGGAGATTATCCGTAAGAAAGGACAAGCTGTTGCTGCTAAGCGTTCTGAACGTGAGGCTTCTGAAGGTTGCGTTTTGGCTAAGACTACTGGTGACTATGCCGTTGTCATTGCTTTGAAGTGCGAAACTGACTTCGTAGCTCAGAATGCTGACTTTGTGAAACTGACTCAGGATATTCTTGATCTTGCTGTGGCTAACAAATGCAAGACATTGGACGAAGTAAAAGCATTGCCGATGGGTAACGGTACTGTACAGGATGCAGTGACTGACCGTAGCGGTATCACAGGTGAGAAAATGGAACTTGATGGTTACATGACTGTAGAAGGCGCAAGCACTGCTGTTTACAACCACATGAACAGAAATGGTCTTTGTACGATTGTTGCTTTTAACAAGAACGTTGACGAGCAGTTGGCTAAGCAAGTAGCTATGCAGATTGCTGCTATGAATCCGATCGCTATTGATGAGGATGGTGTTTCTGAAGAAGTGAAGCAAAAAGAAATCGAAGTAGCTATCGAAAAGACAAAGGCTGAACAGGTGCAGAAGGCTGTAGAAGCTGCTCTGAAGAAGGCTAACATCAACCCGGCTCATGTAGACAGCGAAGATCACATGGAAAGCAATATGGCTAAAGGTTGGATTACAGCTGAAGATGTAGCGAAAGCAAAAGAAATCATTGCTACTGTTTCTGCTGAAAAGGCTGCACATTTGCCTGAACAAATGATTCAGAACATCGCTAAGGGTCGTCTGGCTAAGTTCTTGAAAGAAGTTTGCCTGCTGAACCAGGAAGATATCATGGACGCTAAGAAGACTGTAAGAGAAGTGTTGGCTGCTGCTGATCCTGAACTGAAGATTGTTGACTTCAAGCGTTTCACTTTGAAAGCTGAATAATCTGATTCAAATCTTGTTAAGTACTACTTACAAAGTCAGATTTATTATATGTAAAATTTGGGAAAAGGGTTCGGTATTGCACCGGACTCTTTTTTCTTTAAGGCATATCTTAGGATAGGGACTACTTCAATGCTTTATCTATTTGCTTCATCAGCGTATCTATGGCTCCATCTTCATAGCCGGTAGTAGCTGATATTACTTTTCCTTCTTTGTTTATTAAATAACTTCTGGGAATCATTTTGGTGGCAAATTTACCTGTAACTTCCCGTTTGGGATCCGGGTAGAGGGGAAATGTAAACCTTTTTCTTTTATTGTATTCCGCTAATTGGTCGTCTGTATGCTCGCGACCGATCACTAACATACAGAAATCCTTGTTGTTTTTATATTTAGGCCAGAGTATTTTCTGAACTTCAGCCAGTTCGCTTTGGCAAGGGCCGCACCAGGTAGCGAAAATATTGATTAATACAACTTTCCCTTTTAGATCTGCAGAGTTTATGGTGCCGTTTGCTGTTGAATGAAGGGTGAAGGCAGGTATATTGTCACCTACCTTTACAATATCCGCATCACTTTCTTGTGCGAATGACAACAGTGAGAATAGTGTTGCCGCACAGAATAATATTACTTTTCTCATTTCTTGTATTATTTAATTTAACCTCCTATACCTTTGGTTTTAGTATATCCTTCTTTGATGAGTAGATCTATGATCTTGGTCTTGAAATCTCCTTGTACCATTATCTCTCCGTCTTTAGCTGAACCGCCTACTCCACATTTGCTTTTCAGTAACTTGCCTAGCTCTTTCAAATCATTATCCGTACCCACAAATCCGGTAATTAATGTTACCACTTTACCACCCCGGTTCTTTTTGTCAATGGAAACTCGCAGGTTTTGCTTGTCTTTGTCGAGGGTAACCTGTTCTTCATCGTTATCCATTTCATAACCGAAGTCAGGATTCGTGGAGTACACAACGTTCAATCTATCTTTCCAATCATTATTTTTCATACTTGTCATTTTTAATCCTTTTCAAAAGTATTAAACTTATCGAAAAGAGCAAAATTTGAGTCTCTTTTCATCGTTTTGTTTAATCTCTATTAAGGTTTTCTGTTATAGGGTTGTCAGTCTCAAAAAATAATGTACTTTTGCAAAATACCAAATTTTGTAAGAAGTATGAGCACTTATATACGAAAAGAGGCGGATAAAGTGCCGGAGCCTACCTTGCGCAGACTTCCCTGGTATCTGTCCAATATAAAACTAATGAAAGATAAAGGGGAGCAGTATGTCTCTTCTACACAAATCTCTAAGGAAATAAATATTGACGCTTCCCAAATCGCCAAGGATTTGTCATACGTCAATATCTCGGGGCGTACGAGAGTGGGATACAATATTGATGCGCTGATTGAGGTGTTAGAGAGTTTTCTTGGATTTACCAATATGCACAAAGCCTTCTTGTTTGGTGTAGGTAGCCTGGGGGCTGCTTTGCTTCGGGATTCTGGTTTGCATCATTTCGGACTGGAGATTGTGGCTGCTTTTGATGTGAATCCGGAACTGGTGGGAAAAGACCTGAATGGTATTCCTATTTATCATTCCGATGACTTTGAAGCAAAGATGAAAGAATACGATGTAAATATCGGTGTATTGACCGTACCTATTAATATTGCTCAGGAAATTACAGATAAGATGGTAGACGGAGGTATAAAAGCCGTATGGAACTTTACTCCTTTCCGAATCCGTGTACCCGAGAATATAGTGGTGCAGAATACGTCTCTATATGCTCATTTGGCTGTTATGTTTAACCGATTGAATTTTAACGAGAAATAATGAAGATTATTGCAGTAGGAATGAACTACGCCCAGCATAACAAAGAACTGGGACATACACAAGTAAATACGGAGCCGGTGATTTTTATGAAGCCTGATTCTGCTATTCTGAAGGATGGCAAACCGTTTTTCATTCCCGACTTTTCTAAAGAGATACATTATGAAACGGAGCTGGTGGTTCGTATTAATCGATTGGGGAAAAATATAGCTCCCCGCTTTGCTAACCGTTATTATGATGCAGTGACTGTAGGGATCGACTTTACGGCTCGTGACCTTCAGCGAAAGTTCCGTGAGCAGGGTAATCCCTGGGAGCTTTGCAAAGGTTTTGATTCGTCGGCTGCTATTGGAACTTTTGTTCCGGTGGAGCACTATAAGGATATTCAGAATCTTGACTTTCATTTGTTGATCGACGGTAAGGAAGTGCAGCGCGGTTGTACGGCAGATATGCTTTTCAAGATAGATGATATAATCGCTTATGTAAGCCAGTTTGTAACTTTGAAAATTGGTGACTTGCTCTTTACTGGGACTCCTGTGGGTGTAGGTCCTGTTAGTATCGGACAGCGTTTGCAAGGTTATCTGGAGGGAGAAAAACTGCTGGATTTCTATATTCGTTGATCTTTTTTTATTCATTAGTACTCATTTGTTATATAAAATATGAAGATAAGAGTAGGCTTTGGTTTCGACGTACATCAGTTGGTCGAAGGTCGTGAGTTATGGCTGGGTGGCATTCTTTTGGAACACACAAAAGGATTGCTGGGGCATTCGGATGCTGATGTATTATTGCATGCTGTTTGCGATGCTCTGTTGGGGGCGGCGAATATGCGTGATATTGGCTATCATTTCCCCGATACGGCAGGAGAATTTAAGAATATAGATAGCAAGATACTGCTGAAAAAAACAGTGGAGTTGATTGCTACCAAAGGATATAAAGTGGGCAATATCGATGCAACTATTTGTGCCGAACGCCCGAAGTTAAAAGCGCACATTCCTTTAATGCAGGAGACGATGGCAACTGTTATGGGGATTGATATGGATGATATTTCCATTAAGGCGACTACTACCGAGAAACTCGGTTTTACAGGTCGTGAAGAAGGTATATCAGCTTATGCTACTGTGCTGATAGAGAAGATTTCTTAACCCCCTAAAACAAATAATTATGATTCGTCTTTTTAAAATTTACTTAACACTTGCCTTCTTATTGGTAACGACTTTTTGTATGGCTCAGAAGAGTGAACTGAAATTTAGCAAAGATGGTAAATTCAAGATTGTGCAATTTACCGATGTGCATTTTAAATATGGAAATCGGGCTTCAGATATAGCTCTGGAACGTATTAATCAGGTGCTTGATGACGAACGTCCGGATTTGGTGATATTTACCGGTGATGTTGTTTATTCTGCTCCGGCGGATTCCGGAATGTTGCAGGTACTGGAACCGGTAGTTAAACGTAAACTACCTTTTGTGGTCACTTTTGGTAACCATGACAATGAACAGGGAATGACACGGGAACAGTTATATGATATCATCCGTCAAGTTCCCGGCAATTTATTGCCTGATCGCGGAACAGTTTTATCGCCGGATTATGTATTGACAGTGAAATCGTCTTCCAATCTAAAGAAGGATGCTGCTTTGCTATATTGCATGGATTCTCACTCTTATTCTCCTTTGAAAGATGTGAAGGGGTATGCATGGCTTACATTCGACCAGATAAATTGGTATCGTCAACAGAGTGCGGCTTATAAAGTGCAAAACGGCGGACAGCCTCTGCCGGCTCTTGCTTTTTTCCATATTCCTCTTCCTGAATACAATGAAGCTGCCCGTAGCGAAAATGCAATTCTTCGTGGAACTCGTATGGAGGAAGCCTGTGCGCCTAAATTGAATACAGGAATGTTTGCAGCGATGAAAGAAGCTGGTGATGTGATGGGTATGTTTGTAGGACACGACCACGATAATGACTATGCAGTGATGTGGAAAGATATCCTTCTGGCTTATGGACGCTTTACCGGTGGAAATACGGAATATAACCATTTGCCGAATGGTGCGCGTATCATCGTATTGGATGAGGGTGCCCGTACATTCACATCTTGGATTCGTCAGAAAGACGGTGTGGTGGATAAAATCTCTTATCCGGCAAGTTTTGTCAAAGACGATTGGACTAAACGTTGAGGCTTGCGAACTTCACATGGCTAAGGCGCGTGTATTTTGAACCATAGCTTTCGTATCGGCGCGATACTTTCGCCGATGCAACGTAGATAATATCTCCCAGTCGGTATTCATGTTCTATCCCGGATAGAGTGCATGAAACCGCACTGGGATTTTTTGATGGAATACTCATGGTGACTAAATTTCCACTGGCATCGGTCAAAGTCAGTACCTGCTTGACAAAAAACTGTGGGGTAGTGCCGTTCACTCTTGTTTTGTACGGATCGTCTTCCAATCTTACCCGGGTGACTTTTAATTTTAAGTCTGTCAGCTTTTCTCCTAATTCTCCCAGATAACGGCTGGATGAACGCTTCTCCCTCGATTTTCTTATCATTATATCCAGGTGTATGGAATGATAAGCTTGTGCTATTTTGACGAAACGTTCCTGTTTCGGTATTTTGGGAATGAATTTGTATGCTACCCAACTTAGGTAGGCGGGATCTATTTTGAGGATTTCATGTAGAAAATGTCCCCGGTATTTTCCGAAGAAGATAAGATCGTCACCGTTACTCTGCATTCTTTTCTCATTGTAATCTACCAGGATGATGCAACGCTTCGAATAATAAAACATCGTGCTGGCCATCCGCAGGGATTCGTTGATGTCTGGTGACAGGTCATGTATATAAAGAATGGATTGCTTTTCGGGCAGGGGAGAGTACAGCCAAAGGGAATAATTTGGTTTCCCCGGTCGGGGCAACACCACCAGGTAGACTCCTACCTCTTTAAAAGAGGCTCTGCCTCGGTTGTACTCATTCAATTTGGCATACAATAAGGCTTGCTCGTTTTCGGAAATGCCCGGTAATCTGGGGTTAGCCATAATTGTTCTCGCTTTTGGTATATTTCAAATATAAGGATTTTCTTTCAGAAAAGCAACTTTTCTCTTTGAAATCTCGTACATTTGTATCCATGTAAATTTTCAAAATTCGAATGGAAGAACGAAATAAGAGAGTATTGGTAGGTATGAGTGGTGGCATAGACAGCACCGCTACTTGCTTGATGCTGCAGGAACAAGGATACGAGATTGTAGGGGTTACCATGCGCGTATGGGGAGATGAACCACAGGATGCCAGGGAGTTGGCTGAACGGATGGGGATCGAACATTATGTAGCAGATGAACGTATTCCTTTTAAAGAAACCATCGTAAAAAACTTCATAGACGAATATAAGCAGGGGCGTACACCGAATCCGTGCGTGATGTGTAATCCGTTGTTTAAGTTCCGTGTTTTGACGGAGTGGGCGGATAAGTTGAATTGTGCATGGGTGGCTACCGGACATTATTCACGATTGGAAGAGAAAAACGGAAATATTTATATAGTAGCCGGAGACGATGATAAGAAAGACCAGTCGTATTTTCTCTGGAGATTGGGGCAGGATGTGCTGAAACGTTGTATTTTCCCATTGGGAGATTATACGAAGGTGAAGGTTCGTGAGTATCTTGCAGAGAAAGGATATGAAGCAAAGTCGAAAGAAGGAGAAAGTATGGAAGTCTGCTTTATCAAGGGGGATTACCGTGATTTTCTTCGTGAGCAGTGCCCCGAACTGGATAGTGAAATTGGACCGGGATGGTTTGTTAACTCTGAAGGAGTGAAGCTTGGGAAGCATAAAGGAGCACCTTATTATACGATTGGCCAACGAAAAGGATTGGAGATCGCTTTAGGAAAGCCTGCCTATGTGTTGAAAATCAATCCGCAGAAAAATACGGTGATGCTTGGAAATGCCGACCAGCTGGAAACTGAATACATGTTGGCGGAGCAGGATAAAATGGTGGATGAACGGGAATTGTTCGGATGTGAGAATCTGACGGTACGGATTCGTTATCGCAGTCGTCCGATTCCTTGCCGGGTGAAAAGATTGGAAGACGGACGTTTGTTGATACATTTCCTTGAAATAGCTTCGGCCATTGCTCCCGGACAATCAGCTGTGTTTTATGATGGAAAACGGGTGCTGGGAGGAGCTTTCATTGCTTCCCAAAGAGGAATCGGGCTGGTGATTATGGAAAATGAAGAATTATGATTGATTAAAATAGAAAGATAACTTATGAAGAAGTTTATAGTATTGATTCTCGCTTTAAATATGTATTTGGGTGTGTTTGCCCAGTTTACTCCGGGAGATACCTTAAAATATCGAATTAGTCTGAAAGACAAAGCGGCTACGGACTATTCCTTGCAAAAACCGGAAAAGTATTTGTCTAAGAAATCTATCGAGCGGAGAAAAAAACAGGGATTGCCTATTGATTCTACCGATTTACCGGTTTGCAGGAAATATGTAGATGCCATACGGAAAACAGGTGTTCATGTACTTGTGACCGGAAAATGGGATAATTTCGTCACTGTTTCTTGTAATGACAGTATGTTAATCAGCGAAATAGCTCAACTGCCTTTTGTACGTTCTACAGAAAGAGTGTGGAAAGGTATCACGCAAAGAGCATTTCAAAGAGACTCATTGATAAATAAACCGTTGCGCACCGATAGCCTTTACGGTCCTGCAATCACGCAAGCGGCTATGAGCCGCGTCGATCTCCTGCATGATGCAGGTTTTAAGGGAGAGGGAATGACCATTGCCGTGATTGATGCCGGCTTCCATAATGTGGATAAGATTGATGCCATGAAAAATATCCGTATCCTCGGTGTGCGTGACTTTGTGAATCCGGAGGCAGATATTTATGCAGAAAGCAGTCATGGAATGTCTGTATTGTCCTGTATGGCAATGAACCAGCCGCATGTGATGATTGGCACTGCTCCTGAAGCTTCTTATTGGTTGCTGCGTAGTGAAGACGAATATTCGGAAAATTTGGTAGAGCAGGATTATTGGGCGGCAGCTATCGAGTTTGCCGATAGTGTAGGAGTGGATTTAGTGAATACATCGCTTGGTTACTACTCATTTGACGATCCTGCGAAGAATTATAGATACCGTGACTTGAATGGTCATTATGCGCTGATGTCCCGTGAAGCTGCGAAGGCTGCCGATAAAGGAATGGTAGTTGTTTGCAGTGCCGGAAATTCGGGCGCGGGTTCGTGGAAGAAGATTACTCCTCCGGGAGATGCGGAGAATATCATAACTGTAGGAGCTGTAACAAAAAGAGGAGAACTGGCGCCGTTTTCTTCTGTAGGAAATACGGCTGACGGACGTGTGAAGCCCGACGTAGTGGCTGTCGGTTTAAATTCAGATGTGATGGGAACGGATGGAAATCTTCGTCGCGCCAATGGAACCTCTTTTGCTTCTCCGATTATGTGCGGTATGGTAGCTTGCTTGTGGCAGGCTTGTCCGAAGCTGACAGCAAAGCAGATTATTGATTTGGTGCGTCAGTCAGGTGACAGAGCTGATTTCCCGGATAATATATATGGATATGGTATTCCTGATTTGTGGAAGGCTTACCTCCAGTCTTCTTCCACAGAAAGGAAATAAGTGTCCTTGCTAACTAATTATCTATTGTAAAACACGGAATTTGTAGTTGCTTTCAAGTTACTCTTATTTAAAAAAAGTGTGTGACCTGTTCCTGATTTATTATATAAACGAATGATGCTCAATAATATGTATAAGTCCAAGCAATCAGAATCTCCCTCTTTGGAAGAGGGTGGGGAGAGGCTTTCTCTTTTAGAACTGAATGCACTCGTGCGCCGTAGTCTGGAGCAATGCCTGCCCGATGAATATTGGATACAGGCAGAGTTGAGCGATGTCCGTTCCAATACGACAGGGCATTGTTATCTGGAATTCGTGCAGAAAGATCCTCGCAGCAACAATCTCGTAGCCAAGGCACGCGGTATGATTTGGAATAATATCTACCGCTTGTTGAAACCTTATTTTGAGGAAACCACAGGGCAGCTATTTACTTCCGGCATTAAGGTGTTGGTGAAAGTAACAGTTCAGTTTCATGAGCTATACGGTTATAGTCTGACGGTACTTGATATTGATCCTGCTTATACATTGGGAGATATGGCTCGTCGCCGTCGGGAAATATTATTGCAGTTGGAAGAGGAGGGAGTGTTGACGCTGAATAAAGAGCTTGAGATACCGATTCTTCCCCAGCGTATTGCTGTCATTTCTTCGGCTACTGCGGCCGGATATGGAGATTTCTGTCATCAGTTGCAGCACAATTCGGGCGGGTTCTTTTTCTATACGGAGCTTTTTCCGGCTTTAATGCAGGGAAATCAGGTGGAGGAATCCGTGTTGGCTGCTTTGGATCGTATTAATGCCCGCATCAATGAATTTGACGTAGTAGTCATCATTCGTGGCGGTGGAGCTACTTCCGATTTGTCCGGCTTTGATACTTATCTATTGGCAGCTGCATGTGCGCAATTTCCATTACCTATTATTACCGGTATTGGGCATGAACGCGATGATACAGTGCTTGATTCCGTGGCTCATACCCGGGTGAAAACTCCTACGGCTGCTGCCGAACTCCTGATTCACCAGGTAGCGGAAGTCGCGGAGCATCTGGAAGAATTATCTATGCGGATTCAACAGGGAGCTTATATGCTTCTTGATCTGGAACGACGAAGGTTGGAAACTCTCCAAACCCGTATTCCCAATCTTGTTCATCGCAAACTTGCGGACGCCCGTTTTTCTTTGCTGGCAGCAAAGAAAGATTTGTCACAGGTGACGAAAGCATTGGTGGCCCGTCAATCTCACCGGTTGGAACTTTTGCAACAACGAATAGCGGACGCTTCTCCGGATAAACTTTTGAGTCGGGGATATAGTATTACAATAAAGGATGGGAAAGCGGTGACGGATGCTTCTTTACTGAAACCGGGAGAGCATTTGATAACCCGGCTATCGAAAGGAGAAGTTCGATCGGTAGTAGAAAAGTAGCTATCCGTCAAACGTGTATTTGTAAAAACATTCATTATTAACCATTAAATATCAATCATCGTGGCAGTAAAAAAAGAAACATATTCCCAAGCAATGGAACGTCTTGAAAAGATCGTTCGCCAGATAGATAATAACGAACTGGATATCGACATTTTGAGTGAGAAAATAAAAGAAGCCAATGAAATTATAGCCTTTTGCAAGGATAAACTAACAAAAGCCGATCGGGAAGTCGAAAAATTATTGCAAGAAAAGAGGCAATCTGAAGAATAAAAGTTATTTTTGCGTTTCAATGCAATGGAAAATAAACTAATACATAACAATATGAAAGAAATAGACTGGGCGAATCTGTCGTTCGGATACATGAAGACAGATTACAATGTGAGAATCAACTTCCATAATGGTGCATGGGGAGAATTAGAGGTCAGTAGTGATGAACACCTCAATTTGCACATGGCGGCAACCTGTTTACACTATGGTCAGGAAGCTTTTGAAGGACTGAAAGCATTCCGTGGAAAAGATGGCAAAGTTCGTATTTTCCGTTTGGAAGAAAATGCTGCCCGTTTGCAATCTACTTGCCAGGGAATTCTGATGGCAGAACTTCCGACAGAACGGTTCAAAGAAGCAATCCTGAAAGTGGTGAAGTTGAATGAACGTTTTATCCCTCCTTATGAAACCGGTGCTTCTCTTTACATTCGTCCGCTGTTGATCGGAACAAGTGCCCAGGTAGGCGTGCATCCTGCAGAAGAGTATATGTTTGTAGTATTCGTAACTCCGGTAGGACCGTACTTCAAAGGTGGTTTCTCTACCAATCCGTACGTTATCATTCGTGAGTTTGACCGTGCCGCTCCTCATGGAACAGGTATTTATAAAGTGGGTGGCAACTATGCAGCCAGTCTTCGTGCTAACAAGAAGGCACATGATCTGGGCTATTCCTGCGAGTTCTACCTTGATGCAAAAGAAAAGAAATATATTGATGAATGTGGTGCTGCCAACTTCTTCGGTATTAAGGATAATACTTATATCACTCCGAAATCATCTTCTATCTTACCTTCTATTACCAATAAGAGCTTGATGCAGTTGGCAGAAGACATGGGTATCAAAGTGGAACGCCGTCCGATACCGGAAGAAGAACTGGAAACATTTGAAGAAGCTGGTGCTTGTGGTACTGCCGCAGTAATCAGCCCGATTCAGCGTATCGATGATTTGGAAAATGGAAAATCTTATGTGATTTCTAAAGACGGCAAGCCGGGACCTATCTGTACGAAATTGTACAATAAGTTGCGTGGAATCCAGTATGGCGACGAACCGGATACACATGGTTGGGTGACGATTGTAGAGTAATTGTATATTATGAAATAACACATTTATCAATTAATATTATTCACTATGTTAAAACTAAACTCAGAACTACGTGCGCAGGCGCGTGAGGCACTTCGAGGAAAGTGGCCTATGGCAGCCGTTGCTGCACTTATTTATTCAGCAATTGCCGGTGGATTATCTGCTATTCCTGTGATTGGCGGATTATGTTCATTGTTTGTTGGACTTCCGGTTGCATACGGCTTTACTATTGTAATGCTTGGCGTATGTAGAGGCAAAGACATTGATTTTGGTGTTTTGTTCGAAGGCTTTCAGGATTATGGACGTATTTTTGTAACTATGTTGCTTCAGGCTGTCTATACAATTTTGTGGTCACTGTTGCTGGTTATACCGGGTATCATTAAGTCTTATTCTTATGCAATGACATCTTTTATCTTGAAAGATGAACCGGAAATGAAAAACAATGCAGCTATTGAGAAAAGTATGGCTATGATGGAAGGGAACAAGATGAAGCTGTTCATGCTTGATTTAAGTTTCATTGGCTGGGCTATCCTTTGTATTTTCACTTTGGGTATTGGACTTCTTTTCCTGCAACCGTATGTTGCTATTTCGCGTGCTGCTTTCTATGAAGATTTGAAAGCACAACAAGGCGGAAGTGTAGAGGTAAACGTTGAAGTGAATGTTGAGATTTGATAAGACTCATTCAGTACTATAGAAGAATGGAGCATAGAGAAATCTGTGCTCCATTTCTTTTTGTCGGTTGCTTCAAAATCAGTACCTTTGCAACCTAATCAGGATTGATATGGGAAAGAATAAATTAGAAAAGTTTGCCGATATGGCGAGTTATCCGCACGTGTTCGAATATCCTTATTCGGCGGTAGATAACATGCCTTTTGACATGAAAGGGAAATGGCACAAGGAGTTTTTTAAAAACGATCATCCGATTGTGCTCGAGTTGGGTTGCGGACGTGGTGAGTATACTGTTGGCCTGGGTAAGATGTTTCCCGAAAAGAACTTTATAGCAGTGGATATAAAAGGCGCCCGTATGTGGACGGGAGCAACGGAGTCATTACAGGCCGGAATGAAGAATGTCGCTTTCCTGCGTACCAATATTGAAATCATCGAGCGTTTTTTTGCTGAAGGCGAAGTGAGTGAAATATGGCTTACCTTCTCTGACCCGCAAATGAAGAAAGCAACCAAGCGACTGACTTCTACCTATTTTATGGAAAGGTATCGCAAATTTTTGCAACCGAATGGTATTATCCACCTGAAAACGGACAGCAACTTTATGTTTACCTATACAAAATACATGATTGAGGCGAACAAACTTCCGGTTGAGTTTATGACTGAAGATTTATATCATTCTGATCTGGTAGATAATATTCTCGGTATTAAAACCTATTATGAACAACAGTGGCTGGATCGTGGTTTAGATATAAAGTATATCAAATTCCGGCTTCCGCAGGAAGGTAAACTGCAAGAGCCGGATGTAGAAATAGAGCTTGATCCCTATCGTAGCTACAACCGCAGCAAGCGTAGCGGTCTAAGCACAAGCAAATAGCTTGCCGGGACAATCACCCTAAAGTGAACCGGCAGCCATCTGAATAGTGACTTTAAATAGTAATTTGTAAATCGTCAAATAGTAAATAAAATGACTCTCTATCCTAAATTGATATTGGATGCATTGGCAACGGTGCGTTATCCCGGTACGGGAAAGAATTTGGTGGAAGCGGAGATGGTTGCCGATAATCTCCGTATTGATGGTATGACTGTCAGCTTTTCATTGATCTTTGAGAAACCGACTGATCCGTTTATGAAATCAATGTTGAAAGCTGCGGAAACAGCTATTCATACGTATGTCTCTCCTGATGTGCAGGTAACAATCACAGCAGAGAGTAAGCAAGCCGCTCGTCCGGAAGTTGGCAAGCTCCTTCCACAAGTGAAGAATATAGTCGGTATATCTTCCGGTAAAGGTGGAGTAGGTAAGTCTACGGTGTCTGCGAACTTGGCAGTTGCTTTGGCTAAATTAGGCTATAAGGTTGGCTTGCTCGATGCTGATATTTTCGGTCCTTCCATGCCTAAGATGTTTCAGGTGGAGGATGCACGCCCCTATGCTGAACGTATAGATGGTCGTGACATGATTATTCCGGTAGAGAAGTATGGCGTGAAATTATTGTCTATCGGTTTCTTTGTCGATCCGGATCAGGCAACTTTGTGGCGTGGCGGAATGGCAAGTAATGCGTTGAAACAGTTGATAGCTGATGCAGCCTGGGGAGATTTGGATTATTTCCTGATAGACCTTCCTCCCGGAACCAGTGACATTCATTTGACGGTTGTTCAAACATTAGCCATGACAGGAGCGATTGTTGTCAGCACTCCGCAAGCGGTTGCTTTGGCAGATGCCCGTAAGGGAATCAATATGTTCACCAACGATAAGGTAAATGTACCTATTCTCGGTTTGGTTGAGAATATGGCTTGGTTTACTCCCGCTGAACTACCCGAGAATAAATACTATATCTTTGGTAAAGAAGGTGCCAAGAAACTGGCTGAAGAAATGAATGTTCCTTTGTTGGGGCAGATTCCTATCGTGCAAAGCATCTGTGAAGGAGGAGATAATGGTACTCCCGTTGCATTGGATGAAGACTCCGTGACCGGACGCGCTTTCTTATCCCTGGCTGCCAGTGTTGTTCGTCAGGTAGATCGCCGGAATGTAGAGATGGCTCCGACTCAAATCGTGGAAATGCATAAATAAATGGAATCTGGAGTTGGATAGCTTTGCAGTAAGTTATCCATAGGATATAGAGCGAGCCTCTGTAGTCTTTTCAAAGACTATGGAGGCTCGTTTATTTATTAGGATCATATAGAATCCGTTGTTGGCGGATTCTCTTCTACAAAATAGTGACGCTATCCAATATAAATAGTGACGGTATATGACAACGATACCGTCACTATCCTAAGCATATACCGTCACTATCCTAAGCATATACCGTCACTATTTTTTCTATATCAATCAGGGGTCTTGCATTTATTTATGGCGTATATCAACAACGATTTCTGCTTGATCTATTTTTTACGTTTGAATTATTTATTCAAAGCTTTCATGAGTTCTTTTTTCATGGTGTCTACTCCGGGAAATCCAGTTTGTTTGAAGGTGATATTACCCTCCGGATCAACAACAAAATAAGTGGGAACTCCTCGGATATTGAAGTTGGACATTAGAAAGCTCCATTGCTCATTTGTCACACGGAAATGCTCACCATGAATATCGGTAATCATGTTTTCCCAGGTACCTTTGGGGGAAGTTTCGCCTGTGATGTAGAGGTAGATAATATCCTTGTCTTTTAATTCCTCTTTCATTGGAGTGATGGCTTTATTAGCTGTGCGACAAGGGCCACACCATGTTGCCCAAAAATCAACTAACAGTGTGTGTCCCCGGAATTTAGAGATAATGGATGGGAATAAATCTTCATTGGAGACTTGTCCAGTCTCGTTAACAGTGAAGCCTGTCTTTCTTTTGTTTAATTCTATCTTTTTTATTATCTCTTTGTTAACTTGAGTAAGCATCTCTGCATATACCGGGGAAGAAAAAGTCTTTAATTCAACATTCTGTTCTGCTGTTAACGGGGTAAAATCCTTAATGGATTGATATAGCTTATTAAATTTAATGTTATCGAATAGAGGTCCCTGTCCCGTTCTTAGTGTCTCTTTAAGTACATCTAAAGAATTCGGCAGAAAGTTTATTAAATATATCGTTGACGCGTAATATTTGCCGTATAAAGCTTTAAGAGTGTTGATAGAACTGAATTCCTTCAGTATGTCATAGTAGCCTTTAGGAGTATCGATGCGGGTATTATAAAAATAATCATCAGTCTGCTCTCTATTCAGTTTGTTAACAGCAATATGTGCTGATTTTAGTTCTCTCTCCGTCATGGCGATTTTGCCGGTCGCATCCAGGTCTACCAGGATATTTAATAGCTCTTTGCACGCATTGCTGTATGGGGATTGCGCAATTTCTTTTCGAACGGATGGAAGGCGCTCAAGTACATAAGCTTTATATTCATCTGCACTTTTCCCGACAATGTCATTGTACATATCCATGTAATAAACGCTTTTTAATACAATATCTATATCTACTGAAGCTAATTCTTGTTGTAGGCTAGCCAGATAACCATTGAAGTATACAGGCTCTCCATACGTTTTATCTTTTCTTTGTAGATGTGCTTGTCTGCGGCAAAGTTCCTTTGTATTTATAATGAGTGATGTCTCTTCATTGGGAGCTATCAGACATTCAATCCAACCAAAAGGAAATTCCAATGCTACGCTTGTGACAGATGCAACCTTTACTTCCGCCAGGAAAGTGCCGTCCTCCTTGATTTTTATGATATTCTGTTCGTTGTGGATATTCAGTGCAGGACTTTCTATGTGCATCTTCACTTGCTTTATCATCTCTTTTTGATAGTCTAGTATTTTTCCTTTAAGGGTGGCAGTTCCATAGACTAACTTAGGAGTCGGCAATATCGCTTTCTTATTTATTTTGTGCACGACTGCTTCTTTGGGAAGTTTCTGTTTATAGAATGCGTCCTTATCCAGTTGTATGCCCCATATCTTATATGCTCCGTCAAAATCTCCTTCCGAGAAGTCCAGACTGGTTACATTTTCGGGTATGGGAGGAAATTGTAATTGGAATTCCGCTTCTCCTGATTCCGGCATCCAGAACTCTTTATCTAATGTGATTCCAACTCCTCTTCGAATGGGATAAAGCATTCCATTGTTGTCTTTCAGGAAACTGCCCGTAGCTATTTTTATCCAATATTTAGGATGATAGAAAGCCTTTATATACACTGTTGTCACTGTATCACTCATGACAATTTTATCGACCTCAATACTATTGGAACTCCATGCAAGAAAAGGAGGACGCTCGATCACTCTGTCTTTGGCTTGTATGGTGCAGGTTATGCAGAATATCAAACCGATAATCCATACGAATCTTTTCATGTGAATAATGTTTTATTACACGAACAAATATAAGGATCTTTTTATAACTATCCTTGTAAAAAACTAAAAAAGAAATGATTTTTTTGTACTGGAGAAGGATATATCCGGCTCCGGGGAGAAAGGTGTTTCCCACCGATGAACGCCCCGTTCCTCACCGATGAGGAAAGGGGGCGGCACCGGAGAGAGAAATTACTGTAACCTGAATACGATAGGAATGGTATACTTGACAGAAACAGGTTGTCCTTTTTGCATTCCTGGTTCCCATTTAGGCATATTACCCACTACGCGTACGGCTTCTGCATCCAGTGACGGAGATACACTGCGTAAGACTTTGATATTCGACAAACTTCCGTCTTTACTAATAACCATCTGTATGATGACTCTGCCTTGCTCCTTACTTTTTTGAGCGATGACGGGATATTTGATACTTCTAGCCAGATATTGGAACAGACCGGCTTGTCCTCCCGGAAATTTAGGCATTACTTCTACCATGGTGAATACTTCGTCTTCATTTTCTCCTTTTACACTGCCTCCCTCTGGAGTTGGATCATCTTTTGCAGCATAGCCCACCACCACTACTTCATCCATGTCGGACTGCTTTACTTCTTCTGCTTTGGGAAGTTCAGGACCGGATAGCCGGAAAGCAACAGGAACTGTAAATTTCACGTTCACTGCTTCCCCCCTTTGTTTGCCGGGTTTCCATTTGGGCATGGCGGCAATTACACGCATGGCTTCCTTGTCGAGATACGGATTGACACTTCGCTCCACTTTCGTATCGGCTATGCTTCCGTCCTTTTTGACAGTAAAGCTTACAATCACACGTCCTTGTGCACCGATTGCATGTGCTTCAGCCGGATATCTGACGTTCTTCGATAAGTAGTCCATCAGTGCCTGTACTCCTCCCGGAAAATCCGGCATTTCTTCTACAACCTGGAAGACAACGGAATCTGGTACACTTTTGATTTGAGTTTCCGCCATTTCCTTTTCTTGCTTATCCCGTGGAAGTGTAGTTCCTTGAATATCTTCTGTAGGAAGTTCCGGAATATCCGTAGTTTCAGCTTGCATGGCAACTTCTTCTGTTGCTTGTCCCATCATTTCTTTGGCAAATTTTTCAGTGGTACGTGCTACCATTTCGATGTTACTGACAATCATTAAGATAGCAGCCAAGGGAAGAAACATCAGATATTTTGTCCTTCCTATTTCTTTCGTTCTTCGTTTATTCATCATTTTAATACGATTTTTGAGTGGTAAAACATTGAAACTATTTGATAAATTTGCTGCAGCCTTGTGATGTGCCAGTCCCAACAAATGGTACTGGTATGATTTACTATCATGCCCCGTCTCTAATACACGGTGATCTGCCATGTATTCGAGGTTTCCTCTGACTTCCCGTTTCATCAGCCAGATAAATGGATTGAACCAGCAAAAGATACACATTATCTCGCTGATAAGTACGTCTACCGAATGGTATTGACGGGCGTGGGTCTCTTCATGAGTAATAATTTCACTGATTTCAGATTCCGTATGTGATTGTGGGTGTATGAATATCCAGTGGAAGAAAGAAAAAGGGCCGGTTTTTTTCTTTAATAGATGTACGCGTACTCCTTGTATCTTGCTTTTTGAGCATTGGAAGTGTAACCGGATGATGCTGCCCAGTTGTACAAAGAAACGTGTGGCTAGTAATAACATTCCGCTCCAATAGATAACTTTCGCGAGCTGCATGATAAACTCTTGCCAGTTCATTACAGGCTCTTGTAAAGGAGTAACTACTTGCTCCGGAAGGATGATGGTTGCATAAAGATCTGCCATTGCCACCATTGGTTCGTGAGCTTTTATCCATCCCTGAATATTCAGTAAAGGATAAAGCATGGAGATGGCAAAGAAACATAGCAAAGCCATCCTACGCCAATGGAAGAAGGTGTCTTTATGGAAAAACAACCGATAGAATGCATAGAACAGAGCTATCGCTACATTTATCTTTAGAAAATAAGCTAGTTCCGGAGTCATGGTGATGAATGTTTTCTATTAATTTTCTTTTCCTTTTTCAATGAGTTCGATAATATCTTTGAGATCATCGGTCGAAATTTTCTGGTCTTTGGCAAAGAAAGAAACCATTTCTTTGTAAGAGTTCTCAAAGTAGTTACGAACTACGCCACTCATAAAATGGCGTTTATATTCATTTTCGCGAATGGCAGGAGTATATTGGTAGGTATTACCCACACGTTTCGGTGTGACATATCCTTTCCGCTCGAGGTTTTTTACGATAGATGCTACTGTGGTATAAGGAGGTGCCGGTTGCGTATACTTTGCAACAATGTCTTTTACGAAACAGCATTGTAACTCCCAAATGTAGATCATTACTTCTTCTTCTTGTATAGTTAACTTTTCCATGGAGATGTTGTTTAATTACGAATACTTCGCAAATCTACGAATATTTCGTAAGCAAGCAATAGCTAGTCGGTTAATAATTGTAAATGTATAAATCTTGCAAGAATATTTTAATAGTCTTATTGCGTGGAAAATATTTAAGCATAAAAAAAGACAGGATGAGCATTATTTTTATCTAAATAGTCACACTTTAATAACATTTATGCAAAAAATAGAGTGTGTCGGATTTTTTTATATAAAATAAATGAAATATATTTGCGGCTACAAAACATACGTTAAATACGGAAGAGTGCGTTTCAATACTTTAACCGGTTGCGAATAATTCCCCACACTTCAAACAGAACTATTAACTAACAATGCCAACCAAAGGGAAGAGGAAGGCAAACTAAAAAATGAATGATATGAAAAAAGGTTTGATTTTTGTGCTATTTGCACTTGTTTCTATCGTTTCTTATTCTCAGATTTCTTGGAATGCCAAAGTTGGTATGAACATGAGTAACTTTACTGGGGATATGGATACTGACATGAGGATTGGATTCAATGTAGGCGTTGGCATGGAATATCAGTTCTCTGATATGTGGTCTATTCAACCTTCGTTGATGTTCACTCAAAAAGGTGCTAAACAGGATGAAGTGAAAATGAATCCAATGTATTTGGAGATTCCGGTATTGGCTGCTGCAAGATTTGCAATTGCTGATAACCAGAATATTGTAGTGAAAGCTGGTCCTTATTTTGCATTTGGTATTGCTGGTAAGTGTAAAATTGGTGATGAAAAAATTGATTTCTTTGGTGACGGTGATGATCAATTTGGAGCAAAAAGATTTGATGCAGGTCTCGGTGTAGGCGTTGCTTATGAAATTAATAAATTCTTTATTGACTTATCAGGAGAATTTGGTTTGGCTAAATTGGCTGATGGTGACGGTGCACCGAAGAACATGAACTTCTCTATCGGTGTAGGTTACAAGTTCTAAACTTATTATACTCTCTTTATAATATCTCTAAAATCCCTCGTTCTATACTCTCTTGGAACGGGGGATTTTCATGTTCTTATTTGAAAAAAACGGCATATCCCATTGAAAGGATACACCGTTAATTCTCTCTCTTGTAATTCTTACTCATTAATCACTTATCTGCTTGGATAAGTTTGCTTTCTCTTTTAATTCTTTGTATCTCTCTATTGCATGTTTGCGACTCATCAGTATTTGCCAGCGGTATACCCAACAGGTGGTCAGGAAATAAATGCCGGCTTGCAACCACAAAGCCTTATATTCAAAAGCTACTTCACTAAGAGTGGCTCCCATATTGTTGATTTTTACAAAGCCGTTAATTCCAAACGTTGAGGGGAAGATGTAGGATACATACTTCCAAAACGGAGGAATAGCTGCTCCCGGCCAGGAAATTCCTGAAATAAATAACAGGGGGACTGATGTGAATACAAAAATCAGCATACACGTTTCCCGATTGCGAATGGCAATAGAAGCTGTCATCGCAAAGAAGATACAAGCCGCAAGATAGGGGACAACGAATAATATTAATGAACTGGGTTGCCCAATTTGGTTGAGGCTAAACAATCTTGGAACGACATAAAGTACGTAGAAAGCTACCAATATATAAACTAGGAAATAACTCAATCCTTTTCCTAATACAATTCGTAACGTCCCGTTATAGTGACGATTAATAGGTACAAGATCCTTAAATCTGTTGTTCTCACGAGCAGTTCCTGCAGCGAGACCGATGCCGAGCAATAATGTCTGTTGGATAATCAATACCAATACAGCAGGAATCAGGAAAGCGGCGAACCCGGCAGTGGGGTTGAAGATGGAGATTTCTTCATATTCTATCGGATAAGCAGTGATTTCATCCTGACGGTCGGTCGTGTTTCCGCTACGTGCAATTTTGATATCCCTGTTCATATCCAGAGAAGCGGCAGTGTTGGCAAGAAGCATCGATTTATAGTATAACAATCCGCTCATGTCGCAATAGATACTGACTTGTGTCTGTTTTCCTTTGGCAATATTGTCGCTGAAATCCGAAGGGATATAAATGATACCATACGCACGCCGCTTCTTTAGCATTTGTTTGGCTTCTTCCATATCAGCACAGTAAGAGACGATTTGAATATCGGGTGTGGCATCTACCTTACGGAGATATTCACGACTAAGAGATGAATGTGAATCGTCTACAACAACGGCAGGAACTTCACGCACTACTTCGTTGTCATAAATGAAACTATACAACAACGGATAACCTAATGGGACGAGTATGAAAAATATCAGCACCCCCTGGTCGCGGAAAGTTGTCTGAAACTCCCGCTTCCAGATATAAAACAGGTCATTGATGCCTTGGGCTATCTTGTCTTTTAATTTTATATCTTTCATTTAGGGTATATATTTATAGTAAACCAATGCTTCCTTCAGGCGATGAACCACAAAGAAGGGGAGCATCATAAATATTAATAGTGCCATATAGTTGGTCCATGAGTAAGCCATACTATATCCGTTGAGTGCTTGATCGACGTAAATCAGGAAATAATGCCGCAACGGGAATAGATTACTCAAAGCCTGTAGAACAGGATGCATAGCCATGACCGGGAATGAAAAACCGGAAATGGAGAACGATATGACTCCCCACAGGGAAGCAAAACTTAATCCGAGTCGTAGAGTCGGCAGAGTTCCTATCATAACAATACCACAACATTGAGATGCTAGTACGAGACACAGTGTGGCGAATATCATCGGGAATATGCCGCTATTGCAAGGAAAATGCAGAAATCCATACAGGTATACATTATAAAATATACCCATAATGAAAAAGACTATTGTGTGGGGAAGCAGTTTTCCTGCCAATGCAATGTAAATGGAGTTGTTACTCATTCGTAGCCATTCGCGGGCAGTGCGATCCTTGATTTCCACACCGATTGAATAAACGGTAACCATAAATATTAATAGCATGAGTACTCCCGGTATCAGTGTATTACATAAGTATACCGAATAGTTCAGCCACGGATTATTTAGTGGGTGTGTATCAATTACGATCGGTTGCAGATAAGCCATAGCCTGATCCTCTGTCGCACCTTTGGCATACAGCATCGTTCGGGCTGCAGCTCCGGAGGTGAGTTCTCCCATCATTTTCATATCCCTGAACAATAGAGAGCCTGCAATCAGGTATGAGTAATTGGTATAGAAAGAGATCGTTGGCTGCCGTTGGCTTTGTGCCTCTGCCGATAAACCCTTGGGGAGATAGAAGAACCCGTAGATTTTTCCCTCCTGCATGGCAATACGCGCATCTGTTACATTGCTGTAATGAGCTACAACCCCTGTCTGCGAAAAAGCATCCAGATTGCGGACAATATTACGGGAAGTAGACGAATCATCCATGTCCACCACTCCCGCAGGAAGATCCTTGGGAAGCCCCGAATCCATTAAAGTGGTGAAGAAT
Source organism: Bacteroides sp. MSSM.1001136sp1_RTP21357st2_D2_RTP21359_211015 (assembly GCF_040913205.1). NCBI lineage: Bacteria > Pseudomonadati > Bacteroidota > Bacteroidia > Bacteroidales > Bacteroidaceae > Bacteroides > Bacteroides sp. MSSM.1001136sp1_RTP21357st2_D2_RTP21359_211015. The sequence continues at coordinate 187,410 of NZ_JBDFVF010000005.1, read as the reverse complement.
ATATAACAAAACAGCGGGGCAATGACCATACAGAAGAGATAGAGCGGGCGTGATACCAATCGCCGGCACTCTCTTTGCATAACCTGCCACAAAGCTATATATTTCTTTTCTCTCTCTTTCATGGTTACTTGTCAATGATAACAGACATACCCGGACGGAGATTTTCCACTTTCTCTACCGGAGAAGCTTTCACCTCGAATGTTTTCAGATCAAATTGTCCGGTCGTTTTGGTTGCTTTCCAGGCAGCATAAGTGCCTAAGTCTTTCAGATAATATACTTTGAGCTGGATCTTTTTATTATCCAGAGCAGGAATGATAGCTTCGAACTCCGACCCCATCGTCAGGTTCTTGAGCAAATCTTCGCGTACATTGAATGTTACCCACATATCGTTGAGTTCAGCGATATTCATGATAGGAGCACCGGTACCAACCAATTCGCCTACCTTCGGGAATATTTCAGAAACTTCCCCGGCAGCCGGAGCAATGAGATAAGTCTCCTTAATATACGATTCAACTTCGGCAACAGCTCCTTTCGCCCGGTTTACCAAAGCTTCCGCAGCCATCTTATCTTCACGTTCCGCTCCATTCTTCGCCATGGTATATTGTGCTTTGGCAGCTTTCTCTGTTGCAATACTTGCGTCCCGTTGCGCAGTCACTTCATCCAGTTTCTGTGCAGGCATCACTCCCTGTTCGTAGAGATTCTTGATGCGTTGATATGATTTCTCGGCAATGGTAACGCCTGCCTGGGCTTTTTGCCACATTTCATAAGCCGCCTGGATTTGTTCCTCACGCGCGCCTTTGATTGCTTTTGCGTTTTGTGCCTGTGCGGCAGCTTCAGCAGCACGTGCCTGTTCCATTTTTGCTACCACGTCAGGAGCTTCCAAAATGGCCAGCGTATCTCCGGCATTGACACTTTGGCCTTCTTTCACGCGAAATTCCAGTATACGTCCCGGAACTTTACTTGAAACGCGATATTCGGTAACTTCAGCCTGTCCCTGTATAATTTCAGGACCCTTGCGGAGCATGAAGAAACCGACGACTGCAACGATTGCAATAACTCCCAACAGAGTAAGGAATGCAAGAAGCATATTGCTGTTTTGTGATTTTATAGGTGCCATATGATTTATGAATTATGATTTATAGATTGTGAGTTGGTTAGAGATTGGGTTGTTTCTGATTGGGTTCTTAACTTTATTTTTCCGAATCTTATTTATTTCAGCGTTCCCAAAGACTTCTTCAGATAGATTTCCGTCAGCTTCACATCTATTTGCGCGTCAATCTTTTCTGAATGAGCAGACAACCATGCTGTTTGTGCTTCAAGAACATTGCTGGTGGCAATCACTCCTTCTTTAAAACCAAGTGTTGCATAGCGTAGATTTTCTTCCGCTTTTTCCATGTTTTTAGAAGACATTACCAGTTTCTTACCAGCTTCTTTTACCTTGAATGCAGCCTGATTGACCTGCAACTCTATTTTTTCACGAGCATCCTGAAGTTGGTACTGTGCAATACGAGCTTCGGCTTTTGCCGCTCTGGTTTTATAAATACCTTCTCCCCAGTGCCATATAGGTATCTGTACCATAACTCCCACATTCCACATACCTTTGAACTTGTTTTCAAAGCTGTTGAAAACAGAGGGATTGGTTACCATATAATTCCCCATCAATGCGATGGATGGAAGATGCTCCGCACGGGTTACATTTACTTTCTGTTTATAAATCTGCGTTGCCAATTCGAGGCTACGTATCTCCGGACGATTCTCATAAGCGGTGGATAGATCGAAATGAGGGTCCGTTGTCAGTAATGGAATGTCTTCCATATTTTCGTCTGCCAGTGTGATGGGAGAACTAAGATCAATGCCACATAGTTGACACAGCAACATTCGCGCAAGACTCAATCCGTCTTCCACTTTAGTCAGTGTCATTTCGGCTTCATTTACCTTGACGCGTACAGACAAACCATCCGCTTTGGTGGCTACTCCTTCATTAATCATTTTCTCTACATCGCTGTCCAGCTGTTGCAGAAGCTTTAGATAACCTTCCGCCAACTTCTTCTTATTAACCAGTGAAATGACTTGCCAATAGGCTTGGTCCGTACTCATGATTACTTCCTGCATACCGCCGTGATGTTGTTCTTGAGCCAACTCTTCGGCATACTTTGTTATTTTGTTGTACGCCCGGATTTTCCCGCCCATGTATAAAGGCTGTGTCAATGTAATGGCACCTGCATAGATATTTCGGGTGTCTGTACGGAGTGCATCCACTAAAGAGTTTCCCGCTTGATCGAGGGCGGGCAGCACCGCTCCTAATTTTCCACTTAAGGAAGAAATAAGTGGTGCCAAGTCAGGATGTGCTGTTGCAATCTCGGTTGCAGCTTGTTGGATGGGGCCAGCCAGATTCGTTCCTAACCCTGAAAGCGCGGCTTTCTGGTCATTGTTTAATAATGAAAACTCTTTCTGGTTCTTCATGTAAGCTCCCGTTGCCGAGAAATTAGGCAAATAATTTGTAAATGCAGCTTTCCGTTGATAATGAGCCGCACTTATTTTTTCATTGCTTATCAACAAATCTTTGTTGTTGGCAAGAGCTAGTGCGCGGCAACTATCCAGACTTAGAAAGCTCTGCGCTTTTACTGTAAAAGTGAAACTTAACAGAAATGTCAGAAGAAAAACTTTTTTCATCGCATCTTGCATATTAATAAGGTGGTACTTCTATTTTAAATAACCCTGTTCTTATGCAATTTGTTTATTAAAGTAGTCTGTTTTTTTGTACTTGTTTACTTAAACAATAATTGCATAAACAACGATGCAAATGTATGTGCTTTCTGTGAGAACTCAAAACGAATTAGCTTTTTTTAGAAATATAGTGGGGATGGATTCTGTTGAAAAGAAAGAAGGCTATTCCTCATGGCGAGGAACAGCCTTTCTTGATATATAAAGTAAGGGGATTTTAATTACAGAGCACCTACTTCTTTCAAAGCAGCGTTAGTTCCGTGAACAGCTTTTGCGCTAGCTGCGAACTTAGCTTTTTCGTCTTCGTTCAGGTTCAGTTCAACGATCTTTTCGATACCGTTCTTGCCAAGGATTACAGGAACACCGATGCAAAGATCTGATTCGCCGTATTCACCTTCCAATAATACAGAACAAGGAACCATCTTCTTTTGGTCGTGAAGGATAGATTCAACTACGAATGCTCCTGCTGCACCCGGTGCATACCATGCAGAAGTACCTAGCAATTTAGTCAGCGTAGCACCACCTACCATAGTAGCAGCAGCAACTTCTTCCAATTTCTCTGCAGAGATGAAATTAGCTACAGGCATACCTTTGTAAGTAGCGAAACGAGTCAAAGGAATCATCGTAGTATCACCGTGACCACCGATAACCATACCTTCTACTTCGTTAGCGTTGCAACCGATAGCTTGAGACAAGAAATATTTGAAACGAGAGCTATCCAGAGCACCACCCATACCGATCACACGGTTTTTCGGCAAGCCCAGAGCTTTCAATGCCAAATAAGTCATTGTATCCATTGGGTTGGAGATAACAACGATGATAGCGTTAGGAGAATATTTCAACAGGTTTTCTGCTACCGATTTAACGATACCAGCGTTCACACCGATCAGTTCTTCACGAGTCATACCCGGTTTACGAGGAATACCTGAAGTAATCACAACAACGTCAGAGTTAGCAGTTTGAGCATAGTCGTTCGTGCAGCCTACCAATGTAGTGTCGAAACCCAACAATTGAGCTGTCTGCATCATATCCATTGCTTTACCTTCTGAAACGCCTTCTTTAACGTCCAGCATTACTACTTCGTCTGCTACTTCATTAAAAGCAAGTACATTTGCACATGTAGCACCTACGTTACCTGCGCCTACTACGGTTACTTTTGACATAATACTATATATTTAAAAAGTTGATAATTTGTTTTATCTTTTAGCGCGACAAAATTACAACGATAATCCTGATTAAAGAAATTTTTCCGTAATAATTTTAGTTAAAGGTCGAAGTTCCCGATAATATATAGGTATGATAAAAAGTTTGGGTGGAAGAAGCTGTTTTTTGCATGGTTATATACAGAATGTAGCTGCGTAAGAATGTACTATTATGGCAAATGATTCATTCAGCTATTTTTTTATAATTGCTTGCCTATTCGGAGTTACTTCGTTAGTTACTGTTACTTCGTTCCACTATAGTGTTCCGCAAGAATAACTATAGTGTCCCTTACGGATAACTATAGTGGAACGCAAGAGTAACTATAGTAGAACGAAGTAATAATAAGCAATGAGATTAATAATATTAGGCAGAGAAAGAAATAACGATAGTATCTTGATGGAGAATTTTTGGCAATACCTTTCAACCGTATGCTTGATTCATTTTTGTATGGAAAAAGAAGATACCAATTAAAGTGGCAGGGAACCTGGCAAGTTTTTTAAATAATGAACGAATAAAGTCCGAAAGCTTATTATCTTTGTGCCAATCTGTTAATTGAAAGTTTAATGAACTGCTGAAAATATCGAAAATATCAAAATGAAGTTCTGGGAATCAAATCATCAATCTGTTCAGGAAGGGGATATGCAATTTATTGCACTTTACAAATTCTACTATCAAGATTTGTATGCTTATGGAGTGAGTTTGGGGTTCAATACCGAAGATGTGAAAGATGCAATTCAAGAAGTATATCTAAAATTGTATTTCAATGAGCGCCTGTGTATTGATGAGAAGAAAATAAAATTTTATTTGTTGCGTTCGGTTAGGAATCAGCTGATTGATTGGGAGCGTACAAAGAAAGATACATCTTCTATAGAAGAAGAGGAAAGGAGTTTTAAATTATCCGTATCCGTTGAAGAAAGCTTTATTTCTGATGAAGAAGACTTATTACTGAAAAAAAGGGTGAATAGAATTCTTGATTTGCTGACAGATCATCAGCGGGAAATAGTCTATTTACATTTTATAGAGGAAATGCCTTATGAAGAGATTGCGGTAATGCTGGATATGAAAATTCAAACGGTGCGCGGACAAGTCTTTAAAGCGATGGAGAAATTAAGAAAACTGGATTCAAAAGATTATTTTCTGTTTTTTCTTATCTTATACCTGCATGGCGTTTCTGTCTTTAAATAATTGAAAAAGAGTATTGTATACGGAAGGCGGGGAGCGTAAACCTATACCTCTCTGCTTTTTTATTTATTTTTTTGAGGAAAAAAGGAGATGAAAGGCATACGAATCTCGTATATATAGTAAACAGGTCTTTAATTGAAATAAATCATGAAAGAATATTCATCATATACTACAGCTGATTTTTTGAACGATGATTTATTTCTTTTCTGGTATTATTCCGGAGAAGGAGATTATTATCGAAAAATCATTGCCGATTGTCCCGATCGTGAGCCGTATTTAAAAGAAGCGATGGAGAGACTGGCGGCGTTAAAGTGGGAAAAGCCGGTTTTACCCCCAAAAGAAGTGGATAATGCTTGTTTGAAACTGGAACAAGCCATTCAAAATCGGAAAATGTCTCAACGTAAACATCGATTGTATAAGATGAGATGGTGGAGCGCTTCAGTTGCGGCAGCTATTCTTATCCTGTTTGTTTCGGTAGAGGTTATTTGGAAAAGTGCTCCGGCAATTGATTATCTAGCTTTGTTGCAAGTGAATGACTCTGTGTTTATGAGTGGTAAAACGCAGCTTTTTGTTGACGATCAGTTGAAAGAAACTTTTGAAGGTAATCCGGATTTGGCTTACGATCAAATGGCGACAGATGCTGGTGAAGGGGAATTTAATAAATTAGTTGTTTCGTATGGCAAATGTGCCCGTGTCACTCTTTGCGATGGTACGAAAATATGGGCGAATGCAGGAACGGTGCTTCTATATCCAACACATTTTGAGGATAAGAAGCGTGAAATATATGTAGATGGAGAAATATATATTGACGTGACTCCTAATCCGGAGAAACCTTTTATTATTAAGACGTCGGATATGGGAGTAAAAGTGTTGGGAACTTCTTTCAATGTTTCGGCTTATCGGGAAGATGTAGAGAAAAGTGTTGTGCTGGTTACAGGTAAAGTGGAGGTAACAGCATCTAATGGAGAATCTGTACGTATTTTACCCAATGACCGGTTCAGGCAATCCACTGATAAATATGTGGTAGATAAAGTGAATGTGGAGGATTATGTGTCGTGGAAGGAGGGACGATTATCGTTTAAAAACACAGAGCTTGGCGGAATACTCAAACAACTGTCCAGATACTATAACGTAAGGATTGATTATGATAAACAACAACAAATCACTTGTAGCGGAAAACTGAATTTGGACGATACGATCGAACAGATATTGAATACTATCACAGAAACGGCTCCTGTGATAATAAGTAAGGAAAACAATGTTTATAAAGTAACAATAAAGAAAAAATAGCCTATGATTAATATGTGAAAAACCATACTCTAATTTATCCTTTTGAGAGAGAAAGGATACCAGCCAGTTTTATTCGTAATAGAATAGCCTTAAAATATTGAAGTATAATTTTAATTCTTAAACAGATGAATGAAAAACATCAAAAAAAGAATCACACTTGCCTAAGTGTGAGAAGGCCCTTTATATGCTTTTTTCTAGCATTGGGTGTGTTTCTGCTATCCGCTTTTCCTACTGAATTGTATGCCCAGAAGAAAACAATTACTTTGGACTATAAAGAGTTGGGACTAATGGAACTTTTTAAGAAGATAGAAGAAAAGAGTGATTATGTCTTTTTCTACTATGACGTATTGATAGATAAGGATGTGAAGGTTCCTGCACGTTTCAAAAACATGACAGTAGAGCAAATTCTGGATAAAGTTTTTGCTAACATGGAGCTTGCCTATAGCATTAATAAAAAACAGATAACTATTAAAAAGAAAGTATTGCAGGAAAAAACGAAGAAAGAAGGTCAAAGCTCTATTGTAAAAGGAGTGGTATTCGACCAGTCTCGTGAACCGTTGCCCGGAGTTAGTATTGTAGTGCAAGGTACTAATATCGGGACCGTCAGTGATCTTAATGGAGCTTATTCCATTCATGTGCCTTCGGATGATTCGAAGATTATTTTCTCCTATATAGGTTTCGCTCCTGTGACTTATTCGGCAAAAGAAATGAATAAGCTGTCAGAAGTGGTGTTGGTTGAAGATACAAAAACAATTGATGAAGTGGTTGTGGTAGGATATACGACCCGTACACGTGAGAAATTAATCAGTTCCGTCTCGACTATAAACAATCAGGAACTAGTTAAGTCTACAGTCCCCAATCTGGAGAATGCGTTGACAGGGCGTGTGTCCGGAGTCTTTTCCCGTCAGACTAGTGCTGAACCGGGTTCAGATGGTGCCGATTTGAAAATTCGCGGTTTTGGTTCTGCTTTGGTGGTAGTAGATGGTATTCCGGGAAGAAATTACAGTGATATCGATCCTTCCGAAATTGAGTCCGTTTCCGTATTGAAAGATGCATCGGCTGCCGCTGTTTATGGGATGCAGGGAGCAAATGGAGTTATTCTTGTAACGACTAAAAGAGGAGGAAAAAACAAACCGACGACATTGGATATCAATACGCGCTTCGGATTGCAAATGCCTCATAACTATCCACAGCCTGCATCAACCCCGCTGTGGCAGACATTAGTTGGTGAATATTATGCTAATATGAAATTGATTAATGATAAGAACGCGGTAATTACTCCCGCTGATATGGCTACACGTGACTATGCTTATAATACCAATTGGTATGAGGAAATGATAAAGAACGCTCCCATCACCCAGTCCAATATCAATATTTCGGGAGGCACAGATAAAATCAGTTATTTTATTTCAGCCGGCTATTTATATCAGGGAGGTATTTGGTCAACAAATTCTACTGATAAGAATCGTTTCAATTTCCGTAGTAATTTGGATGCGGATATACTGAAAAACTTGAAGTTATCTGTCGGAGTGGGAGCTGTCATTAACAGTCTGAATTATCCGAGATCCGCTTCGTATGAGATAGCCCGCAAAATGAAAGATATGGCTCCGAATATTCCGGTAAAGTGGCCGGGGCATGACGACTATTATGCTTTTGGTGGGGAAGGTACGGTGAATCCGATGGCATTGGCGGATAAAGAGGCATCCGGATATTCCAAGAAAATAGCCAAGAATCTGAATGTGGATTTTTCTTTAGAGTATAAGGTTCCCTTTGTAGAGGGGCTTTCTTTGAAGGCTACGATGGGATATACGCAATCTGATTCGTGGAATAAGAACTGGAATATGAATATCGTTTATATGGGCTATCGGGAGGATGCGCAGGAATATTATGAGAGTGCTTCCGCCTCTAATGCCAATAAAGCAAGTTTGAGTTTGGAAGATGGTTTTTCCTATAATATAACCGGACAAGGTTTTATCAATTATATCCGTTCGTTCGGGAATCATAATATAAACAGCGGACTGGTCTTTGAATTTTCGGATGCGGAAAACCGTTCTACTGTTACGTCTCGTGGAGAATTTCCTTCTACTGTGTTGGATATGATGGCGGGTGGAATTGCCAATAAACAAGTGACAAATAGTGAAGTTTTCCGTAAATACAGGACGGCTTCTTTCATCGGTCGTTTCTCTTATGATTACCGTTCCAAGTATTTTGTCGATTTCAACTTTCGATATGATGGTGCCCAGTATTTTGCCGATAAGTGGGGTTTCTTTCCCTCTGCCTCTGTAGGATGGATGCTGACAAACGAAGAGTTTATGAACCCGTTGAAGAAAGTCTTGAATGAGTTTAAAATTCGTGCCTCCTGGGGAGAATTGGGTGACTTGTCGGCTGCCAGTCAATATTATGCTAATAATGAGCAATACTATTTTCAAAGCGGCTATCAATATCCGGGTACTCCGATGAATTTTGGTGACCGCACCATTTATGGATTAAATCCCACCTTGAATCCTAATCCGGATTTTACATGGGCTACCTCGTCAATGATAAATGCGGGTGTTGATTTTAAGTTGTGGAATGGCTTGCTTAGCGGATCGGCAGATGTGTTCTATCGTCAGCGTAAGGGACTTCCGGCACAAAAGGCCAATGATAATGCAGGAGCATTGGCTACTTGGTATAACTTAGACCATGACAACACCCGCGGTTTTGAGTTCTCATTGAATCATCAATATAAAATAGGAGAAGTCAACTATTTTGTCGGAGGAAACATGTCGTGGTCCAGAACCCGGAAAGGGAACATTGAGCACGGAAGATTTACAAGCGGTTATGACGAATGGAAATGGAACACTGAAGGACATTGGAATAACGTACGTTGGGGATATAACTGTATTGGACGTTATCAGTCGTATGGAGAAATAGCCAATGCACCCATGCATAATAATTCGAATAATAACAGTGCCATATTGCCGGGTGACTTAAAGTATGAAGACTGGAATGGCGATGGCTATATTGACAATTATGATCAACGTCCTATCGGAAGAAATGCTTATCCGGAGTTGGTATATGGTATTAATCTGGGACTTTCCTGGAAGGGAGTTGATTTCTCCATGTTCTGGCAGGGAGGGGCATTGTCGGACTTCCAGATCGGTGCTTTCGATATGGATGCTTTCCAGGAAGGAGCTACTAACTTGAACACTTGGGAATATTTTGGCGATCGTTGGCATCGTGCCGATTATACTGATCCGAATTCTGAATGGATACCCGGGTATTTTCCTGCGGTCCGGGATTTTACATCAGTAACGATCAATCGTCTAAGTTCTAATTTTTGGATGTGGAATGGAAATTACATCCGTCTGAAAAATGTGGAATTGGGATATACTTTGCCACAACGAATTACCCAGAAGGCTAATATCAAACAGTTGAGGATTTATGCGAATCTTTATAACTGCCTGACCTTCTCCTCACAGAAATTCTTTGATCCGGAACAGCTTGAAAGTCAGTATTCGTTTGCCAGCTATCCGCAAATCATGTCATTTAATGTAGGTATAAATCTTAAATTCTAACAGGTTATGAAAGTAAAATCTATCATATATATGGTATTGGCATTGAGCTTGTGCTGTGGATGTAGCGATTGGCTTACTGTCGATTCGAAAACCATTCTTAGTGAAGAGGACATTGCCAAATATCCCGAACTGGCAGAAGCACAGTTCTTATCCAATTATGCGGAATTACGTAAATCAATTCATTGTATCGGTGACGGAGCAATGTCGTATAGGCAACATCATCTGGATGCTTTTACCGATGATGGAGCGAGCAATATTACCTACGAGAATGGGGTCATGAGAAATAACACTCCGGGTACTGTTTTTGGAGGAGTCTTTTCTCAAAGCAAAGGTGAAATATTTGAGGCGGTATGGAATTATAAGACAATCAATATTGTTAATAAGTTTATCGCCACTTATAAGAATTCGGATAATGAAGGGGTGTTGAGTACAGTCGGTGAGGCTTATTTTATTCGTGCTTATCTGTATTTTGAGATGGTGAAACGATATGGGGGCGTGCCTTTGTATTCAAGTCCGTTGGATGATGTAAGCTCCATCAACAATCGTTCTACAGAGGAAAAATCCTGGGATTATATAAAAGATAACTTGGACTCGGCTCTTGTATTGCTTCCGAAAGTACAGCGTATTGCATCAGAAGATCGTGACCGTGCCAATCGGTATACAGCTTTGGCGTTGAAGTCGAGGGCTATGTTGTATGCGGGGACTATTGCTAAGTATGGAAAAGTTTCAAATAATAGTTTCCAGGGAATCCGCAAAGAAATGGCGAAAACATATTTATTGGAAGCGGCAAAAGCAGCAAAGGAAATCGTTGATGATGGTAAGTATGCGCTCTCTACTGAATTTGGCGATTTGTTTAATGGAAAAGATGAAAATAATAATGAGATAATTTTCCGTTTTGCTAACGTTGCCAAGACAGGAGTAGCTGTATATGAAGATTACTGGTACCAATCTTATCGTATCAAACGGTCTAGTTATTGTGCCTTTATGGTTCCTCCTTTAGATGTTGTCGAACAATTTGAAACATTAGACGGTAAGATTCAGCCATTGGATTATGCCGCTTCAAAGAATAATCCCGAAGATTTTTTTGCAAATCGTGATAAACGTCTGGATGCCACTGTTATTTATCCGGGAGGAGAGTTCTTGGGAGAACGTTTCTCTATTTACCGGAAAACACTCGTAAAAAGGACAGATGGAACTACTGAAGAATATTCTTATGAAAAATCTGAAGATTGGATGGGAGCGGGGAAAGTGCCCGGTCACGAAAAATACATGAAAAGTGGAGCAGATGGTATCTTCTTGAACCTTTCCGCCGCAGGAACTACTAACTGGGGATTTTTTCTGAAAAAAACACTGTATGGAGTGAAGAGGTTGGATGATTATCTTATACAAGAAAACGATCAGGATGCTGTCGTTATTCGGTATGGCGAGGTTATTTTAAATTTGGCTGAAGCTGCCGTTGAGCTTTCAACCTATGGAGTGAATGACTATTTAGCGGTTGCCCAAGTCGCTTTTGACCTATTGCGTAGTATACATGGAGGATTGCCTGCCAAAACGATGGACTTGGAGGTTGTACGGCATGAACGCCGGATAGACTTGATGTATGAAGGATTCCGTTATTGGGACTTGAAGCGTTGGCGCATTGGGGAAGAAAAGATGCACAATAAAACGTTGAAGGCTCTCTATCCCATTCTTCATATCGATGAAACAACTTCTCCTGCCTCCGTTTATTATACGTTGGAGAAAGTAGAAGCACCGGATTTGGCTACGAGAGTGAAATGGTTCGAGGAAAGAGACTATTATTGTCCGCTTCCTTTAAGCAAAAGCCCGGGTATCGTGCAGAATGACGGTTGGAATTGATAACCCTAAAAGAAAAGAATATGAATAGAGCTAGATTATATATAAATATCAAACTGTTACTTTTAGCAGTGTTAACACTGAATCTGTCAGGGTGTGAACTTGACGAACGTGTGGATGACTTGACCGGTGGCTACGAAGGCGCTTTTATTGACAGGCTGACCGGTGAAAAGGTGGCTACCGAATATTATGGAGCTAAATTAAAGTTACTTGATCTGGAGTATGGAAATGTAGCGGTTCCCTTGGAGTATAACACACTTCCTGAAGGAACATATCGCAATACCAAAGTATATCCTTCCCGCTATAAAGTATGGGCGAACGGACCGTTCTTTGAGTTGGATACCATTTATGGTGATATTCGTAGTTTTAAGAAAATGGACTTGATTGTTACCCCCAACGTAACATTGAAAATTAAGAAGGTGGAAGTGTTGTACGGCATTACAGCGAACGTCACTTTTACTTATCAGGTAAATGACGAACGCTCCAAGAATCAGGAAATAGGATTGGTATATGGCAAAGAGCAATATCCCGGACAACGTACGGCTATGAATGAAAGCGAAAGCGGTTCACATACTTACAAGCGAATAAAGAAGAATTTGACAGAATTGTCGGGAGAATTTACGGAGACTCTGTTCTTAAACCCTAACAGCACATATTATTTAAGAGCTTTGGGACGTACGGAATCAGCAGGAGATTACTGGAATTATTCAGAACAGACTGTGATTAATACGACAGATATTGATTTGTCTTCCTTACCGATTGAAGCCGCTGTCGGAGTAAGTAGTGCCACTTCTGCTGTTTTGCAGTGGGCATTTCCTCCCGTTGTTGACGAGATAAAGGTTTCTTATACGGATCGGGATGGTGAAGAGGTGATGGATAAATTTAAACCTACGGATTATTCATACGTTGCCAATTTACCTCATAATCAAAAGAGTACAATCAAAGTACAACTTCTGGCGAAAGGAGTTGCCGGTCCGGAACAAACGATTGAAGTACAGACTAAATCTTTGACGGATAAATATGTACCTGCCTCAAACACTCGTCCGGAAAATGTTCCTTTCTACAATGATTCGGAATTTAAAAAATCATTATCAGGTGAATGGGCATTGATATATGGTCCTACAATCGGCGAAGACTGGTCCACTACCGATTTACGTTTTGAATATTTCGATTGGTGGGATACATGGTTGATAGGATTTGCCGACCGTATGCCTGCTTGCCAGGATATAGAGAACTTTAAATCACTGACGATTCAGGGAGAAATACAAACATTGGTTGATATTTTACCTTTTGTTAATCTGGAAACACTTTCTATCATAAAGGGTAAAGGTTTCTCAGTGGATAAAACGATTAATCCGAAAGTTGACCTGACAGTTCTGAAGAAACTGAAGAAACTTAACACAGTTATTATAGGACCGGATGTGCCGCTTACTAAAAAGAATTTTGATGATGCGGGACTTACACATCTGACGATTACCAACTAGGTCGGTAATCACACTACTCCCTTTGACAAGCGAATGTGTCTAGTGGGTAACATCGGATACATTCGTTTTTTAAAAGAAATATATAAATGAAAATATAAATAGTATGTGTAAGATTAAATGTTTATTTCTACTGATGTTGATCGTATTGTGTTCTTCCTGCAAAGAAAGTACAGAAGATGAAAAAGCGATGCAACAGATGGTGGAACGTTTATTTCCGGAGTATGCTTCCCAATTTAGTTTTGAACAATCAGAAAAGATTGATAAAGATTGGTATGAAATAGAAGCGCAAGGAGGAACAGTACGAATACGGGGAAATAACGCAAATTCGATGGCTGTAGGGCTGAACTATTATCTGAATCATTACTGCCTTACCTCTGTTTCCTGGTATGTGAACGATACGGTGGAGATGCCGGAAGTATTACCCATGCCACCGGCAAAAATAATTTCGACTGCCCGTTGCAAGAACCGATTCTTTCTTAATTACTGTACCTTCGGTTATACAATGCCATGGTGGACATGGAAGGATTGGGAACGGTTGATAGACTGGATGGCTTTAAATGGAATCAATATGCCTTTGGCAATCACCGGACAAGAATCTGTCTGGTATCGCGTATGGACGAAATTAGGATTGACGGATGAGGAAATACGGAACTATTTCACAGGGCCTGCTCACTTGCCTTGGCATCGTATGTCTAACTTGGATTATTGGCAGGGGCCTCTGCCTAAAGAATGGCTGGATACACAAGAAGCATTGCAGAAACAAATCGTAGCCCGTGAACGTCAATTTAATATGCGCCCCATACTTCCTGCATTTGCCGGACATGTACCGTCGGAACTTAAAAGAATCTATCCGGAAGCTAAGATTAGCCGGATGAGCTCTTGGGGAGGTTTCGAGGATAAATACAGAAGCCACTTTCTGGATCCGCTTGACCCATTGTTTGCAACCATACAGAAAGAGTTTCTGGAAGAACAAACTAAGTTGTTCGGAACAGACCATATTTATGGGGCAGATCCTTTTAATGAAGTAGCCCCTCCAAGTTGGGAGCCGGAATTTTTAGCCAATTGCTCGAAGCATATTTATCAATCGATGACGCATGTCGATCCGGATGCTACTTGGTTACAAATGACATGGTTATTCTATATTGACCGACATTTATGGACAAACGAACGGGTAGAAGCTTTCTTGAAAGCAGTCCCTCAAAATAAACTGTTGCTACTGGACTATTATTGTGAGAATACTGAAGTTTGGAAGCAGACAGATCGGTATTTCGGGCAACCATATTTATGGTGCTATTTAGGAAATTTCGGAGGAAATACAATGCTTGCCGGAAACACCAAAGAAGTGGGGAAACGAATCGAAAATGTATATACCAATGGTGGAGAAAACTTTTCGGGACTGGGTTCTACTTTGGAGGGGTTTGATGTAAATCCTTTCATGTATGAATATGTTTTCAGTAAAGCATGGGATTGTAATCTGCCGGACTCTGTATGGATAGAACAACTGGCAGACAGGCGAATTGGCTTGAGAAACCAACAAATGTGTCGGGCATGGAAATTGCTTTATGACAGTATTTATACAGCACCAGCTGCTTTGGGACAGGGGACATTGATGAATGCGCGTCCTTGTTTAAAAGGAAATGGCAATTGGACGACTACGCCTACGGTAGCGTATTCCAATGAAACTTTGTTTGAGGTATGGGAGATGTTGTTGAAAGCCGGAGAACATCGACATTCTACTTATGAATATGATGTTGTTAATATAGGAAGGCAAGTGCTGGGGAATTATTTCGGGAAGCTTCGCGATGAATTTGCGGAAACTTATTCCCGGAAGCAATTACCGCTATTAAAACAAAAAGGAGCTGAAATGAAACAACTACTGCGTGATGTTAATACTTTATTAAGTACACAATCTTCTTTTTTACTGGGAAAATGGATTGAAGATGCCCGTTCATTAGGTATAGACGAAGCCTCTAAAAATTATTACGAAGAAAATGCCCGTACTATCGTTTCAACCTGGGGAGATAAAGATCAAAGTTTAAACGATTATGCAAATCGTACTTGGGGAGGTTTGGTATCGGGATATTATGCGCCTCGTTGGGAAATGTTTATAGATGAAGTTATTCGCTCTGTTTCTAACAAGCAGCCGTTTAATGCTGATGCTTTTCATCAAAGAGTGACGCAGTTTGAAATTGACTGGGTCAAGTCACATGAACGTTATCCTTCCGAACCGGTTGGTAATGCTGTTGAGATTGCTACTTTATTGATGAATAAATACAAGGATTCAATTTTAAAAGAAAAACACAATGAGAATAATTAGTTATATTTCAAGTATAATCATCACTTTTTTTGCATTGGCTATTATGAGCGGATGCAAAGATTCGGAAGTTGTTGATGACGGCTTTCGTACAACAATGGCTAAAGCCTCTGATGTGAAATTAAATAAAGTTGCCTATTGGCCGGGAGATCCTGTAAATTGCTCTTTTACCTTGAAAAATGAAACGAACTATCCGATGGATATTCGTGAAGTAAAAGTGGTGATTCAGAACTTGGATGATGGAGGGTGTGTATTGATAGAAAAGTCTGTTGCTTCCCATATTCAAATAGAACCGGGACAATCTGTTCCTGTGGATGCCGGGACACTGTATACCCTTCCAGCTGCATTAAAGCCTTCTTCCTTTTGTGCTGTCAGGTTCCTGTTAGATTTTGAAGATGGGATAACCACTACAATTGACGGAACATATTTCAGAGCTGTCAACGAGCAGTCGCTGTTGACTTACGATATTCAAAAGTTAGATTATCAGGGACTTCCTGTTTATCGTCAGATAGGAGATATGAGTGCCGGGTTCGGTGTATTAAAAACGATAGTTGCTTTCGACCAGGGAATAGCTGCCACCATGGAGGAGGCTCCGCAGGGTGGTACTTATCCGGTTGCGCCTACTCCGGAGTTTTTGCAACGTTCCGTTCGCAAAACTGTTGAGCTTTACAATTCGGAGATCGGAGCTGCCACAAAGATAAAGAGAGTGGTGGTTGGAACGGGGATCGCATCTGTTTCTTACTTTGCAACAATGATGGGGGCAGCCTATTTACCTATTCATTATCTGGTATCGGCTAATTCTGCTTCCGAAGTACAAGCTATACTCGATTATTCCAATCAAAATGGATATGCCTCTTATGCCACATTGGGTTATGACGGTTCTATGCCTGGAGTGGGAGTTGCCTGGATAAAATTATTGGATTTGCCGGAAGAATATAAGCAATTTATAAAAGACCATCAGGTGGAAGAAGTTTATATTTATGGAGTAGGTCAGGAAGGACATGGAGAGTCTTATTCCCGAAGGGTTTTGACGCAGAATACAATTACCGATGAATATGCACCTGGTTCTTTATATATATTGTATACTAACTTTGGTTCGGATGCCGATATTGACGCACTGAAACATCGGTTGTATGACTATAATCAGTTAAAATTGGGTGAAGGACAGTATATATCTGATTGGGAAAGCGGAATTGTTGATGATCAGATAACCAATATATCCGGCTCTGCGCAAGCGATGGCAAATGTGAAAGCTTATACGATTGAGACTGATGATATGATGGCTTTGTACAATATATCTTCTTTCCTGACGCTTCAATATATAAAAAAGAATCAAAGCAAGTTGCAGGCACCTTTTGTGAATGGAGTTATTTTTAACGAGTATCTTACGAATCACCCTCAATATGAAGCGTTTGTTGGATATGTACCTTTATTATATTGGCAATTTAATTCGGCGGCTTCTACAGTAGAACGTATTGATGGTTATCTGAAGCCAGCTATTGCCGGGTATTTTCCTGATGTTGTCGATCATCTGTATGAGGGATCTTTCTATCTGAATTCTAATATGAGACGCTATGAGTTTTATGACGAGCTGATAGCAAGAGGTGTCACTTCGGAGAATATTAGAATTAGGCAGAGTGTAGATAAATGGAATCCGGAAGATGATGGAGAAACGGAAGAGTATTTGGGACGCATTAATCATAAAATAGGTTCGGCTGAAGAATTTGCTTATGATATAATTGAACGTATTGGAGTGCAGAAGTATCGGAATACGGTTAAGTCGATGGAGTACCTGACATTGGAGGAGCTTCGTACTATTTGTGCACAGGTTGGAAATATGAGATTAGTAGAACATTGATATAACATCGGATTTAAGATTTAAACTAACGAAATGAATATAAAACAATTGATGGTAACTTTCTTCATTGCACTATTGGTAGGAGGAGAGATTGGAGCTCGTGTGCTGACGGATAAATTCGTTTATTCACAAGGGGAGAAGGTTGTGTTTACTTTTGATGGGAAGTCAGAAGGTAAAACGATTATACTGAAATATCTCTCCAAGAAAGGAGAACCGGTTCTTGCGGAGATTGGTGGAGAACCATTTGTTTGGGAAGTTCCTTCAGAATTTACGCCTGCAGCCGTAGGTGTTTATCAAAAAGAGGAGGGACAGTTGACATATTCTTCTTATTTTAGGGTGGTAATTCCCGGAATGTTGACTACCTATCAGATCGCTAAAGAGGAATATAAAGGTTTGAATGTGTTTATGCTCGATGGTGGGATGAGTGCGGAATATGCTGTCCAAAAATCTTTAGCTAATCTGACGGCAGGTGTGAGCCATACATGGCAGATTGGTCCGGGAGGAGGTCCCAAACCGGTATGGGGGACACCTGATTTCCTTCAACAATCCGTTCAGCATACAGTAGATTTATATAATGAGTATTTGGGTAAGTCGAAGAAACTTAAAACTGTGATAATAGCTACGGGAGTACCGACGGTACCTTATCTTTCTGCAGCTATGGAGGCTCCTGTATTGCCATTACATTTTTTGGTTTCTGTCAATTCTACCAAAGAAATTTCTTCCATATTAGAATATTCCTCGCAAGCTGGAGTACCTTGTTATGCGACATTGGGATATGATGCTTCCATGGATGATGTCGGAGTTGCCTGGATAAAATTATTGGCTTTGCCTGATGAATATCGGAAGTTTATAATAGAACATGAAGTAGAAAATGTAATTATCGCAGGCATAGGGGAAGACGTGAAAAGTGAATCTTATTGTCGGAAACTTAGTAAAACCGGAGTGGATGGTCAGGAGTATGCAGACGGCTCTCTTTATATTTTATATACCCAATCCGGTTCAGAGCATGACATCAAAACGATATCAAGAAATGTCGTGGACTATGATACGTTATCTCTTGAAAAAGGTAAGGACTTGGCCGATTGGGAGAGCGGTGTTGTCAACAGGCAGATTGATAATATATCAAAAGGTATTTATGAACATACTCCGGCACAAGTTTATTCTTTGATTGCTACTCATGATATGATGGATATGTATAATCTCGGTGCAAATATGGGTATGTATTTTATGTATAAGAATCGGGAGCAAACAAAGGTTTCCGTACAGGGGACTTATTTAAATGAATATTTAATATCACAACCTTTGTATGAGTTGACTCAAGGATATATTCCATTATTGTTTTGGCAGTTTGTTCCTCCTGTATCAACGATCGACAGGATAAAACGTGATATACAGAAAGTGGTGGATACTTATGAAAAAGGTGTTCTCTTGGAGAATAAAACCGTACATGTGAATGCACGTATCGGGAAAGAAGAGTTGGTACAGGAATTGAAGAAAAGGGGATTTCGGTTTGTTACTAAGCGCAAAGATAAGGTGGAAGAATTGTGGAACTTATCCGATGGGATAAATTCTCCTTGTGAAGAAGTCGTGCAGAATATAGTAGAACAGATTGGAGTTCGGAGATATAAGGAATTGTGCGAAAATGCTTTATATTTGGATTTGGATGATCTCAAGCAATTGGTAGAAGATGTGCAGGGATTAATCTTTCAGTCTCTTTGATAAAAGGATGGGGGGAATGTGTGATTCAATCTCTATAGACTTTATTATGTCTCTTAACTTGACTGGGTTGATAAACTAATTAGTTAAAATTATATGGATTAGCAGGGAGTTATAAAAAAACTCTCTGCTTTTCTGCTTGACTTCTGTTGCGAAATGATTACTTTTGCGCACGTTATCAATTCACAACTGAAACTATGAGTAAAAAAAGCCTTCTTATTGCGGCCGTGGCTATCTTGGTGATAGCTATTATTGGTATTACTTATTTATTGTTTACCGAAAAACAAGCTAACCGGGAGTTAGTGCAGGAATTCCAATTAGATAAGGAAGATCTGGAAAACGAATATACCCGTTTTGCACAACAATATGATGAGTTAAAGATGACGATTTCTAATGACTCTTTATCTCAATTACTGGAACAGGAACAATTGAAAACTCAACGTCTCTTGGAAGAACTTCGTACAGTGAAGAGCACGAATGCTACAGAGATCCGTCGTTTAAAGAATGAGTTGGCTACTTTGCGTAAGGTAATGATTGGGTATATTAATCAGATCGACTCTCTGAATAAACTGACTGCACAGCAGAAACAGGTCATAGCTGAAGTGACTCAAAAGTATAATCAGGCTTCACGACAGATCGATAACCTTTCTGAAGAAAAGAAGAATCTGAATAAGAAGGTGACGCTAGCCGCACAACTCGATGCAACTAATATTCGTATCGAACCACGCAATAAACGTGGTAAAGTGGCGAAGAAAGTGAAAGACGTGGTGAAGTTAGCCATCAGTTTCACGGTCGTGAAGAATATAACCGCCGAAAACGGTGAACGTACCATCTATGTACGTATAACCAAACCCGATAATGATGTACTGACCAAGAGTGCATCCAATACTTTCCCTTATGAAAACCGTACATTGGTTTATTCAATTAAGAAGTATATTGAATATAACGGAGAAGAACAGAATATCAATGTGTTTTGGGATGTAGAAGAATTCTTGTATGCCGGAAACTACCGTGTTGATATCTTCGAAGGTGGTAATCTGATTGGTTCGCAGACCTTTATGTTAGATTAATATCGGGGTATTCTTTTTCTCTACCGATATTCTATTTTCTTCTATATTAGCTAACCCGATGGTCTGTTTTTAATATTTCTTCGGGCAACAGTTGTTCTTTTATGGATGAACTGGGGAAAGAACTGCATAAATAATTGCAATAATATACAGAAAATAGGGCGAGCGTAGCATGAATTTGCAGACAATATGCGGCTTTTTAATCATGGGAGCCTTCGTTGGATTAAAACCAACGAGATGTCCCTCACCGAGGAAGGATAAGTTCCTCGGTGAGGGACATCTCATTTCTCGGCGAGGAACTCATATAGGAATGATTAGAAGCTATTTTTTTCTCTAGTTTATATATAAATAAAGGTAAGGAGAAACTGATAAAATGAATGACTGTTGTCTATAAAAGAATGATTTGCAAGTGTAATCAGTATATTTTAATCTTATTGAGTAAATATAGGGGAAAATAATGTTAATCTGATTTCTGAAGATTGTAAATCCCAGCCCTTTTTGTCTTTAGTTGGAATCTATACCCAAAATTGTTGCATTCTCACCAGTTTGAATATCCCTTTTTTTAGAAGTTCTATTTTTAAGTACCGTATAGTTGAATTAGGCGATGAGGAATAACGGTGCATAATGTGAACTGCTTACCGTCTTCCGTCAGCTCCCCACATCATCTTGCTGCGGAGTGTATCGAAAAAAATGTGATTAAAACGTTTCACTACCTTTACGCTGTAATCTGCCCGGCGAATGGTTAGTTGAGTCGTTTCTTTGCAAGTTTCGCTCCTCCCGTCAATGGCGACGAGGAAGTTGTGACTTCTGCTTTCTACATCTAATGTAATCTCCCAGTCATCCCGAATAACGATAGGGCGGACGTTGAGACTATGTGGAGCCACCGGAGTGATGGCAATAGTGTTGGAATGAGGAACGATGATCGGGCCTCCTACACTCAAAGAGTAGGCTGTGGAACCTGTTGGAGTGGCAATTACTAACCCGTCAGCTTGATAAGTATTCAGATACGCGCCATTAATAGCTGTCCGGATACTAATCATAGAGGAGCTGTCCCGTTTGAGAATAGCTATTTCGTTGAGGGCATAAGGAGAATCTTGGAGATGTTTGTCGTTGCAGATTAACTGAAGTACGCTCCGTTCCTCCACACTATATCTGCCGTTTTGGATTTCATCAAATGTTTCCTCCATTTCTTCCGGTGAAATATCTGCCAGAAATCCTAAACGTCCTGTGTTAATTCCCAAAATAGGGATCCCTTTTCTTCCTACGCGGCGGGCAGCTTTCAGAAACGTTCCGTCGCCTCCGATGCTGATTACCATATCGGCAGTAAAATCATCACCATCAAATAATTGATCTGCTTCAATATCCATATTTTCAGAAACTAGGAATTGATAAAATTCCCTGCACATACCAATCTCTGCTCCTTGTTTCTTTAAAAGTTTAAACAAGGTGACAGCATGAGAAGACTTTTTAGCCTGATAAGTATTTCCAAAAATGGCAAATTTCATAAGCAACATCATTAGTTCAGGATGCAAATTTGGCATTTTTTCTTGGATTTCTACTTTAAATAACCAAAAAAGAGTAGAGAATGCGTTTCGTATTATTAGGCAACTAATAATAATATTTGTATTTTTGCGGCAAATATAACGTAGAACTATGACTAAATTAAGTGTAAACATAAACAAGATTGCTACACTAAGAAATGCTCGCGGAGGAAATGTCCCCGATGTAATAAAGGTAGCGCTTGATTGTGAATCTTTTGGGGCTGATGGTATCACCGTTCATCCCCGTCCTGACGAGCGTCACATTCGTCGTTCTGATGTATATGATTTGCGTCCTCTGTTGCGGACTGAATTTAATATTGAAGGTTATCCGTCTCCGGAATTTATTGACTTGGTGTTGAAAGTAAAACCTCATCAGGTTACTTTAGTACCCGATGATCCTTCACAGATCACCTCCAATTCAGGTTGGGATACGAAAGCAAATCAGGAATTCCTGACGGAAGTTCTCGATCAGTTTAACAGTGCCGGCATTCGTACTTCCGTTTTTGTGGCAGCCGATCCTGAAATGGTGGAATATGCGGCAAAAGCAGGGGCGGATCGCGTCGAACTGTATACTGAACCTTATGCGACGGACTATCCGAAGAATCCGGAAGCAGCTATCGCTCCTTTTATCGAAGCTGCAAAGACTGCCCGTAAACTGGGTATCGGATTGAACGCCGGTCATGATTTAAGTCTGGTGAATTTAAATTATTTCTATAAAAACATTCCTTGGGTGGATGAAGTGTCTATCGGACATGCGTTGATTAGCGATGCACTGTATCTGGGACTCGAACGTACCATTCAGGAATATAAAAACTGTTTACGCTCATGAATGCAATGATCTTGTTAGCCCAAGGGGCTATGAATATGGCCGACTCACTGGCTACTGCCAACCCCGTGCTGACGGAGGTAAACGCTCCGGAAATGAACATGCTTGATATGGCTGTCAAGGGTGGATGGATTATGATTGTATTGGGCGTACTGTCGGTTATCTGTTTCTATATCCTGTTTGAACGTAACTACATGATTCGCAAAGCAGGAAAAGAGGACCCCATGTTTATGGAACGGATTAAAGACTATATTCATAGTGGAGAGATCAAAGCGGCTATTAACTATTGCCGTACGATGAATACCCCTTCGGCACGTATGATAGAAAAAGGAATCAGCCGTCTGGGACGTCCTATTAACGATGTGCAGGTAGCTATTGAGAATGTGGGTAACATTGAAGTTGCAAAGTTGGAAAAAGGACTAACTGTGATGGCAACTATTTCCGGAGGTGCTCCAATGCTCGGGTTTCTCGGTACGGTGACCGGTATGGTACGCGCATTCTACGAAATGGCGAATGCCGGAAGTGGAAACATTGATATCACTTTGCTTTCGGGAGGTATCTATGAAGCTATGATTACAACGGTCGGTGGTCTGATTGTCGGTATCATCGCTATGTTTGCCTATAATTATCTGGTGATGCTGGTAGACCGTGTGGTAAATAAAATGGAATCTCGTACAATGGAGTTCATGGACCTGTTGAACGAGCCTGCAAAATAATTGGCAGATGGGATTAAAAAGAAGAAATAGAGTATCGCCCAATTTCAGCATGGCCTCCATGACGGACGTCATCTTCCTGCTGCTGATATTCTTTATGATAACCTCTACGGTGGTGTCGCCCAATGCCATAAAGGTATTGTTGCCTCAAGGCAAGCAGCAGACTTCGGCCAAGCCGCTGACAAGAGTGGTTATCGATAAGGACTTGAATTTCTATGCCGCTTTCGGCAATGAAAAAGAGCAGCCGGTGGCGCTGAACGATCTGACTTCATTTTTGCAGAGTTGTGCAGAGAAGGAACCGGAAATGTATGTGGCATTGTATGCAGATGAATCGGTACCTTATCGTGAGATTGTAAGGGTATTGAACATTGCAAACGAGAATCATTTTAAGATGGTGCTGGCTACCCGCCCGCCTGAAAATAAATAAGAAACAATGGACAGAAGAAAAAAGGGTGAATACATAGGAGCGCTCGGTGCACTGTTGGTGCATGTGGCAGTGATTGCTCTTTTGATTCTGGTGAGCTTTACTGTCCCCCAACCGGATGAAGATGCAGGCGGAGTGCCTGTGATGCTGGGGAATGTGGATACAGCGAGCGGCTTTGATGATCCTTCTCTGGTAGATGTGGATATTATGGATGAAGATGCGGCAGCACCGCCTGCGGAAACAGAACCGCAACTCCCTTCTGAACAGGATTTACTGACACAGACTGAAGAGGAAACGGTCACTTTGAAGCCTAAGACGGAAGAACCGAAAAAAGAGACGGTGAAACCTAAAGAGGTGGTCAAGCCGAAAGAACCGGTGAAGAAGCCGGAAAAAACGGAAGCGGAAAAAGCTGCAGAAGCGAAACGACTGGCAGAAGAAAAAGCGGAACGTGAACGTAAGGCTGCCGAAGAAGCTGCCAGAAAGAGGGTGTCCGGTGCGTTTGGAAAAGGAGCGCAAATGACAGGAAATAAAGGAACAGCGGCTAGTGGCACGGGAACCGAAGGTAGCAAGGAGGGTAACTCTTCTACCGGAGCGAAGACCGGAACCGGAGGTTATGGAACATTTGACCTTGGCGGACGTTCTTTAGGTACGGGCAGTTTGCCGAAGCCTGTATATAATGTGCAGGAAGAAGGACGTGTAGTGGTGAATATCACCGTGAATCCTGCAGGGCAAGTGATATCGACCAGCATTAGCCCTCAAACGAACACTGTAAATTCCGCTTTGCGTAAGGCGGCGGAGGATGCAGCTAAGAAAGCCCGTTTTAATACGATCGATGGAGTGAATAACCAGACAGGGACAATCACCTATTATTTTAACTTGAGATAGTATCATTAACCAAATATATTAAGCATTATGGGAACTGTATACGCTTTTTTTGCAGATGGTTTTGAAGAAATTGAAGCCTTTACTGCTATTGACACGTTGAGACGTGCCGGACTGAATGTAGAAATCGTATCCGTTACACCGGATGAAATTGTAGTAGGAGCACATGATGTATCCGTTCTTTGCGATATTAATTTCGAGAATTGTGATTTCTTTGATGCTGAACTTTTGTTGTTGCCGGGAGGAATGCCGGGAGCTGCTACACTTGACAAGCACGAAGGATTGCGCAAATTGATCCTTGATTTTGCTGCAAAAGGTAAACCTATTGCTGCCATTTGTGCTGCTCCGATGGTGTTGGGTAAACTGGGACTGCTGAAAGGAAAGAAGGCTACCTGTTATCCGAGTTTCGAACAATATCTGGATGGTGCCGAATGTGTAAATGCACATGTCGTACGTGATGGAAACATCATTACGGGTATGGGACCAGGTGCTGCTATGGAATTTGCCTTGACAATCGTTGACCTGTTGGTAGGTAAAGAAAAAGTAGACGAACTGGTAGAAGCGATGTGCGTTAAACGCTAAACCGTCCATGAAGAAATATGTAATCATTGTCGCCGGTGGAAAGGGCTTGCGAATGGGAAGTGATCTTCCCAAACAATTCCTTCCCATGGGTGATAAACCTGTGTTGATGCATACCCTGGAAGTCTTCAGGAGATATGACGAGGCACTTCAAATCATATTGGTGCTTCCGCAGGAGCAACAAAGTTTCTGGAAGCAACTTTGCGATGAACATCATTTTACGGTAAAACATGTCCTTGCAGAAGGAGGTGAAACACGTTTCCATTCCGTAAAGAACGGGCTGGCACTGGTGCAAGAGCCGGGATTGGTGGGAGTGCATGATGGAGTACGCCCGTTTGTATCAGTAGAAGTGATTCGCCGTTGTTATGAGTTGGCAGAGGTGCAAAAAGCAGTGATTCCTGTGGTGGATGTAGTAGAGACGCTTCGCCATTTGACAGATGCCGGAAGTGAAACAGTCAGCCGGATTGATTATAAACTGG
This sequence comes from Bacteroides sp. MSSM.1001136sp1_RTP21357st2_D2_RTP21359_211015, assembly GCF_040913205.1. NCBI lineage: Bacteria > Pseudomonadati > Bacteroidota > Bacteroidia > Bacteroidales > Bacteroidaceae > Bacteroides > Bacteroides sp. MSSM.1001136sp1_RTP21357st2_D2_RTP21359_211015. The sequence continues at coordinate 161,717 of NZ_JBDFVF010000005.1, read as the reverse complement.
TGCAAACGCCGCAAGTGTTTGATGTAGAGTTGCTGCAACAAGCCTATGCCCAGGAATTTACCCCCTTCTTTACAGATGATGCTTCCGTTGTGGAAGCGATGGGAATGCCCGTTTATCTGGCAGAAGGCAACCGTGAAAATATAAAAATAACAACTCCTTTCGATTTAAAAGTAGGGAGTGCTCTTTTATAAATGTTCGATTTAGCCACACGCGACATAAAATTTATCTCCGGTGTAGGCCCTCAAAAAGCCGCTGTATTAAATAAGGAGTTGGAAATCTATTCCTTGCACGATTTAATTTATTATTTCCCTTATAAATATATTGACCGGAGCCGCATCTATTACATTCATGAAATAGATGGCAATATGCCGTATATCCAGTTGAAAGGAGAAATCCTCGGTTTCGAGACCATTGGTGAAGGACGGCAGCGCCGTTTGACAGCGCATTTTTCGGATGGTACAGGAGTCGTGGATTTGGTGTGGTTTCAAGGTATAAAGTACATCTTGGGAAAGTATAAACTTCACGAGGAATATATTATTTTCGGCAAACCTACTGTTTTCAACGGACGTATCAATGTGGCGCATCCTGATGTAGACAAACCGGATGATTTGAAACTTTCCTCGGTGGGGCTGCAACCTTATTATAGTACGACGGAGAAGATGAAACGCAGTTTCCTCAACTCTCACGCGATTGAGAAGATGATGGCAACGGTGATTCAGCAGATACAGGAGCCTCTACCTGAAACACTTTCTCCCAAGTTGCTGACGGAGCATCATTTGATGCCTTTGACGGAAGCGCTCCGGAATATCCACTTCCCAACCAATCCTGACGTCCTCCGTCGGGCACAATACCGTCTTAAATTTGAAGAACTGTTTTATGTTCAGTTAAACATTCTCCGATATGCCAAAGACAGGCAGAAAAGGTATCGTGGATACATCTTTGAAAAAGTGGGAGATGTGTTCAATACATTTTATACAAAGAATCTTCCTTTCCAACTGACGGGTGCGCAGAAACGGGTGTTGAAAGAGATACGGAACGATGTCGGCAGTGGCAGACAGATGAATCGCCTTTTGCAGGGAGATGTAGGAAGCGGAAAAACACTGGTTGCCTTGATGAGTATGTTGCTGGCATTGGATAATGGCTATCAGGCTTGTATGATGGCACCTACCGAAATCCTGGCAAACCAGCACTACGAAACCATCAAGGAACTGCTTTTTGGCATGGACATTCGTGTTGAGCTACTGACAGGTTCGATTAAAGGAAAAAGGAGAGAAGCGATTCTGACAGGATTGTTGACCGGAGATGTGAAGATATTAATAGGCACACATGCCGTTATTGAAGATACTGTCAATTTCTCTTCTTTAGGCTTCGTTGTGATTGACGAACAACATCGTTTTGGCGTGGCTCAACGTGCCCGTCTTTGGAGTAAGAATGTTCAACCTCCGCATGTACTTGTAATGACTGCCACTCCCATTCCCCGTACGTTGGCGATGACTTTGTACGGTGACTTGGACGTGTCTGTTATCGATGAACTTCCACCCGGAAGAAAACCGATTACTACCATCCATCAATTCGACAATCGCCGGGAAAGCATGTATCGTTCGGTACGTAAGCAGATCGACGAAGGACGCCAGGTTTATATTGTCTATCCGCTGATTAAAGAGAGCGAAAAGATTGATTTGAAGAATCTTGAAGAAGGGTATCAGCATATTCTGGAAGAGTTTCCGAAGTGTACGGTTTGTAAAGTGCATGGCAAAATGAAACCTGCCGAGAAAGATGAACAAATGCAGCTTTTTGTCTCGGGGAAAGCGCAGATCATGGTGGCTACTACCGTCATTGAAGTGGGAGTGAATGTTCCGAATGCTTCGGTGATGATTATTGAAAATGCAGAACGTTTCGGGTTATCACAGTTACATCAGTTGCGCGGTCGAGTAGGGCGTGGAGCAGAACAGTCTTATTGTATTCTGGTGACGAATTACAAGTTGACGGAGGATACCCGGAAACGATTGGAAATCATGGTGCGCACCAATGATGGTTTTGAAATAGCGGAGGCCGATTTGAAACTGCGTGGTCCCGGTGATCTTGAAGGTACACAGCAAAGCGGTATCGCTTTCGATTTGAAGATCGCGGATATTGTCCGCGACGGTCAACTGTTGCAATACGTTCGTGCTATAGCTGAAAGTATTGTAGAACAAGACCCTGCAGCACAAAGTCCGGAGAACGAAATCTTATGGCGACAGCTTAAAGCCTTACGGAAAACGAATGTTAACTGGGCTGCCATAAGCTGAAAAACGGTTAAACATGCAGTTTATTTGCGTAAATGTGTTGCAAAACATATTTCGGTTCTATTCTCCCTATTTATAGGAGTTTAACGACCTGATTCCTCTTCCTTTTCGTTCTAAGCTTCTGAAAAATAGTTAATAACTTCCTTGCCATTTCGTAGGAAAACACTATCTTTGGAAGAATTTTTTTAGTAAATGTATTGTTTAACCATTTGCAAAGTCGAGTATTATGCTTGAAAAAACGCTGGTCATTTTAAAACCGTGTACCCTTCAACGGGGATTGGTTGGTGAGATTACTCATCGCTTTGAGCGTAAAGGATTACGGTTGGCTGGCATGAAGATGATGCAACTGACTGATGAATTGTTGAGCGAACATTATGCCCACCTTAGCGGCAAATCCTTCTTTCAGCGTGTGAAAGATTCGATGATGACAGCTCCTGTCATTGTTTGTTGTTTCGAAGGTGTGGATGCTATTCAAACAGTCCGTACGTTGGCGGGACCAACTAATGGACGTCTGGCTGCCCCGGGTACCATTCGTGGGGATTACAGCATGAGCTTTCAGGAAAATATAGTTCATGCTTCTGATTCTCCGGAGACTGCGGCTATTGAATTAAAGAGATTTTTTAAACCGGAAGAAATATTCGATTACAAGCAGGCGACATTTAACTACCTGTATGCAAATGACGAATATTAAATAGAATTGATAAAAAAGGAATGAATTTCAATTGCATTATTAAAACAGGATTGGTCGCTGTTGCGGCTATGGTCAGCTTGAGCTCTTTCTCACAAGACCTGATTGCCCGCCAGGCACCGATAGACAAAAAATTAAAATCAGTAGATTCTTTGGCATTGCAGAAGCAAATCCGTGCCGAACAATCCGAATATCCCGCTTTAAGTCTTTATCCGAATTGGAATAATCAATATGCGCATTCTTATGGAAATGCGATTATTCCGGAAACATATACAATTGACCTGACGGGTTTTCGTATGCCGACTCCGAGTACAAAAATAACTTCGCCTTTTGGCCCGCGTTGGAGAAGAATGCATAATGGCCTTGATTTAAAAGTTAATATCGGTGATACGATTGTTTCTGCTTTTGATGGTAAGGTACGTATTGTGAAATATGAACGCAGAGGGTACGGTAAATATGTAGTCATTCGTCACGATAATGGATTGGAAACTATATATGGACACTTGTCTAAGCAGTTGGTTGAAGAAAATCAGTTGGTAAAAGCTGGTGAACCGATCGGGTTGGGTGGTAACACCGGACGTTCTACAGGTTCGCATCTTCATTTCGAAACCCGCTTCCTGGGAATTGCAATTAATCCGATTTATATGTTTGACTTTCCAAAACAGGATATCGTTTCCGATACTTATACGTTCCGCAAAACAAAAGGTGTGAAACGTGCAGGCTCTCATGATACCCAAGTGGCTGACGGTACTATCCGTTATCATAAGGTGAAGAGTGGCGATACATTGTCCCGCATTGCTAAATTGCGTGGCGTATCAGTCAGCACGCTTTGCAAACTGAACCGTATCAAACCGACCACTACTTTGCGTATCGGACAGGTTTTGCGTTGTTCATAAAAAATATAGCTTATAAAACAGTAATACAATATCTTTAGGAGAGGGCACTTTAATATAATTTAGAGTGCCCTCTTTCTGTTTTTACTTAATTATTGTTACCTTTGCGCACTATTTGGAAGAAGATGAAAGATACCAAGCAACAATTTGAACATGTCATCGCTTTGTGCCGTGACTTATTTTCCAAGAAGCTGCACGATTACGGGCCTGCATGGCGTATCCTGCGTCCGGCTTCGGTGACTGACCAGATTTTTATTAAAGCCAATCGGATTCGTAGTATTGAAACCAAAGGAGTGACCTTGATTGATGAGGGAATCCGTGCTGAATTTATTGCGATTGTCAATTATGGCATTGTCGGGCTCATCCAGTTGGAACTGGGTTATGCCGAGTCTGCCGACATCAGCAATGAAGAAGCGATGGCTTTATACGATAAGTATGCAAAAGAGGCATTAGACCTGATGCTTGCCAAAAACCATGATTATGATGAAGCCTGGCGGAGCATGCGTGTCAGCTCTTACACAGACTTGATCTTGATGAAGATTTACCGTACCAAGCAGATTGAGAGCCTGGCCGGCAACACATTGGTGTCAGAGGGAATTGATGCCAATTATATGGATATGATTAATTACTCTGTTTTCGGACTGATTAAGATAGAATTTGAAGGATAAGAACTTACATATCATTCAGGAGGTAGTGGCGAATACGTGTCGCTTTCTTTTGGCGGCATCGTTCATCTTTTCCGGATTTGTAAAGGCAGTTGATCCACTGGGGTTCCAGTATAAGATCCAGGATTATCTGACCGCATTCGGAATGGCTTCCTGGTTCCCTTCATTCTTCCCTTTATTGGGAGGCATCATCTTGTCAGCCGTTGAGTTTTTTATCGGTATCTCCTTATTTTTTGCTACCAGAAGAACATTGGCTACTTCGTTGGCTTTGATGCTGATGATTTTCATGACACCACTGACCTTGTATCTTGCCATCTTTGATCCGGTTTCGGACTGTGGCTGTTTTGGAGATGCCTGGGTGTTGACGAACTGGGAGACATTCGGTAAGAATATAGTTCTGCTGTTTGCAGCAATGATGGCTTTCCGTCACAGAAGGATGCTGGTTCGTTTTATCAGTGTGAAAATGGAGTGGCTAGTTTCTCTCTATACGTTGTTCTTTGTATTTACTTTGTCGTTCTATTGTCTGGACCGTCTGCCTGTTTTAGACTTTCGTCCTTACAAGATCGGAAAGAATATTCTGGAAGGAATGACAATGCCCGAAGGAGCGAAACCGAGTGTATATGAAAGCATCTTTATTCTGGAAAAGAACGGAGAGAAGAAAGAATTTACGTTGGATAACTATCCGGATAGTACCTGGACATTTGTCGACACACGGACAATCCTGAAGGAAAAAGGATATGAACCGGCTATTCACGATTTCTCTATGATTGATCTGAATACGGGCGAAGATATAACAGACGATGTATTGACGGATATAGGATACACCTTCCTGTTGGTTGCCCATCGGATTGAAGAGGCGGATGATAGTAACATTGATTTGATTAATGAGATATATGACTATTCGGTGGAGCATGGCTATAAGTTTTATTGCCTCACTTCTTCACCGGAAGAACAGATCGAATTGTGGAAGGACAAGACGGGAGCCGAATATCCTTTCTGTCAGATGGATGATATTACATTAAAGACGATGGTTCGTTCCAATCCGGGATTGATACTGATTAAGAACGGAACAATTTTGAATAAATGGAGCGATGAGGATATACCGGATGAATATGTGCTGACGGACAAACTGGAAAATCTGCCGTTAGGAAAGCAGAAGGTGAGCAGTGACACTCATACGGTAGGATATGTATTCTTATGGTTTGTTATTCCATTGTTGTTAGTGCTTGGGGTGGATGTTTTGGTCGTTCGCCGCAGAGAACGGAAAAACGCGAAGCGGAAGCAACAAGAGGAAGAGATGAAAAGCAAAGAATTAAAAACGGAGAATCCGAAAATAGAAGAACAAGAATAAAAAAAATAAATGATAACGAGCGGCCTCTGTAACGAACGCTAATTCCGATCGTTCAATTGTCAATCGTGAAATCGTAAATTTATTAACCCTTTAAAATAAAAAACAAAATGAGAAAGAACATTGTTGCAGGAAACTGGAAAATGAACAAAACCCTTCAAGAGGGTATCGCTTTGGCTAAAGAATTGAACGAAGCATTGGCTAACGAAAAGCCTAACTGTGATGTAATCATCTGTACTCCGTTTATCCACCTGGCTTCTGTTACTCCGTTGGTAGACGCTGCAAAGATCGGTGTAGGTGCTGAAAACTGTGCAGACAAAGCTTCAGGTGCATATACAGGTGAAGTTTCAGCTGAAATGGTTGCTTCTACAGGTGCAAAATATGTAATTCTGGGACACTCTGAACGTCGTGCATACTACGGTGAAACAGTTGCTATCCTGGAAGAAAAAGTAAAATTGGCTTTGGCTAACGGTCTGACTCCGATTTTCTGTATCGGTGAAGTGTTGGAAGAACGCGAAGCTAACAAGCAGAACGAAGTGGTAGCTGCACAGATGGAATCTGTATTCTCTCTGTCTGCTGAAGACTTCTCTAAGATTGTATTGGCTTACGAACCGGTTTGGGCTATCGGTACAGGTAAAACTGCTTCTCCTGAACAAGCACAGGAAATCCATGCTTTCATCCGTTCTATCGTAGCTAACAAGTATGGTAAAGAAATCGCAGACAATACTTCTATCCTTTACGGTGGTAGTTGCAAACCTTCTAACGCTAAAGAACTGTTCGCTAACCCGGACGTTGATGGTGGTTTGATTGGTGGTGCTGCTTTGAAAGTATCTGATTTCAAAGGTATCATTGATGCCTTCAATTAAATGATAGTTGATAAATGATAGTTGATAAATGATAGTTGATAAATGATAGTTGATAGTTGCTATGTACTATAGCCTGCTATCGACTATCGTTTATCTTTTCAACTATCATTTTCCGACTGTCATTCTCTAACTGTCATTTATCATTTATCAACAATCAACTGTTTAATAATGAAAGTTTTACTTACCCTATTGTTTGTTTTGACAGCTACTTTTGCGCAAGCGCAAAGTATTATCAAGAGTCTGGAACGTAACATTCCGGGGCAAGGAAAGGTGACTATCCATCAAGATCCCCGCATCGAGGCTCTGATAGGTATGGAACGTCCTGCAACAGGTGAACAGAAAGTAATAAAGACTTCCGGATTCAGAATCCAGGCGTATGCCGGTAACAATACTCGTCAGGCGAAGAATGATGCTTATCATGTAGCATCGCGTGTGAAAGAGTATTTTCCTGAATTGACGGTATATACTTCGTTCAATCCGCCTCGTTGGCTTTGTCGTGTAGGTGATTTCCGTAGCATTGAAGAAGCGGACGCAATGATGCGTCGGTTGAAAGCTACCGGTGTGTTTAAAGAGGTTTCTATTGTAAGAGACCAGATCAATATTCCTTTATAATTGTATCATGTTAGAAAAAGAAGAAATTGTTTCTCCGAATCTGGAGGAGTTAAAGAGTCATTATCGTAGTATTATAACTTTGTTGGGTGAAGATGCCGAAAGGGAAGGGTTATTGAAAACTCCGGAACGGGTGGCTAAGGCGATGTTAAGCTTGACGAAAGGGTATCACATGGACCCTCACGAAGTGCTTCGCTCCGCTAAATTCCAGGAAGAATATAGCCAGATGGTGATTGTGAAAGATATCGATTTCTTCTCTCTTTGCGAACATCACATGTTGCCGTTCTACGGAAAGGCGCACGTGGCTTATATTCCTAATGGCTATATCACAGGGTTGAGTAAGATTGCCCGTGTAGTCGATATATTCTCTCATCGTCTGCAAGTGCAGGAACGCATGACACTGCAAATCAAAGAGTGCATTCAGGAAACGCTGAATCCACTGGGAGTAATGGTGGTGGTGGAAGCCAAACACATGTGTATGCAGATGCGTGGGGTAGAAAAACAAAACTCTATTACTACTACTTCTGACTTTACCGGAGCTTTCAATCAGGCAAAGACTCGTGAAGAGTTTATGAATCTGATTCAACACGGAAGAGTATAATCTATTTTCTGCTCACTAAACAAATAAGTTTATCGTAAAACGACGCGATCTCCCAACCGCTTTGCCATGATGCTTTGTACGGTTCTCAACTCATTATAGCGTTGCATAAGTGAGTCGCATTTCTCATTATCATGGGCAAGAGCAGGATCTTGGAGAGCATAAAGCATGTGCTTCAATTCCTCTGTTACGATTGCATACTTGAAGTTAATCATTAACATCGGAACCATTTCATAGAGCCGCTCTTCATCCGTCACAATCTTTTGGGACTTGGAGTGATACTTACTAAGCTGATAACGCACATTAATCAAGTCTACACTCAATTTACTGATTACCGGATCAGGATGTGCCAGGAAATAACGTTCGGCAATGAAGTTGGAATCGTGCATGTGTGCAGCAGCTTCCGATAACATTTGGCGGTGCAGCGGATTATGGAAGGCTAACTCGTCCTCTTTCAAATCATTAACCACATATTCTATGACGGTTACCGGAATTTCGTTTCCTTCTTCATCAGTCAGGTTACACATGATTTTCTCTCCATAACGAACTACCGCCTGTAATATCAGTCGCTCGAATTTGTAGAATTCCTGCCCTTCCTTTCCTTCCTGCGGAATAAAGGAAGCATAACTGTCTTCCTGCAGAGCAGGAGGAACATCTGTATATCCGCCATCCACTTCAGGAGGTAACGGAATATCTCCATTAGGTATTGGAACATCTTCAGGAGGTGTGCTGCCCTGTGACATCATAGCCGTTCTTTCAGCCATCCGGCGTTCCCGTTCCGTTTGTTCAGCTCGCTTCTCTGCTTGAGTTTCCCGTCTTTTGGCAACTTCTGATACTAGCAGTTTATCTTCTACATGAAGTAGCTGCGCGCATTCTTTGATATAGACGTCTCTGACAATTGCTTCAGGGATGACAGAAATACTTTGCACCAGATTACCAATCAGTTCCGCACGCTTGATGGGGTCTTTTCCCGCATCTTCCAGTAGCAAGTTCGTTTTGAAGCGGATAAAGTCCGTTTCATGTTCCGAGATAAAAGTCTGAAATTCCGTTGAGTTGTGCTTGCGGGCAAAAGAGTCCGGGTCGTCCCCATCGGGAAGAAGACAGACTTTGATATTCATACCTTCCTCCAATAACATGTCAATTCCCCGGATAGAAGCCTTGATACCTGCTGCGTCGCCGTCGTAAAGCACAGTCATGTTGTTGGTGAACCGGTGAATCATACGGATTTGTCCCGGTGTAAGGGCTGTTCCCGAGGAAGCAACCACATTCTCTATGCCGGATTGATGCATGGAGATTACGTCCGTGTAGCCTTCAACCAAAAAGCAACGGTCTTGTTTTACAATAGCCTGTTTGGCAAAATATATACCGTATAACTCGTTACTTTTGTGGTAAATTTCCGATTCGGGCGAATTGACGTATTTGACTTTAACCCCTTTCGTTGCACTGGCAAGTACACGTCCGCCAAAAGCCACCACTTTGCCGGAAAGCGTATGTACAGGGAAAATAACACGTCCCCAAAAACGATCCCGTAACCGGTGGTCGTCCGTTTCGTAGCAAAGTCCTGTTTTTACCAAGTACTCTTTCTTATATCCTTTTTGGATTGCTTCTTTGGCGAATGCATCGTGGGCTTCAGTGCAGTAACCTAATTGGAATTTCTCAATGATGTCGTCGCGAAAGCCACGGTTGCGGAAATAGGCCATACCGATGCTACGCCCGTCTACATGATTTTTTAGTATGTTCTGGAAATAGTCGCGTGCAAAGTTATTAACGATAAACAGACTTTCGCGTTCGCTTTGCACAAACTTCTCTTCATCGCTTAATTCCCGCTCCTTGATTTCAATATTATATTTCTTGGCAAGGTACTTCAATGCTTCCGGATAAGACATCTGCTCGTGTTCCATAATGAAATGCACGGCATTTCCACCTTTTCCACAAGCAAAACATTTGCATAATCCTTTGGCGGGAGAGACATAAAAAGAAGGGGTTTTATCACTGTGGAACGGACATAAACCGACATAATTGACACCACGTTTGCGCAGGGTGACAAAATCCGAAACGACATCCATAATTTGTGCCGCGTCCAATATCCGGTCTATGGTAATTTGATCTATCATTCTTTCTCCTGTGAATCCGTTTTTGCGGATACAAAGGTACACATAAAAAAATCCCCTGCAAAGAACTTTTTTGCAGGGGATCGTTAAATCTTGGCACCGGTATTGATTATTTAATCTTTTCCCGGATCTTCGTCAGATACTTTTTCATACCTTCCGCATCCTTGTTTTCGATTATTTCGAGAAGGTTTTTCAACTCTGTCCGGATATTAGTCACTTGTCCCGGAGTGCGTGGGTTGAACAGTATTTCCTGAAGCAGGTAATCATCTTCGCTTAGCAGCCCTTTGGCGATTGCCATGTGCTTTTTGAACGTAGTTCCCGGGGCTTCCTGATGTTTCATTACGGCAGCAAATACGAACGTCGATACGAACGGAATAGAAAGCGAGTAGGCTACTGTTTCGTCGTGCTCATCAAATGTATATTCGAAGATGTTCAACCGTAATGTCTGGTAGAGGTCTTTGAAGAATATTTTTCCCAGGTGGTCGCCTTCACTGATGATGATGGCATTTTCGCTGCTTAGATTGCTAAGACTTGCGAAAGTCGGGCCAAACATAGGGTGACTGGAAACGTAGCGGAAACCACTTTCTTCGTAGAACTTCTTCAATCCTGTTTTTACAGAGGCAATGTCACTAATGATACAGTCTTTCGGTAATACAGGCAGTATTTTGCGAAAGGCATCCAACGTGTACTTCACTGTAACAGCATTAATAACCAGTTCCGGTTCAAATTCCTTAATCTCCTCCAATGTAGTGAAACGATACGTGTTATAGACGAAACGCAACTGGTGCGGGTTGACGTCGAACACGGCCGTCTCGTGTTGAAAGCTCAAAATATCAGTAAAGAAGGAGCCCATTTTACCGGCTCCAAGGATTAATATTCTCATAATGTTTATTATTTAGTGAGAGTGTGTCAAAACACAAATTATCGCAGATTATTTCAACTATATTGATATATTAATCAACGACTTATAAAATTATTTCTGCGATAATTTGCGTTAATCTGCGTTTTATTATTCATTATGACACACCTTCACTCTAACTACTTATTAATAATTTCCATCTGTTGACGAACTGATTCTTCGTGGATGGCTTCGAAAATCTTCTTCATAAACTCGCTGTCCATACCGCATTGTTCGCCCTGCGCGCCACGTTTTTCCAGAATCTCATTGTAACGTCCGGCTTGAAGAACTGTGATTCCGTGCTCCTTTTTGTAAGTACCGATTTCACGGGCCACACGCATTCTTTTTGCTAATTCCTGAATGATATTGTCGTCACATTCATCAATCTGTTTACGGAGTTGTGCCAGACTTTCGGTAGACTGTGTTTCCGTACGGATTACCAACAGATTGAGGATATAGTCGAGTACGTCCGGAGTAACTTGTTGAGAAGCATCGCTCCATGCGCAATCCGGGTTGCAGTGGCTTTCTACAATCAGACCGTCGAAATTCAAGTCCATAGCCTGTTGGCAAAGCGGTGCAACCAACTCACGTTTTCCACCGATATGGCTCGGATCACAGAAAATCGGAAGATTAGGGATGCGGCGGCGCAGTTCGATAGGAATATGCCATTGGGGAAGATTCCGATAGATCTTTTTGTCATAACTGCTGAAACCTCGGTGGATAGCACCCAGACGCTTCAAACCAGCGTTGTTGATACGTTCCAGTGCTCCGATCCATAATTCGAGATCCGGGTTCACCGGGTTCTTAACCAATACAGGGATATCAACCCCTTTCAGTGCGTCAGCGATTTCCTGTACGGCGAAAGGATTAGCAGTGGTGCGTGCACCTACCCAAAGAATATCGATTCCCGCTTTCAGACATTCGTAAACGTGTTTGGCTGTTGCTACCTCTGTAGAAACATACATTCCAGTTTCTTTCTTCACCTCTTTCAACCAGGCAAGACCTTCTACACCGATACCTTCGAAACCTCCCGGTTTGGTACGCGGCTTCCAGATTCCGGCACGATATATTTTTTGTCCTTTAGCAGCCAGTTGTTTGGCTGTATCCATTACTTGTTCTTCTGTTTCTGCGCTACACGGGCCGGCAATGACAATCGGTCTTTTAGCTTCAACGCCCGGTAATAAAATTGATTCGAGTTCCATATTCTTATTTGTTTTTATTCTTTTAATAACTTGTTTTCATTGAAATTGTTCTGTTGTCTCATTCTGCTGTCGTTCTCTCTTTGTAAGAGGTTAGATTCTTTTAATTCTTTCCAGAGCTTCTGCCAGCTTATTGTCCTTGCAACAAAGTGAGATACGAATATACCTTGCTCCGTTACTGCCGAAGATAAATCCCGGAGTGATAAACACTCTTGCTTCATGCAGCACCTTTTCTGTCAGTTCCTCTACATCCTTGCAGGAAGCAGGAATCTTTCCCCAGAGGAACATGCCTACTTGTTTCTCATCGTAGGTGCATCCCAATGCTTTCATGATCTCACCGGCAAGGTGACGACGGTTGCGGTAATTCTTATTATTACCTTCATACCAGTCTGTTTCAGCCTCAAGGGCGGTAGCTGCAGCCAGTTGCATGGCACGGAACATACCGCTGTCGATATTGCTTTTCACTTTCAATATCCATTGTACGAATTCCGCGTTTGACGCTAGCATGCCGATACGCCAGCCGGGCATATTGTGGCTCTTGCTCATAGAATTGAACTCGATGCAACAGTCTTTGGCTCCCGGTACACTTAGAATACTGATAGGTTTTTCGTTCAGGATAAAGCTGTACGGATTATCATTCACAATTACGATATTCTTGCGACGGGCAAAGTCAACGAGACGTTCATAGATTTCCGGAGTTGCATTGGCTCCCGTCGGCATGTTGGGATAGTTGGTCCACATCAGTTTTACGCGACTAAGATCCATTTTTTCCAGTGTCTTGAAGTCAGGCATCCAGCCATCTTCTTCTTTCAGGTCGTAGTTGATAACTTCCGCTCCGAGTATTTTACTCAAAGAAGTATAGGTAGGGTATCCCGGATTCGGGACTAGCACCTGCTCACCCGGATTGACGAATGCCAGCGTAACATGGAGAATTCCTTCTTTAGAGCCGATTAAAGGCTGTATCTCCGTATTCGGATTCAGTTCCACTCCATACCAGCGTTGATACCAGGCAGCGAAGCCTTTGCGCAGTTCAGGGATACCTACATACGGTTGATAACCGTGTCCGTTGGGATCATGAGCATTGTTGCACAATGTTTCGATGGTTTCCCTTGAGGGAGGCATATCAGGGCTTCCGATACCGAGGCTGATAACATCCTTTCCCTCTGCATTCATCTGTGCTACCTCTTTTAGCTTCTTTGAGAAGTAGTATTCGCTAACACTTGCCAATCTGTCGGCAGGAGCGATTTTATACGTTTGACTTTCCTTCTGCATATTCGCCTAATAATTTAAGTTCTTTGGTTAATGGAGTGATTGCAGCAATAGACTGCTTGTATCTTAGATAATCGTTGAAAGCTACATCTACGTAAAACTGGTATTCCCATTCCCGTCCGATGATAGGCAACGATTGAATTTTTGTCAGATTGATATTATAGAACGATAGAATGGATAAAACCTGTGACAGGCTGCCTTCCGTATGTGGAAGAGTGAATACGATACTTGCCTTGTTGGTTGCATTGGCATGATGTTGACGGAGTTCGTCTACTTGCCAGGGATCGGCAACAACCAGAAAACGGGTGAAGTTGTGCTTGTTTGTTTCAATACCTTCCTGAAGGACTTTCATACCGTAACGTTCAGCTGCTGCTTTGGAGCAGATGGCAGCGTGTCCTTTCAGATTTTCATTCTTGATGATTTCTGCGCTGCGGGCCGTATCTTCACCTTCCACCACTTTCAACTGCGGATGTTGATTCAGAAATTCGCGACACTGCATCAGGGCGATAGGGTGGGAGTTGACTTCTGTCAGATCTTCCCAGTTCTCATCGGGGAGACAGACAAAACTGTGCGAGATGCGCAGTTTGTATTCACCGATAATCTGTGTGCCGCTTTGTCTCAACAATTCATTGTTGTGCAACAAACTTCCCGCAATCGTATTCTCGATGGCTAGCATTCCGATAACCTGGCTGTCTTTCCGTATCGAAGTAAACACATCTTCGAAGTTGGCACAACAGATTAACTCTATTTCTTCTCCCTCGAAGTACTTGTGTGCGGCGATATCATGATATGAGCCGAGTGTTCCTTGAATTGCTATCTTTTTCATTGTTCTAAATATATTATATAAAAAAATCCCGCGTCCATATTGGAGCGGGATTCATATGATTGATTTCTCTATTCAGTCCTTAAGCATCACTGTCACTTGATACATACAAACTCCCGCTCTACTTTGTTGCTAAAGTAAAAGTAAAAAAAGAAGTAATATGCATAAGTAAATGATTTCATTAGAATCTATCTTTTTTGCTTTGGTTTTTAATTCTGGGGCAAAAGTAATAATTTTCTGTTAGATGCAAACAAAAAACGATACTTTTTTTGTTTTCTTGCCTAAAATAGATGAAAAGGATACTTAAAAGATGCCGGGAAGTGCTTCAGGCTTTGGTCCCAGGTTCTTGAATTCTCCGTTCAGACCAGCTTCCTCTTTCGGATTCAATTCCAGAGATTTCTTCATGTCCTCTACCGAACCGTCCTTATCACCATTCAGTAATTTAGCACGTCCGCGTTCTTTGTAGGCTTCCGCAAAGTTCGGATTCAGCTCGATGGCTTCATCAAACAGGCCGATGGCTTCCGTCAGTTTTTTCTGGTTGATATAAAGTTGCCCTAAATAAAGGTATGCCTGTTCGTTGAACGGGTTTATTTCCGTCACCAGTTTGTAATCTTCTTCTGCCTCTTCGTCCTTGCCGTCTGCTTCTTTCACTTTTCCGCGCAGGAGCATGGCTGTCTCTTCTTCCGGATTCTGGGCGAGCACAGCATCTATATCTTCCATCATATCTTTATACTGTTTCAGGTTCATCAATGCTTCCGCGCGTAATAGGCGAGCTTCAATGAAATCATCTTTCAAAGTGATTGCTTTGGTGAGATGGGCAATAGTCATCAGGTCGTCATCCTGTCCCTTACGGGCTTTCCCTAATAGATAATGAGCCACGGCATTTCCTTCTTCGATGGCAATCGCTTTATTGGCAGCTTCTTCCATAGCCTGATAATCTTCCTGGATGAAGCATACATTGGCCAGTGTCAGGAAAGTGCTTGTGACGTCAGGTTCCATAGCAGCCATCTTTTCCAATAGCTCGCGGGCCTTTGCCGTTTCCCCCATCTGGATGTAGAGTTGGCTAAGATAGCCCATTGTTTCAAACTCTTCCTTGATGGCAAGAGCTTCGATAAAACATTTTACTGCATAATCCGGACGTCCCATGCGTTGCGCACGTAAACCGTCGTATTTGAAAATCTCGAAATTTTTCTGATCGTTTTTCTGTTTTTCACTTTCCGGAGTTTCCGACTTACCGGAGAAGAAAGATTTAAAAAAGTTCGGCATGGTGTGTTATTTTTGAGTTACTCTTTGCAAAGGTAGTAACTTATTTTGAAATATGTATCATTCCATCCTGCATCTTCCATTCACCTTCCTCCAATAAATATTGGATGACTTCGCTGATGCTCTCTTTTTCCGCTTCTATCTTATCGGCTATTTCTACTGGTGTCAGCGGTTTCTGGGTGAGTAATTCTGATATTTTCTTTTTCAGTTCCTCGAAATCGAAAGAATTCTCGGTCAGGGCATCGGTTGCACGGTGACTAAGACAAACATCGCATTGTCCGCAGTTGTGCTCGTTCTTCTCTCCGAAGTAACGGAGCAGCATCCGGCTCCGGCACACATTCTCCGAAGTGACATACTCTTCCATCGCTTTGATGCGGGCTTCATACCGGGCTTTGCGTTCTTCGTAGACGGAAGGAGGAATATGCACAAAACGAAGTTCCTGCCGTTCGCGGGTGTATATAATATAAGGTGTCTTTTTGTGCGGAATGTAATCCACGATACGACGTTTGGTAAGCGTGACCAGTATATTATAAATTTGTTCGCGGGTCAGTCCGGTACGTATGGACAGGGTTGCTTCGCTGATATAGGCATAGTCGGTGAATACTCCGGTGTAAGAGCGGAGAATCGTCTGTATCAGTGCTTCGGCTTCCGTTCCCATTTCTCGCAATTTGTATAGTTCGTCCCGGCGAATCGTGAAAAGAATACGAGAGGCATTATCCTGTTCGTCCGTATATTCCAGATAGCCGGCTTGAGTCAATATTTTCAGTGCACTGTCTACCGGAACCGGGAAGTATTTGAACTTCCGGCAAAACTCTTCCAGATTAAACTCGCGGACACATTGGAAACCGTCGCCCATTGCCATCTGATAGTAATACTGCAAATGTTCGTAGACATTGAGAATATACTCCTTGTCGGGGAAAGTATCCACAACGCGCCTGTGCAGCGTCGTTCTGTCCGTTTTGGTGTATAAGATTACAGCATACGCTTTTTCACCATCCCTTCCTGCACGACCGGCCTCCTGGAAATAAGCTTCGAGAGAGTCGGGGAGATCGAGATGCAATACGATACGCACGTCGGGTTTATCAATCCCCATTCCAAAGGCGTTTGTAGCTACCATTACACGAACTTCTCCGCTTTGCCAGCGTTTTTGTCTGAGGTCTTTTACGGCATTATCCAGTCCGGCGTGATAGAAGTCGGCGGTAATATCTTCGTTTACCAGTAACTCGGTGATTTCTTTGGTGCGTCGTCTGTTGCGGACATAGATAATGGCGCTGCCGGGTATCTTTCGTAAGATATGCAACAGCTCTTGAGTTTTGTTATCCGTTTGCCGGACGATATACGCCAGGTTTTTCCGTTCGAAGCTCATGCGGAAAACATTCTCTTCACGGAAATCCAGGCGAGCTTGAATATCCTTCACTACTTCCGGAGTGGCGGTCGCCGTAAGTGCCAGTACCGGAATTCCCGGTAGCAATGTCCGTATTTCGGCAATTTTCAGGTAAGCAGGACGGAAGTCATATCCCCATTGTGAGATACAGTGACTTTCGTCGACCGTAATCATGGAGACTTTCATTGATCGCAGTTTGGTACGGAATATGTCCGTGTCCAGACGTTCCGGAGAAATATAGAGGAATTTATAATTACCGAAGATGCAATTCTCAAGAGCAGTGAGAATCTCCTGCCGTGTCATGCCTGAATAGATGGCAAGCGCCTTGATGCCGCGTTTACGCAGGTTTTGCACCTGATCTTTCATCAGGGCGATGAGAGGAGTAATGACAATGCAAATCCCTTCCTGGGCGAGAGCAGGCACTTGAAAAGTGATGGACTTACCGCCTCCGGTCGGCATAAGTCCCAGTGTATCTTTGCCTTCGCCGATACTGGTGATGATCTCCTCCTGCAAGTCGCGGAAGGAGTCATATCCCCAATATTGCTTTAATATCTCCTGATACTTATTCAATCGGCTTTATATCCTCGATTTGAAGTTGTACTTCACCACGCTTGTGCGTGTTTTCTTCAATGGTGTAACAGATGTCGAACGAACGTTTCGTTTTGATATAGCGCACGTGCGAACTCTGTCCGAACGCAATACCGTTCATTACATTATTCGATTTATTATCGACCAGTTCGAGTTTGATATGTTCCTGATCGCGTCCCACCACTTTACTTGTTCCGTAATCATAAACATGATGAGTGCAGAAAATAGGTTTCGTGTTATCAGGACCGAAAGGATTAAACTTTTTCAGGTCGCTGAAGAACTTGGATGAAATATCCCTGAAATCTATTTCAGCATCAATCTCGATAACGGCACTGGTTTGTTCCGGTAAGATATGCTGTGAAACGTATTCTTCGAATCGTTTGGTAAAGGCATTCACGTTTTCCACTTTCATCGACAGTCCGGCGGCGTATGTATGTCCCCCGAAGTTTTCCAGCAGGTCGCGGCAATGCTCGATTGCTTTATATACGTCGAAGCCGGAAACTGAACGTGCGGAACCTGTTGCCATATCATCCGTCCGGGTCAGTACCACGGCAGGGCGGTAGTACACTTCTGTCAGACGGGAAGCTACGATACCAATCACTCCTTTGTGCCATTCTTCGTTGTAGAGCACGATGGAGCGGCGATCGGCTAATCCTTCCAGATTGGCAACGATGTTGTTTGCCTCTTCCGTCATACTCTTGTCGAGGTCTTTCCGGGTTTCGTTGTACTGGTTGATTTGTCCGGCTTTCTCAAGCGCTATCGAGAAATCTTTTTCCGTCAGCAGGTCTACGGCTTCTTTTCCGTTTTGAATACGTCCTGATGCATTGATGCGCGGTCCGATTTTAAACACAATATCACTGACGGTGATTTCCTTTTCAGAAAGTCCGCATACGTCGATAATAGCCTTCATACCAATGCTCGGGTTACTGTTCAGTTGCTTCAGACCGTGGTAGGCGAGGATACGGTTTTCACCCATAATCGGAACGATGTCCGATGCAATACTCACAGCTACAATATCCAGCAAAGGAATCAGGTGGTGGAACTCGATACCGTTACTGATAGCGAATGCCTGCATAAACTTGAAACCGACTCCACAACCAGAAAGGTGAGTGTACGGGTACGTATTGTCCAGGCGTTTGGCGTTCAGAATAGCTACGGCAGGCGGAAGCACATCATCCGGTACATGATGATCGCAGATGATGAAATCAATCCCTTTCTCTTTGGCATAAGTGATTTCTTCTACTGCTTTAATTCCACAATCGAGTACAATAATCAGTCCTACACCGGTTTCTGCGGCGTAGTCCACTCCTTTTTTAGAAATGCCATACCCTTCATTGTATCGGTCGGGTATGTAATAATCAAGGTTCGAATAGAACTGTTGAATAAACTTGTAGACCAATGCTACGGCAGTAGTACCGTCTACGTCATAATCTCCATAAATTAGAATACGTTCTTTCTTTCCCATCGCCCTGTTCAGACGTTCTACTGCAATATCCATATCCTTCATCAGGAACGGATCATGCAGGTCGGGCAATTGCGGGCGGAAAAACTTCTTGGCATCTGCTGCCTTTGTAATTCCCCGCTGCACCAAAAGTTGTCCAAGTATCGGGCTAATCCCTAGTTCCTGGGCCAATGTCTGGCTTGTCTCTGCCTGTTCGGGTGTAATGGGTCGATAATTCCATTTGTGATTCATTTTATATATTGTTTTTTCTTTTTCTGTTCTCAAGGGTTGAAAAGGCACTTCTTTCCAACAAGGGGTAAAAGTACGAAAAAAAGCGGAAGTGTATAGTAGATAAGACGAAAATATTTCAAGGCTGTAGAAAACAGAGGTTTGATAAAGGTAGCTTTTTTACTTGTGAAAGATATGGGATGCTGACAAGCAAGTGTGAAACTCTATTCTAACTAACTTGTCCTGTGGTCAGTTCTTTTTTTAGAAAGTCGTACACGTAACCGGCACTTTGGTAATAAAGTCCCGTAGTCGGATCACTCAAACGCTCAAAGGTGTCGGAATTGTAGTAGATTTCCATTGCTTGCGTCATATTATACTGCCATTCCTCCATGAGTATCCGTATGATTTCACTACTTAAATCTTCAATCATACATTCTATTTGTGTATTCGTCAGCTTCATAGTTTCTTTAGGTATGAAAGGGCATGTTCAGTGCCGAAGTAATATTGTATGGTCAACCCGTTGGCATATTTTAGTTCTTCAATCAATCTGCTCATTGAAATGTCTCCCATGCTGTAACGACGTAACTGATAGGTTACTCCGTCGTCGGCAATAGGACCAATGACTATATCGTAAGTGTGTGCAGGATGTGTATGGCTACGGTCGCGGTTGAGTAAAACGAACTGTGCCCATTCTTCACAGTAATCATCGAATATTTTTATTTGCAGATCTGAAGTCTTTATTATTTGATCTTCCAGTTCGAAGATGGTCACACATGGCTCTCCGGATTGTAATTGATCGGTTTTTTGTTTGGCTAAGGCATGTGCCTGTTCATAACCGGGAGAAAGATAAAATCCTTGGCCAAAGTCTTTGAAGGGCTTTGAACGAGATAGGTCCGGCTTGTCTATTTCCATATTTGAACCATGGTATAGCTTCATTACAGTTGTCCTCCATTTCTACGGCATACCATTGATAAAGCTTCAATAGAATCTTCGAAAGATTGTGTGTGCATTACTTCATAGTGTTTTTGTAAAAAAACAAGGCCTTTAAAACGATTCAAATAGTTGAATGCCTGTTTTTGCTTGATTTGATAAGTCGCTGCGAACTCTGCGATTAAAGCTACAGTAAAATTCAATTTGTTTTTCTCTATGCGAGACATCATGGTTCTCCTTTCTTCATTTGTATTACCTTCCGAAAACAAAGATAGGAAAAACTCTGCAATATCAAAAATAAGAAGCTATTAAAAGTTGACTTAAAGCTCTGTTGCTCACTCTGAATTAGATGCAGTCAGAAGATATGGATTATCTGGATAGTAAAAAAGGGAGGTAGAGAAAATGGAGCGAGCGGAAAGTTACAGGGATTTTTGGATGAATGGCGATTATTAACTAGCTTTAGCGGCCTAAATGATTCATTTCTCTATCTATGATAAAAAGAAACTTGTTAATTGCTATCTTGATTTTATGTTCTATCGGAACATTGAAAGGGCAAACCGCATCCGATTCTTTGGCAATCGTATCTGCCCAATGGAAGGTGGAAAGTCCTCAAAAAGGACTCATTTATAAGTATGCTTCTATCCCCCGATTGTATCAGGGACCCCAGTCTGTTAGTCTGATAGAAGTTGATCCCGGTGCAGGCTTGAAAGTTGATGTTGCCGTTTCGGATAAAATGAAAGAAACAAGTAAGATTGCTTCTGAATATAACGCCATTGCAGCCATTAATGGCTCCTATTTTGACATGAAACGGGGAAACTCGGTCTGTTTCCTGAAGACGGATCGCCAAGTTATTGATACAACGCTGCAGAGTGAGTTTAAACAGCGTGTCACAGGAGCCATTAGTGTGCGCAAAAGGGGAATGAAATTAATTCCTTGGAACAAACAGATAGAAAAGAATTATAAAGGCAAAGCAGGTACGATACTAGCTTCCGGTCCGTTAATGTTGAAAGACGGACAGGTTTGTGATTGGAACTCGTGTGAACCGAATTTTATCCGGACGAAGCACCCTCGTAGTGCTGTTGCTACTACTAAGGATGGAAAAATACTGTTGATAACGGTAGACGGGCGTTTTCCTGAACAAGCAGGAGGAGTGAATATCCCGGAATTGGCACATCTGATCCGGGTTTTAGGGGGTGAGGATGCATTAAATTTGGATGGAGGTGGATCTACTACTCTTTGGTTGTCCGGTGCATCAGATAATGGAGTCGTTAATTATCCTTGTGACAATGGGCGGTTTGACCATGCCGGAGAACGGAAAGTTCCTAATATTCTTTATATAACGCATCAATAACGTTTCCATTATTCTTCATTGTATTTAAGGTCTTTCAGTGCATAGATTAAGACTTTTCAGTGCAGAAACTAGTGACTTTTTATGCAGTCGGGTGGTTGCCCTGTTGTAACGGGACAATGGGCACTTTATAAAAAGACGAATGTCACCTTATAGGGTGACATTTATCATTCTATAAGGTGACTAGCTATCCTCAAAAGGATGAAAATTACTAAAGATACAAAATTAATTAGTGAAAAGCAATAGTAGGGTAAGAAATTTATCTGTATTGCAAACAGGCTTAGAATTCAAATCCGAATCTAGCTCCTACTCCATGTAACTCCCATGTATCATTCCAACTGTTATGATAATAATGCCCTCCATAGCTGTAACTATAATCCGTTGTGGTGTCATAATCTTGGAAGTTATACATCAAAGCTAAATTCAAGGCCTTTTTCCCTTTTAAAGAAAAACGTACTCCTACTCCTATTGAAGCATACGCTCCTTCTATGTCTCCTACAGCATATCCGGCTTTTACGTCGGCGAACGGAGTCACTTTTTTGTTGATGAAGTTAGCTCTGAAGTTAGCATAGATGGGGGCTGCATAAAGATCTGCATCGGTATAGTAGTTGAAAGCAACGCCACCACCTACAAAGAAATAATTGTTGAATTGATAACCATGTGTGGTTGATAATTCAATTTTAGAGGCATTGTAGTCGCTCACATCGCCAATATATGCAAAGTCTACGAAACCCTTATAGCCTTTTAATGTATTTCTTGCGGCTTTGCGGTCGTTGGTATCCTTACGATAATCTCTTGTGTACCGCTCTTCTTTTGTGATTTTAGTCACATCACTCATCTGACAGATGATGAGGCTGCCATCACCTGTTTTGATTTTTAAAGAGACATTGGGCACTTGTTCAATGATTACTCCTTTAATAATGCTGCCATTCTTTAAATACACTACTTCTGTGTAATTCTGTGCTGCGACATACGTACTGATACTTAATAATAAGGTCAGTACTAATAGTAGTTTTCTCATACTTGTATTTTTATTGTTTATAGTTTCTTGAGTGCGCTATAGATAGAGCCTGCCCAATAGTTGCGCAATCCGAAACCACGTGCCTTGCCGTCGGTAATCCATTCTTCAATGATTTCCTTTGTTTCGGTATTGAAGAATACGACTTCATACGTTCCTCTATTGTTTGATTTGTCCAGGAACTGTGCGATAAACACCATACCTACTCCGGGTGTTTTCTGGATAGGCAATGCGTTGATGGCTGCTTTGATTTGCTCTTTACTAAGAGTATATTCTCTTTTAGCAGTCATTAGCTCGGTCAGGTCGATGTTTTCGTTCACCTGATTAACGGCATCCAGTGAAATCTCTGTCACTTCTTTTTTCAATTGTTTTCCTACGTTATACTTCTTAGCTTCTGTGATGAACAGTTCATTGATACGTCTGAAAGCATCTTTGAATTGTGCCGGTGATTCATCTGCACCGAAAATTTTTACTTGGGAGTAGTCTACCCCATAGAACTTAATAGACTGAATGTCTTTCAATGCACTCTTGCCTTGTCCGAAACAGAACAGGCTCGTGCTCAAGAATAAGAATAGAATAAGTTTTTTCATATACGTTAATGTTAAAGTGATATAGTTGGTTACTAACTTCCAAAAGTAGAAAATAATTATCGTAAATCAATGAATTTTATCGTTTTTCGACTCATTGGAGGCATTTGTATCTTGGCAATGTACTCTGCCGATTCAAAATTGATGCTTGGCGCCACTCTGACTTTCGAACGGAACAGATCTTTAATCTCTTTGGCAAAGGCTTCGCTACGGTTCTCGCTTCCGATACGAATCAGAATCTCATCCGTTCCCAATTCATTGGTATAAACTTCAATGATATAGTTTTTTACCGAAGGTATATTATCCAGAATGTCGAATAATGCAGGCGGATACAACGTCGTTCCTTTGTATTTAATCATTTGTCCTTTCCGGCCGAGGATGGAGCTTAGGCGGATGGTATTTCTCCCGCAACCACAGGGATCGGTGTGGTGGTAGCAAATATCGCCTGTTTTGAAACGGAGCAACGGCATACCTTTGACTCCGAGCGTCGTGATCGTCACTTCCCCTGCTTCTCCCTCTTCCACAGGACGATTATTATCATCCAGAAACTCTACAATGATAAGTTCCGGTTGCAAATGTCCTCCGTGGAATTCATTACACTCGGTAAAGGACGACTGCATTTCGGTGGAGGCATAAGTGGAATACAACTGCAAGGCAGGCCATTTATCGTGTATCTTCTGTCCGAGCGTATTCAACTGGAATTCCTGATTGCGCAATGCTTCTCCGATGCAGATGCACTTCTGCATGGAACAGGTATTATGGTCGATATGGTTCTTTTCGGCAAACTCTATCAGTTTGATAAGGAAAGAGGGGACTACCATTCCACAAGTCGGATGTATCCGTCGAATCGTGTCCCATTGCAGTTCCGGGATGCCGTTGCCTACACGGATCACTCCCATACCCAGTTCGCGGGCTCCCATATAATATGCCAAGCCTGCCATGAAACGGCGGTCGATGGTAGTCATCAATTGAAGAATATCTTGCTTGGTGCATCCGGTGGTGGTGAAAGATAAGTATTCGTTGTAAGAAAGACGGTCCAGGTCTTCAGAGGTGAGAACGAAAGTGACCGGATCTCCCAATGTGCCCGAAGTCGTCACATAGTCGATAATTTCCTCTTTGTCTACGCAGATGAAATCATCGTTATGGAGTTGCAGGTCCGTCTTGGTAGTGACGGGGATCTGTTGCAAGTCTTCAATCGTCTTTATTTGATTGATATCAATGTGATGTTCGGCAAACATCTGTTGATAGAACTTGGAATGTGCTTGCAGGTAGGCTAACACTTTGGCTAACTGTTCTTCCTGATAGCTTTTGATATCTTCCGGTGAGCGGAACTGAATTTCAGGATTCTTTTCCATCTTTGGATTGTTTTTGAATTTTCTGTTGGATACGTTCTTTCTCTTGCAACTTGGGAATGGATTTCTTCAATGCCTGTTGCCAGTATGCAATGGCCTGTTTAGATTGCTGCATGGCCTCGTAGTAATCTCCTATTACTTCATATACATAGTATAGGGAAGGATTGGAGGCTTGGTATGTTTTTAAAACAGATTCCTCTATCTGTTCCTTTTTTCTGATTTTCTTCAATAAAAGCGGAGTCAGTTTCTTATACGTGAGAAGATGCTGGAACTCCGGTGTGTCGATGAATTTATCTTCCGGAATGGTCAGGTCGGAACTGTATATTTCGTGTTGCCAATCAATCGTGTCTTTGAATATCTTATTCAGGTCATAGGTTACGTATTTCCCACATTGCCAGGGAGAGGTCGATACCCACATCAGCCGTTTCTCCGGTTGGAAGATGACGGAATGATGGGCAATAAACTGATTGATGGCCATTTCGTTGGCCAGTCCCAGGTCTGTGTTTTGCAGGCCTTTGTGGTCACGCAGGATAGAGGCGGCTTTGGAGACATCGATCGGAAGATCCTCATTAATGAGTTCCGTTAATCGTGCAAAACGGTATGGGCTGTCGGAAGTGCGGATATTTTCCATGTTTCGTTCGTCCTTGCTGAATTCTTCCGATTGGTAATGGTTGGTGCAGATGAGCCGATTGGCTTCTTTTCCGGTGAAAAGCACAGTTTTCTCCGGAGATTTCTCGATAATCGCGGCTTTGCCATCTTTGGCAGAACCTATCAATATGGATTCGGAGACGAATGTTTCCCGTTTTTTGGCGATGGCAAAGGCTTCATCAATAGTGGCTGCATATTGCAGAATCTCTCTGGTCAGGATGGAAATGGGGGTGGCGGAACCTGTCGGGACAGCAGATTTGGCAGCATTAATTGTCACGGTAAGACCTGTCTCGTTCATGCCGGATAACACTCCTATCATACCCGGCCATCCCACAGAAGCAAACCTGTATCCTTGCTCCGGTACATAAAAAGCCACCTGCTTGTTCTCTGCGAAGGCATCTCCAACGTAGAAATCGAAGTTACGTCCAATCAGCAGGGATGAATCTGCACTTTGTGTTCCCCAAGTGGCGAACGAACTGCATCCCACTAACATATAATCTTGCATGGCATGTCCCAGGTCGTGTGCCGAATGGTAATTCAACTGGCGTTCGTAAGGAGTGCCGATGAAGTCGTATTCATGCGTACATGATAGCGAGATTCCGTAGATCTCGTCGCGGTATTCTTCGAGGACGTTCTCACCCAGATTACGGTTGAATAATACAATGAAGAACCGGAGGAATTTCAGATAACTGTCTGAAGGAACAATCTCACGAATCTGATCCACGAACACTTTCTCTTGATAGTGGAGCAGGTCGGAAGACAGTTTCCCGATAGCTTCTCCTCTCTGGAAAGCATCCCCTTTCACAAATAATTCCCATAAGCCGCTGTCGCTGTGCCGGAGAAAGTTATCTCCATAATACCGGAGGTGGAGACTGTCTATATCAATCACTTTGTCTGTGGTCATGCTTTGCTCATGTTTGGGCGTTTGCATATCTGCAGAAAAGTAGAGATAGCTGATTCCGGCTATCAATAGAACGATGAGCGACAGGAAAAGGAAGCCCGTGTATTGGAGTGTCTTTTTGACTATTCTATGCATTTCCTACTTTTTTAGCCAGATATTCTTGTCCTACAAACTCCGCACAAGTCAGCATGGCAGTTAGTGTTACCCCTAATGCACCATGCACATTCAGGTTTTGACCGGTGAGAAAGAGATTTCCCAAGCGGCTTCTTGTAGATACGAAACCAATTTGCGGACATTTATAATCTTTGATGATCCCATACGCGGAACCATCCACTGTTCCTGTATAGTCCCGATAGCTTAATGGAGTAGTGGCATACATCTCTTCTATGTTTTCTGAAAGATCAATGCCATGTCCCCGGATGAAGCGGAGAATCTGTTTTGCTTTCTCCTTTTTGAAGGATTGATAGTCTTCTCCCCGATGTTCGGGAGTCGTGTCCTTCCAGGCGGACAGTTCATCTATATACATCGGTGTCAGGATGGAAATGACACTGGCATATTGACTGTCCTCGGAAGACGCTTGCATGGAAATCATACAGTTGGTGGTCCGTCCCGGATAGAGCAGTTTGTCATACCACACTTTATTGTTCGCATGCAGATACAGGTTGCGGTTCTGATAGGGAGTGCTTCTTTTCTTCATTATCAGGTAGAGCGTAAAGATGCCGTAGGTGTTTTCCAACGAACGGATGCGGGAAATATAGGCATTCTTGATGCTACGGTTTTTATCCAGTATCTCCAATGTCCGTTGGGGATGCATATTGGAGATGACGAAGTCGCTTTCCAGTCGCTCTTCCCCGTTGATGATAACCCCTTGTACCTTTTCGTTTTCAACGATGATGCGGGTGACTTCACTGTTATTGAGCACGGTCCCTCCATTTGCCCGGATTACATTGATTAGCTCCAGACTGACTTGCATACTTCCGTCTACAAAACGGTAGGCGCCTTCAATATAGGAGTGATTAATCATGGCATGCTGGTAGAAAGTGGAGACATCTTTCAAACCTCCGTAGAGTAAAGCTGAACCTGCCAGTACATTTCGTAAGGCGGGGTCCGGAGTGATATCCGCAATCAGGTGGGCGGCAGAGGTACAAAAGTATTTCATACCCTCCAAAGCGAGTGTGCCTTGTTTCAGGTGGTCTACGCTAATCAGGTTTCCGACAGCTTGAAGCTGTTCGGCATAGCATTTCAAGTTTTCTTTCTCATGCGGGAAGGAACGGCAGATGGTTTCAATAAACTGCGGGTATCCCATTGCATAATCGTATGTTTTTCCTTTATAGTAGATCGTATCAAAAGCAGCATCGTCCAAGCGTTTTATTTTCAGCTTGTCCATGATACCGAAATAGCGGAAATACTGGTTCATCACTTGACCCTCATCCAGGCTTCCTACATAATGAATACCCGTATCCAACAGATGCCCTTTTCGTTGGTAAGTCTGGAAGCATCCGCCGAATTGCGCATTTTTTTCTACTACGCATACGTTGAATCCCTCTTTGCTAAGAATCGCTCCGCATTCCAGTCCGCCAAGGCCGCTGCCGATAATGATGATGTCATATTTGCTCATACTAGTTCGGTTTTCTAAATATGTAAATGGTGTTTGATGTATATTTGTCATTAGGAATGATTTCGACAGCCATTCCACAGGCGACTGCTATTTCCCGTAATTGGGTTTCAGTGGTGAAATACAGCTCTCCGGTCGTCCGGTTGAAGTTGAAAATACGGGTGGATAGCAATTCCGTGAACCGGGTTAACCGGTGCTTGGAAGCGTTGGCTGAATTTCCGTCGCGTATGATAATCATTCCTTGTGAACGTAAGCGACCGGCACATTTCAACAATAGGGTTTGTTGATGTTCGTAGCTCATATAGTGAAGCATGTCGTTCAGGATAAAGACATCACTTTCCGGCAGAGGATATTCCAATGCATTGCCATGCTTGAACTGGAGATGCTCGTTGCGTAACCATCCGTGCTGCGCCAGCCCTATCTTGTCTTCATCGTAATCAATACCCAGGATTTCCCGGTCCTCGGAAAGCAGAGACAGCATATAGCATAACGGGCCGAAGCCGCAACCGATGTCTGTGATTTGCCCTTGGACGGGAATCAACCGGTTGAATAGCCGGTAATTCTTTTCCATTTTTACTTTGATACGGATATACCATTCTATGACGGGACCTTTATAGATATAGTTTTGGATAAGAGCTTCGTAGAATGCAGGATTGTTCGTCGTGTTCTGTTCACGGCAGATACGGGCATAAACTTCTTTCATGTAAGCGGATATGCGTTTGGTACGCTCCTGGTAAGTATTTCCGAAAGACAGTTCGTCTAATGGTATACGGGGAAGTATTTCCGTATAGATGATTCCTTTCCGGATATTGAAAGGTTGTGCTTTGGCAATGATTTTGTTATTACCGTAAAGCAGGATCGGGAGAATATCCAGTTTCAATGCTTCTGCCAGATAGAATGCTCCTTTGTGGAAACGTTTCATCTTTCCGTTATAGGTACGTGTGCCTTCCGGGAAAATGGCGATGGAGTAGCCCTCCTTCACTTTTTTCCGCATTCGTTCCATGTATTGCTCGTATCCTTCGCCTATATAATAGAAATCAACATAACGGATGATTGCCCCAAAGAAAGGGGAATGCCATACCCAGTGGTTAGTCACCATCAGGATTTTGGACGACAGAGACAGCAATACCAGAATATCGATGAACGACTGGTGGTTAGCAATAATAATTGCCGGCTGCTCAAAGCGTTCGTTGGTTTTGTTGATGTGCTCTTTTTTGACGGCGGTGGCCAGTAGCAGAATTCCTTTGCAGGTGATTTGTATCAGGCGGCACACCAAACGCTGCTTGCTGCTTTTGCGCACAGGCACCGGATAAAGCAGAATAATCAATATACGGAGGACGATGCAGCCGATAAAGAAAAGCAGGAAGAGCAACACGGTACGTATCAATCCGATAAGTGTATAAGGCGGTAATCCTTTGGAAGCGGGGCCTGCGATGAAGAACCGGAAAATGAGTGGCTGAATGGTATAGGCCACCAGTACTACTGCTATCATACCCAGAATGGAAATCAGGGAAATGGATTGCAAAGCCGGGTGTTTGGCAAACACAAGTGCTCCCATACCGACCACTGTGGTGAAGGCGGAGAAGAAGATAGCCGTTTTATGGGAATTCAACACCTTCTGACCTGTACGGTATTTGTTTTGTAGCCCGTCCATAATGAAGATACTGAAGTCATCTCCAATGCCAAAGATAAAGGTGGACAGGATGATGTTGATAATATTGAACTCAATCCCCAGAATTCCCATCAATCCCAAGATGATTACCCAGCTGATTAGCATCGGGAGAAAGCTCATCAGGGTAAGTTCGATACGTCCGTAGGAGAACCATAGTGCAAAGAATATGAGGAAAGAAGAGATGTACAGAATCAGGTAAAAGTCGTCATTGATGGCCGATACCCATTTGTTGGCAAAATAGGAACGGTCGAAGATGACTACATTCGGGTCTTTATTAAAGTTCTGGTACACAGCTTCCTTATTCGGTTCGCTGATCCGTATCTGGCTGATAAGCATGGTGATGGAATCGGCAGAGGTTTGCCATTCATTTAATAGCTTGCCGGATAAATCGTCTCCTTGCGCGGTGTAATGATATTCACCGAAAGGCTGGTTCATCCATTGATAAAAAGGTTCGAAGCTTCCCGGGCGGAAACGATATTCGGCGGCAACTGTTTCCAACTGTTCACGGACTTGTTGCTGTTTTTCATCCGTCCAGTAATCTTTCCATTTCTTCAGGCGTTTTTGCTGCTCTTGCGGAGAGATCAGAAACTGTGAGGCGGAGGCATACTCTTTGATGAGTCCCTGCTCTTTCAGTGCCGATAACTTCTGATTGGTTGTTGCATAAGTTTCGGTAGCCTGATTCATGTCTTTTCCCACACTGACAAAAAGCACGGTCTTTTCGTCGTTGTCGAAGAGTTGCAGTAATTTTTCTTCTGATTGTTGGAGATGGCGGGGCTCATAGTTGAGACTCATCATATCGTTGTTGAAGCCCACCTTTTGCGAAGTAAACAAACAGATTACTGTAATGAGGAGGATGCCGCCTACCAGCCATTTATTCTTTTCGTAAGAATAAGCGTTTATTTTCTCGATGATGCGTAGTATGCGTCCCTGTTTGACGTCTGCCTGTCCTTTCAGAAAATGAGGCAGGTAAATGAGGCAGAAGAGGGTAGTGCCCACCAATGCCAGAGAGGCAAACAATCCGAAGTCGCGTAACAGATCGGAACTGGTGAATATCAATCCCAGAAATGCGCCGATGGTGGTGAAACTACCTACCGTAAGCGGATAGGCTATCTCTTTAATAAGTTGTTGAACGGTGGAAACATGGTTCTGGTGTGCCAGCATGTGAATGGAATAGCTTAGTGCAATGCCCATCACTGCCGAACCGGCTCCCACTGCAATGGCGGAGATACTTCCTTTGATAAAGAAAATGAGAAACAGGGCGAATAATCCTCCGAACAGTACCGGAGTAATAATCAACGGTATCGATCTCTTTCGTTTAAAAACGAGTGAGATAAATACAATGATGATAAGCAGTGCCAGAGAGGAAGTCAGGATGGTATCTTTCTTAATCTGACGGGCGTTGTAGACTCCCACGGAGGGACCGCCGAAATATTCAGCTCGAATGGTAGGAGATTCTCCCTGTACGTGCTTGAGCTCTTCTTCGAGTATCTTTATCAGTTCGTCGTTCTTTCCGGTGCTGCCTGTACTGAATACCGGGGTAATGAACATAAGTAAGGTGGAACCGTCTTTGGAGAAGATATGTTCGTCATAAATCTCGTAGTTGGCTTCCAACTGGAAATCTTGCAAATGTTTCAGGGTTTCGCTTCCCAGTCCGAGCGGGTCCCGGAGAATATAGCTTCTTAATGCAATTCCGGCAGGAGAGAGGAGATTGGTATAATTCTTTTGCATGACAGCCTGTATCCCTTTATCCGTCAGTAAGGAATCGAAGCGTTGATAGTCCGTATCTGTCAGGAAAAGCGGAAGATGTTCATAAACGAAGTCTGTGGCTCCTTGGATGAGGCTTTGGTCTACCTGTGCGAAAATTCCTTTAATCAGTTTTCCTCCGGCTTTTTCAGTCAGGGTTTGTTGCAGTTGTCCGGCTGCTTCTATCAGGGAGTCGGGTTCTACGCGGTGGCAGGTATCTGCCGAGGATAACATAATGATAATCTTATCCTTAATCTTGAGATTGTCGAACACTTTGATTGTGTTCTGGGAATCTTTAGTGTCGGGGAAAAATTGTGTGATGTTCTCTTCGAACCTTACTTGCAGGGCAAAGAATCCCATTAACAGGACACAACTGATGAGTGACAAATAGAACAGAATCTTGTGCCTCTCGAAATAATCATATAGTCCGATAAAAAACTGGGTCATATCTTTTTTTTCCTACACGCCGTGAGCAGAATGAACGCGATGGTTCCTGCCAGTATGCTGCAACCGACTGCAAAGATAACACTTCCTATTAAATATTGCTCTATGACTGATTTTACATTTTCAAAAGAAAGTTCGTTTAAATGCAGATTGACAGGATCTCCCAGCACTTTGCAACCGGTTACGTAACTGCCGTACAGCAAAAATGGAATCATCGGAGGGATACTGATATTGGCTGCTACAATAGCTATGACCTTATTCAGTCTGAACAAATGTGCCAGAAATAACGTGATTAGCATTTGATATCCCCATACCGGAACGATCCCCATGAATACGCCGAGTGTGATGGCAGCCGTGATCCGCAGATTAGATTCGGGGGAGTGGGTGACATGATCCGAGAAAAACTGCTTGCAGTTCTTCCAGGTCAGTTTACGGAAGAAGTTCCGGGGGATGATCCAAAGGAAAGTGACGAGCACCAGTACTGTGTTCAGGATACTGATACGAGTGAAATCGCGGAACGGTCGGAAATGAGAAACTCGCTCTTCCTGTGGCGGATAATAAACATGTACCGGAATGTTTTTAACGGTAATGCCTCCCCAGGCTGCAAAGACAAGTGCTTCCAGCTCAAATTCGTATTTGGCGGTGTAATACCACTTGTCCACATTCATTCGTTGGATGGGGTACAGGCGGTAGCCGGATTGAGTATCTTGCAGTTTGATACCTGTTTCGAGGGTAAACCAGAAGTTGGAAAACTTATTGGCAAATGTATTCTTTCCCGGCATATTGTCCGAGGCGAGGTTACGGGCACCTACCAATAATGTGTCCGGTTCTTTTTCTATGGCTTCGATCAATGCAGGGATATCCGAAGCGAAATGCTGTCCGTCAGAATCAATGGTGATAGCATACCGGAATCCTTGCTTTTTGGCAAAGGATAGTCCATGTCTCAAAGCTACTCCTTTTCCTTGATTGACAGGGTGGGTGATGGTATGTAAGTTAGATTCCCGGCTAAGTATTTCGGCAGTTTCATCTGTAGAACCGTCGTTGACAACAAGGATATCGGGGGCGTAGAAACGTACACTTTCTATGACGTCCGCCAGTGTCTTTCCATTGTTGTAACTTGGGATGATAACGATGATCCCTAATTGTTTCAACTTCTCGTGCCAATAGGCTGTACTTATTTGTTCCTTCATACTGTCGGGGTAAGTGCAGCTTTTAGTTTGATGAAACATTCGTTCTTTACGGTATTTTCTTCTACAGTGCTCTCTTTCACTGTACTCTTTTTTACAGCATCCTTCTTTACAGTCCCTTCCGCTTGCAGCTGAAGTGTACTTTCTTCTGTCTCTTTAAAAGTCAGTGCCACCGAAATGTGCGGTGTTTCTATAGGATTGATAGCCGAAAGAAACTTGCAGGAAGACACTTGTGTTACTTGCAATTTTTGCTGGCGAATGTCTTCTACACATTCCTTGATAAGTTGTAACAGGCAAACTCCCGGAACTACCGGATGTCCGGGGAAATGTCCCTGATAAACAGGATGCCCGGGATTCAACTTTACTTGGATAGTCCAGATCGTTGAGTCCGATGATTCGGAGGAAAGGATGGTATAGAAGTTATCAAGTAGCATATATTAAATCTCTTTAGATAGTTTGTCCAGACGGATCGTTAACCGAATCCACGGATGTTTGATTTTTATTTGTGCGGGATCGCCCGGAGTATTGCCAGTGATGTAGACCACTGACTTTCCAAAGCCTTTTCCACTGGTTCTTTTTTCAGTAGCACTGTCTTTAGTCGTTTTCACACGAATATCTTTCCCACTTAAGAACAGACGTCTGAAATCCATCTCCAGAAGTTTCAGCACCTTTTCCTTTTTCATGGGTTCAATGCAACTGTTGACAGTAAACTGATCGTTGCGAAGAGAAAAATCGAAAAGGCTTAGTCCGAAGTAGGTAGACGCTACGATCCGGATTTCGTTATCAGGCATACGGCGTACTATTAGCATACCGCTCATGTGATGTTTCATGAAATCCAGTTGGATATTGTATTTTTGCGAGCTTTCTCCTTGTGTTAGTTCGATAGCGGGGAGCACAGTACTTCCTTCCCCGCTCATCCGTGGAGAGCAGGAAGTCTGGATCTGTATCCATAAGAACAGCAGAACCATCAGACTAACGAATCGCAAACTTCGTCTCATTCTTCAGGGAGTTGAACTTTTTATTATAGAATTCGTATTCTGTATAGTTTGTGGCTGTTTCGGACAGACGGAGTTTGTGTACCGACATATCTTTCTTGTCCAGATAGATTTCTATACCGGCAATATAGGCTTGTACCGCTTTGTTGGTCGGTTTTATTTTAACCAGATAGTATCGTGCGTCTTCAAAATACTCCAGCAGGTAGTTGGACGACATTTTAGACAGGTCGCCTATCATACACGCGGTCAGCATATCCTGCATCTGTGCCATCATTTTGTTCGAACTAAGATTCATGATACTTTTCTTGCCATCCGAAACGATTTTGAGCTTACTGCCGTTTATCACGATGAGATAATCCATCGGGCGGAAATATTCCATGCAGATTTTATGGGTCTTCTGGTAGTAGAACTTCCCTTTGGAAGTAACCTTCTCATCGAATACATCGAGATATTTCACTTGGGTGAAATCGCTTTCGATGGACTCTACGGTTTGCGCCTCCTTTGCCAGGCGGCTTTCAAACTCTGTCTTTTGCGCCATCTTTTTCATGCTCTGGGCATGGATAGAGGCTATTGACAAGAAGAAAAGCGATAAATATATTAATAAAGTTCTCATACCTTTTTTTATTTTATGCCAATAGTTTGTCCGGACGGACAACGGTATATCCTTGTTCTTTCAGCAAATCCAAGATTTGTTTCACTAGCTGGTCGCTGTCAGGCATCCGGTCGTGCAACAGAATAATGGCTCCCGGTTCAAGATGTTTCCGAATCCTGGCAAGGACTTTATCCGGTGCTTGTTGTGTATCCAGTGTACGGATGCTCCATCCTATAGGGGTATATCCTAACTGTCGAACGGCTTTCGCAATCGTTGGATTAGTGACACCGAACGGCGGACGAAACAAACTAACCGGCTGCGAAGTTACTCGTTCTAGTTCACACTGACAAGTTTGCAAGTCTTTTTTCATCTTGGAGAGCCCGTATAGCGGGAATAAACCGGAATGGGTATGCGAATGATTTCCAATCAGATGACCTTCTGCCACCATTTTTTGCAAGATTGCTTCATTCCCTTTTACCTTATGACCGATACAGAAGAAACAGGCGGTTACCTGATATTCTTTTAGTACCTGCAGAACTTTGGGGGTCTGTAGGGAGTCGGGGCCGTCATCAAAAGTCAGGGCGACAATCTTTTCCGCAGTATGCTTTTTGCAAAATGACCGGAGGTAAATTCCCGATTGAATGCTATAAGAGGCATAAACGAGAAAAGACAGGAGCAAGAGCAAGCAAAGAAGGAGGCAAACGATTATCATACGCTTTTCCGGATTAGAATCAATGAATGATTGATGGAGTGGTGATGATTATAAATCAATATATGGGTCGAGGTAGTGCCGTTGGCCGATTCGTTCACTGCTTTCCATACCGCATACGATGTTGCGGTAGGATATTCACCACATTCATTCTTAAAACTAAGATGAACACTTTCCGGGAAAAGGTTTGTTTCAAGCTCTTCATAAATAGAGTTGCCATTGTCAACAGTTTGCTCGTGAGAGTCATCTTGATTGTGTGGCTTCTTGTTTTTCCCGGTAACCAACCACTGAATATCCTGACATTCTAAACCATTTCGTTGCAAAAAACGGATGATTCGGGAGCTGATTTCTTCTGTAGTCTGTTTCCCTATGAAAGTTTCGATTCCCTGTATTTCAGCCAACGGATGCTCTCCGGCTTCCCGACTTAACAGGAAGAATTGAG
The DNA here is from genome assembly GCF_040913205.1 of Bacteroides sp. MSSM.1001136sp1_RTP21357st2_D2_RTP21359_211015. Lineage (NCBI taxonomy): Bacteria > Pseudomonadati > Bacteroidota > Bacteroidia > Bacteroidales > Bacteroidaceae > Bacteroides > Bacteroides sp. MSSM.1001136sp1_RTP21357st2_D2_RTP21359_211015. The sequence continues at coordinate 126,378 of NZ_JBDFVF010000005.1, read as the reverse complement.
CACCTTCTCCGGCTGCTATCCCTTTCAGCACTCCCAGCCGTTGCTGAATCGTGTAACTGGTTTCTGTCATTTCATCGATGGCTCCCACAAGTATATTCTCGCTTCCTTCTCCTATTTTCATCATAGCGTCCAATAAAGCACTTTCAAAACTAAGACCACGGTGGACATAAGTCATGTTGTAGGCATGTATTTGATGAATCAGAGCTATTTGTGCACCGATTGTATTGAATGTCGACTGGATAAAAGGAGTAGGATTCAGCATCCGCTCTTCATTATCCAATAGGTTGTTCAGGAATTTTTCCGTATCTGTCAAGCAGCCCAATCCTGTTGCTGTGATGATTCCTTGTATCTTTTCAGGAGATAGTTCACCCATACATTCCAATCCGCAAGCCACCCCCATTTTTACGATACGGCTCATGCGTCTGCGCAAGGTCGCATTGGTGATAATATCCTTATAATCGGGTTCGCAAGCCTGAAGATAAGGGCGATTATTTCCTGGTGAATGATCCTTTGGCGGATGAATGGAAGCGATGCGTTGAATATAAACTGGCTGCATAGGCTTAAATACTTAAAGGTGCGTTTATGCTGGAAAATTCGTTGCGGAAAAGAGGAGCGATGAATCGTTTCCTCCGAAACCGAAAGAGTTGGATAACACATGTCGGATGGGGATTCCTTCTTGAAAAGAGGTTTCCGGTATCAGTCCTGTTTCCGGCATCGCATCCGTAAAGTTCAGGTTGGGATAAATCAGCCCTTTATCTATTGAAAGAACGGAGTAAACAGCTTCAATTCCTTCGGAAGCTCCTAAGGTATGTCCGATAAAAGCTTTTACCGAACTAAATGGCGGAACGTGTTCTCCAAAGATTCTTCGGAGCGCCATGCCTTCTGACGCATCATTGCCGGGAGTACCTGTTCCATGTACATTGATATAATCGATTTCTTCAAGGGAAATACCACTGGAAGCGATAGCTTCACTCATTGACAGAAAGGCACCGTCCCCTTCAGGAGAACTTCCTGTTTGATGATAAGCCTCATTCGTATTGGCGTAACCGCTAAGTTCGCAATAAGGAGTTCTTTGGAGTGAACTTTCCGATTGAAGCACTAAGTAACCGGCACCTTCTCCCAGATTTAATCCGGTACGTGAGCGGTCAAAGGGACGGCAATGTGTTTTGTCCAAAATCATCAGGGAGTTGAATCCATTGAGCGTAAACCGGCAAAGTGCATCCGTACCTCCCACGATAGCAGCATCCAGTAGCCCGTGTTTAATCATTCTTGCTCCCAGCATGATGGCATTGGCTGCTGACGAGCAGGCTGTACTGATGGTGGTTATAAAATCATTGATACCCAAATACGAAGCAATCAATTCTGTACTGGCTCCGCAGTCGTGTGAAATTACTTCCCGTAACCGTCCCTGTCCCGGGTTTTTCTTGAAAGATTCATAGAAGTGCTCGCTCAAATCCATGCCGCCAACGGAAGTGGCGGAAATAAAACCGATACGTAATGGTGGTGTGAGTCCCGCATCTTTCATTGCTTCTTTGGCTGCTATCATTCCCAACAAGGCCGTACGTGATACAGTGCGTTGCGGAGGTAAAGAGATCAGTTGCTTTAGTTCCTCATTGCTACGTTTCACTTCGGATACGGGCACATCGAGAGCAGTCGGAAAAAGAGTTACTTTTCCGATGCCATGCTTTCTTTGTCTCAACGCTTCTATATTTTCGGAAACTCCGATACCGATGCCCGAAACAACTCCCAATCCGGTGACGTATATCTTCATCGGTTAAGCTTTGCGATTAGCAATGATGTAGTCTGCCAGTGTACGTACCGAGTAGAAGATTTGTTTTCCTTCACTGGGGTTCTCTATCTTTATACCGTATTCGCGTTCCAGAATCAGGATGATTTCGAGTGCGTCAATGGAGTCGAGGCCAAGACCTTCGTCGCCAAACAGAGGGGCTTCATTGTCAATATCTTCCGGAGTGATTTCTTCAAGGTTCAACTCTTCGATTAGTTTCCCTTTCACTTCGTCCATCAGTTCTCTTTTGGTTTGATCTAAATTATCCATAAATCGTTGATATATTATTAAGTTGTTTAAATTCTGCTTGATAATGTCCGTCCAGTAGTTCGCACCAGCCTATGATACAGGTGCGTAACTTACCTTTTGCCATCACAATCCTTGCATAATCCTCTAATGAGGCAGCATCGGATTGCCGACGGACAAAGAATGTATTCTCTCCCTGAATCTTGTGCCGGATACAGATTTCTCCCAATACTACATTGGGGAGAGTGTAGACAAACACGGCAGGACTGGCTGCTTTGTCCCCTTCTTTACTGATGATTGCCTGATGTTTGCAGTCCGTATCCAGAGAGGAAGAAGCATTGGCAAGAATGATTCCAATCTCTTCCGGACGGTGGTGTGTATTTTTCAGTAAATATTCGGCAGCTACATATCCCAGCTTACAGAGGTTGTCCATCTTATAGAACTTCATATTGTTTTCTCCCAGATGCTTGTATGCTTCCCGGATGAACGGTGCAAAGTCAGTTTCCGAAGAGCTGAATACAGTTGTTCCTTTACTTTCTACTGCTCCTGGCCTGATTGTGACCATGTTGCCCGATTCCACCACTGCTTTGCAAACTGACGGAGCACTCGCTTTGTCGGTTGCCTGCAAGTTTACTTTCTGTTTCAGGTGAGCATCGGGGAGGGATAATACCAGTGCGGCATTACAGCCTCCGAAACCGGAAGCGGTTTTGATGCAGCATTTCATCGGCATCGGCTGATGAGTGGTATAGACAGTGATAGGCATGGGAACACCGAGTGTTTCATACCCTAAAGTTCCGTAGTATCTTCCTTCTTTTAGTTGCTCTATGCAAAGTATGGTTTCGATAATGCCCGAAGCTCCTAATGTATGACCGAAATAGGGCTTGAGGCTATTCACCGGAACTGCAGCTAATCCCGCCAGATGTATGGCTTTGGATTCCATTTCATCATTGTAAACCGTAGCTGTTCCGTGTGCATTGATAAAGCTAATGTCTTCGGGGAGTGCTCCGGCTTCTTCCATTGCCTGATTAATGGCTAGAGCTAAACCGTCCCCTGTTCGGGAAGGACCGGATATATGGTTGGCGTCATTGCTGATTGCTCCTCCGGAGAGAATAATATGATTCGCGTTTCCTTGAGTTTCTAAAAGAACAGCTCCACAGGCTTCGCCCAGACTTAATCCATCCCGTTGTATATCGTATGGTCGGCAAAGGTGTGCGCTGACAGATCGAAACGATAGAAAGCCGCTGGTAATGAAATGAGAAAGAATATCCCCACCTGCCACAATCACTCGTTTGTAACGTCCTGATTCTATCCATCTCTTAGCGACGATTAGTGCCGAGACTCCTGATATACAGGCATTGGAGATGACCTCTACCTGATTTGTCGCTCCAAAGAAATCTCCGATTCGTTCCGCCATTTTCCAAAGAAAAACCGGACTGTCAGCAGGTAATTCACTCAATAAATCTATATTTCCTTTAGTGGTAGATAATAACAAGGTACAATCCGGCTCCCGCAAGTCGGCTCCCGATTGAGAAATAACCTCTTGGATAGCCAGTATGAATAATTGCTCCATTCGGGTATAATCCGTAATCTGCATCAGCTTCGCCCGTTTTTCCAATTCCACAGAATCAATCATTCCCGCCAATAGGGGATGATCGGAAATTAGGCCGGCTTCTTGCATACGGATTCCGCTTCGGTAGTTATGGATGGCCTCCAGGTTTTCCGGGATGCCGAAACCTAACGAACTAATCAGCGTATGGGCTGTGATGTATATATTTAAAGGATATTCCATTTCTTTTTCCATTCCAGATAAAACGGAGGATTCATAAGCTCCAATTCTTTATTCAGGTTCAGGAACACTTGTATGGTGCTTCCGGTGGCTACTATACTCTGGTCGGTAGCCCGGTAGATAATGTATTCAAATTTTATCTTGGCTGCTTCACAGGCAATATAGCGCGTTTCGACAATCGCTTCTTCACCAAAAGATAGTGATTGTTTGAACTGACAGGTTAAATCCACGATAGGAACCATGTATCCCTCCCGGTAAATACTCATATAATCCAAACCATACTGTTTGCCAAAAGCTTCTCTTCCATCTTCAAAATAGCGCACATACTCACCATGCCATACAATCTGCATGGAGTCTATTTCGCTGAACCGCACTCTGAAGGTAGTCCGGTTAGTCAAAGCTGCAACCTGTTGATTCGTTTTCCGTTTCATTCTTTTTTTATAAATATTTTCATCCTGCATTCAGCTATCAGCTTGTCTTCCACTTTCACTTGTGCAGAAATCAATGTAATGTCGAATACCTCCTGTACAACGGTAATCTCCGTAAATAGTTTCATCCCGTTCTTTGGCAAATCGTAGATTTTAAGTTTGTCTACCGAGCCGATAAACCCTAACGGTACTTTTTCACCCTGCCGGGTATAAAGAAATCCGATACGTGCTGCTGCTGATTGAGCGATGTGTTCAATAATTCCTGCCTCTTGCAGTTTTCCGGTTTCGTAGAAAATATTATCAGCAGTAACAGTCAGTCCGGAATAAGAATGATTCTTTTCGATACCAAAGAAACTGTCCACCATCACGATGGGCGGACGCTGTGGAATCAAATTGAGTATTCCTTCTCCTTGTATGATAACTTCCCTGTTGTTCATTTCAATCTGCATTGTACAATGCTGTGTCCCATTCCTAAATGGTCATCTATCTTTTCAACTTCCAATCCCGCTGCTTTGATGCACCGTTCCATATCATCCGAATGATACATTTTGCTGTTACCATTTGCCATGGCTGTGAAATAAAGACTGATTTGTGTCAGGCAATAAGCGGCTGTGTCAAACTTTTGCCGGTTCCAGAAAGTTTCCATGATATAGAGGCGACTCTCCCCACTCATAGAACGGGCTGCACGGGTCAGTATGCTGGTTACTTCTTCTTCCGAGAAACAATCAAGGAACTGGCTCATCCAGATAGCATCGAACCCTGTCGGGAAAGGTACTTCGGGATCGAGCAGATTGGCGCCATACCCGTGAATACGCATTGCTCCGGGTAGGTCTTTAGTTTGTTGACGCATCATCTCCAATTGTTGCGGAAGGTCCATAATAGTTACTTCCACTGCATCGTCATAGCTTACGCATTTGGTCGCCCATCGACCGGTATTACCTCCCACATCCAGTAAAGTCTTGGGATGACGGGCGAAAACAATTGCCAAAGCTTCGTCAAACGAGCAATCCGAGTAATAATGATCGAAACCGAACCAGCTCTTTTGTACCTGTGAGGGCAAGCTTGACAGCCCTTCATAGATAGTGCTCCATTCGCCGAATACTTTCAGCCCTCCGGGACGTCCGTTGGTGAGAGCCTCTTCGAGATGGAACATTCCCAGATAGTTGACATCGTGGTTGAAATCCATATTGACACGTACCATCCTGTCGTTGAGCAGGAACCATCCGGCTTTGGCAAGGCGGTAAAGGTTTTCGTGCCGCAATACGGTACCGATCGTTAATGAGGCTTCCAGCAAAACTTGTGTTGCATAAGAAGACAGGCCACAAGCCTTGCTGATTTCTTCTTGTGTCATGCCTGCACGTTCGTCGGCTAGTAACTGGAAAATACCGAATTTGAGCATAAGGCGTGATACCTGAAACACGATGGGCCCGAAAGCTATTTCTTGTGCCAAGCGTTGTGCCTCTACCGCGGTCAACGGTTCCTTATCATATTGATTCTGTTGCATCTTTATTTTGTTATATCTTTATTTCAATCCTTTGGAGGGCGAACCGTCACTCGTGGTTTTCCAGAATGAGTAATAGTTGAACCATTGTTCCGGATAGCGTTTCAGTATTTGGTCCAAAGCGGCCGTATATTGTTCGAGCAGAGCGATCTCTGCTTTCTTTTCTTTGGTTCGTATGACTGGTTCCGTCCTTATAAAATGAAAACGGTAGGTTCTGCCCGGCTCTCTCATGGCAAAGTAGAATACCACTGGAACTTTCATTCGCGAACCAAGCAGGAAAGGGCCGGCAGGGAAAGGAGCTTTCTGTCCCAGGAGTGTTCCTGTCAGCAGTTTCTCTTTATTCAGATAACGGTCGCCCTGGAAGCATACATACTCTTTCTTGTTTAACGCCTCGGTAATACGGAAAACGTGTGTCAGGTTATCTTCGTTGACGGGGATAATCTTAAAATCCTTATCCTGACCATTTTTCTCCAATATCTCTTTGATTCTACGATGTTCGGCATCATACATCACGATATTGATTTTCTTTCCATAATCGTCGAAGAAAGGAACGCCTATTTCCCAGTTTCCCACATGGGCGCCAATCATAATCACTCCCTGTTCACTGTTCAGTAATTGCAGAAACTCCGGATACTGTTCGAATTCGAACCGATATTGACTGACTTTTCCGTTGCCAATGGCTACCTTGTCAATCAGGATTTGCCCTAATCGGTAATAGTTGCGCAGCAACATAACCAAAGAGCGTATTCGGTTGTATTTCAGGATGTGGCGGGCATAAAACCAGGTGCTTTTAGTGGCTTTCGGAGCAAACGGTACGAAGTACAATACTACCAGACTTAGAAATATATAAGTGGCAGTAATGCCCAGATACTTAATCAGGTAAATAAAGAATAAGTATCCGAATGTTCCTCCCCGGGTTTTGCCTTTCCACGTCGACATATTTACTTGGCTTCCTGCATACGGGTGATAACGAGATCGTAGAAGTCCTGGAAGGTTTTGATACCCGCAAAATCTTGTCCGGTTACGTTGAAGCCGAAGTTCTTTTCTACCAGTACCACCATATCGACCAAGTCCAGGCTGTCCAGTTCAAGAGTTTCCATTAACGGTGCATCCGGCTGGATGACGTCGATGTCTACTTCAAACTCTTCTGCCAGAGTGGTTCTTATCTTCTCGATGATTTCTTCATTTGTCATATATCTGATTTCTTTAGTAAATTATGGATTGATTTTACGTATGATTAGCGTGGAATTGGTTCCTCCGAATCCGAATGAGTTGGAAAGGAACGTATCAAATTCCAGGTTTACCCGTTGGGTAGGTATATTTAATTGTGCAGAGGCCTCGTCCGGTTCCTCGAAATTGAGGTTGGGAGCGATGAAACCGTTGTTCATCATGAGGGTGGAATAGATCACTTCACTGGCACCGGCCATCCACATTTCATGTCCTGTCATAGACTTTGTGGAGGTCACATACGGGTGATGCCCTTCAAATACTTCCGCAATGGCTTTCGCTTCGTTCAAGTCACCTACCGGAGTTGAAGTGGCGTGTGCATTGATATAATTGATCTGTTCGAGTGCAATCCCTGCATCTTTGATAGCCATTTGAAGAGAACGTTTCGGACCGTCCACATTAGGCACGGAGATGTGATCTCCATTGGATGAAAAACCGTAACCGATGACTTCGGCCAAAATGGGAGCTCCTCTTTTTACAGCCGATTCATAACTCTCTAATACCAGACTGGCGGCTCCTCCACTCGGAATCAGTCCGTCACGTCGTTTATCAAAAGGTTTCGAGGCTTTCTCGGGGGCTGCTTCCTGGGTGGAAAATGCGCTTAGTCCGTCGAAACTTCCTACTGCATAAGGATTGACTTCTTGTGCGCCACCGCAAAGAATACAATCCTGTAATCCCGATTTTATAAGCAGGTAACCCATACCAATAGCGTGAGAACCGCTTGCACAGGCTCCGGCAATGGTGAAGTTGACCCCTCTTAGTTTGAAAATAACTGACAGGTTCATTGTCACGGTGGAATTCATCGACTGGAAAATAGAACCGGAACCTACCAGTGCAGTGTTTTTCTTTTCACGAATGATGTCCACTGCATTAATAACAGGAGCGGCACTACTATCATTGCCATACAAAATACCCACTTCATTGGCTTCGAGAAAATCCTCATTAATACCGGCATTACGGAAAGCTTCTAATGTAGCGAGATAAGCATATTCTCCCTGCTCCGGTAGACAGAGACGTTTACGGCGGTCCAACAACTTCTTCAAGTCGGGACGTTCCAATATCCCCGTTAATGCAGAAAAATAACCCAATTCTTTCCGTACTGGGTCTATGCCAATTCCCGATTTCCCATTATATAGTGAGTCTTTTACTTCATCCAGATTCTTGCCGATGCAAGAGTAAATCCCCATTCCCGTGATAACAACTCTTTTCATTATTTTGTCTATTCTATGCTTTTATTTTAAGTATATAGTCCTCCGTTGATGGAAATCACTTCTCCTGTGATGTAGGATGAGGCTGGAGATGCCAGGAAACCGACCAGGTCGGCAACCTCTTCCGGAGTGCCGAAACGTCCCGCGGGAATATGTTTCTTCCATTCGTTCTCATCAATTCCTTCCGTCATATCCGTACGGATGAATCCCGGAGCTACTGCATTGACTGTTACTTTCTTCTTGGCAACTTCCTGTGCCAGTGCTTTGGTAGCAGCTATTACGCCACCTTTGGCTGCGGAGTAATTGGCTTGGCCGGGCATTCCCTGAATGCCCGACAATGACACGATATTTACGATACGTCCATAACGTTTGACCAGCATATTCTTCAATAAAGGCTGTGTCACGTTGAAGAATCCGTTCAGGCTGATATCGAGCACTTTGCTCCATTCTTCTCCTGTCATCCAGAGCATCAGGTTGTCTTTGCGGATACCTGCATTGTTTATCAGTACCTCGATATATTCGTCAGGGTGTTGGGAAGCCCAGTTGCCCAAAGCAAGGGTGATAGCGGCAGGGTCGGTCACATCGAACTTCATCAACTCGCCATTACTTCCTTTTTCCTGTACTAACTGCAACGTTTTCTCCGCTTCTGCGTCATTATTCTGATAATTTATCAGTATAAAGTAGCCCATTTCCGCCAGTTTACAACTGACAGCACGGCCGATACCTCGGCTTCCTCCGGTTACTAATGCATATTTCGTTTTATTTATCTTCTTTTTTGAGATAGTCTATCATCATTTCTATCTCTTTATATTTAGGTGTGTCATTGGTAAATACAGGGAAGAAACTGCGTATTTCTTCATAAACCTGCCTGCTTTTGGAACTTAGGCGATCCTGTATTTTCAGGTAGTCGATAGCTTGTGCCATTCCCATAAACTGGATAGCCATCACCTGATAAGAATTCTCAATGACTGTTTTTGCTAATAGAGCCGAGTTGGTTCCCATGCTGACAATATCCTGATTATCATTGTTGTTGGGGATACTGTGTACATACATCGGATTTGATAATGTCTGACATTCCGCTGTGGTGGAGGTTGCAGTGAATTGTGAAGCCTGTAAACCATAGTTCAATCCAAGCACTCCCAAATTTACAAACGGAGGCAGGATGCCATTGATACGGTCGTGGAACAGATAGTTAATCTGTCTTTCGCAAAGCATAGTCAGCTTGGTCACGGCAATTTTCAACTTGTCCATTTCGAAAGAAATGTAATCTCCGTGGAAGTTGCCGCCATGATAAATATTTTGTGTATCCGGATCGACAATCGGATTGTCACAGGCGGAATTTATTTCGTTTATTAATACTTCTTCCGCATTCTCCAGTTCATCGTAAATAGGACCGAGTATTTGCGGAACACATCGCAAGGAATAATAGGGCTGTACTTTGTGTTCGAAGATTTTCTCTTTATGCACCTGGTTGTATAGCTCGTTCTCTCTTTGAAGCACGCATTTACTGCCTGCCACCCATTCTCTCATCATAGCAGCTATCTCTTGTTGACCTTTATGATGCTTGGCCTCGTTTAATGACTGTGCCATAAAATCATCATAAGAGGCGGCAATCTCATTCATCATTACAGAGGCAGCCACCGACCAACGGAGTAGTTTTTTTGCATAAATCAGATTGACAATACCGATGCCTGTCATTACAGAAGTACCGTTTGTAACGGATAAACCTTCACGAATACGCATGGAAAAAGGTTTCAGGCCGTTTTCCTGAAGCACCGTAGCTGCGTTACACAATTTACCCTGATAAAAAACTTCCCCTTCCCCTATTAACGTCAGGGCGATATGGGCCAGTTGTACGAGATCGCCGCTGGCACCTACACTTCCGTGTTCGGGTATGAACGGATAAATTCCGCGGTTGATAAATTCACAGAGGAGAGAAACCAGTTCCAGATGCACTCCTGACTTCCCTTGTAGAAAAGTGTACAAACGGGCAATCATAGCTGCTTTTACATAAAGTTCGGGAAGCGGTTTGCCGGCACCGGTGGAATGGCTTCGGATGATATTATACTGAAGGTCGATCAATGACTGATCTTCTATTCTGTATTGTGCCATTGGGCCGAACCCCGTATTGATACCATAAATAATCTTATCGCTGGAAAAGGATTGCAGAAAATCGAAGCTTTCCTCTACTTTTCGAATACATTCTTCAGAGAGTTCCAGCTTCTCATTATCAAACAATACTTTATGAAGGGTATCTAAATTTATACTTTTGTCAGCTATCATTTTCTGTACTAGATATTTTATGCCTTAATAATAAGGTGCAAAAATAGGCAATTTCTGTTATATAGCGGACATGAATCAGGATAAAACTTTTTCTAAGGAATTGGTTTTGCTTGTTTTGTTTCTTATTCGTGGGAGATTTGTTCCCCGGTACCGCTCGATGCTTTCATTGGTGCCGGAGGGTGTCTTCATCGGTGGGGGGGAATCAATCTATGCTTTTTGCAAATCCCGTCCTTCATACTTGCAGATCGCTTCTATCCATTCTTTGGTCAGTGGCATGGACTCATGTCTTTCAAGATCGAAAGTAACCATGATGGATTTGCAAACGCATTTCACTTCATTGGTTTTCGTGTCAATGACTTGTTGAACCAGATGAAAGCTTTTGGTACCTATCTTAGAGACGGCGGTTTGTACAGCGATGTGGTCGGATGCGAAAATTTGCTTAACGAAATTCGCTTCAATATGAACAACGACAATGCCAATCTTTTCCCAATCTACTCCCGGGCATACTGAACCGAAGTATTCAGTCTTTCCCAAGTCGTAAAAGGAGAAGTAAACCGTGTTGTTGACGTGACCAAATTTGTCTACATCATTGAATCGCAATTGGATAGGTAATGTGTGATGAAATACGATTTCTTCCATTGTTTTCTCTTAAACGTTTTAAATTCGACACAAAAATAGCACTTTTGCTTTCTTGCTTGAAATTGGGGCAAAGATAGATATTTCTGATGATTCTGTTCTCGGAGACGGGGGAGAAATTAGTTAATAATCGTTTAAACTGGAGTTTTGGAACGTTTATTCTGACTTCTGATATGTGGAAACAATCAGAAGGATGGAAAGAAACTTTTAAATACGGATTATTCTTAACTTATTATCTTGTGGAATATGTCCACATTTCTGTGGAATTTTTGCACAGGATCGTACTTGAAACTTAATCTGGTTATTAATGCTTTTTTTCTTTATTGTAAATTGCTTATGTATTTGAAAATGAGTGATATAATCTCTTTGATTAAACTTGGAAAGTCTCGTTGTATCAGTCTTTTGTTATGCTTTTGGCACATAAATTGCCCAATATTGATGGTAATCTATCCTAATAACTATTCTAATTTTAGAACAATAATGGAAGTAATAATGAAAAACAAATGGCTATTATGCATTCTTTTAATGCTGTTTCTGCCTTTCGGATTATTCGCGCAGGTGGCTCCTCCTCTTGAAGAACAGAAGACAGAAGCACAGGAAGCCCCGGAAAATAATAAAGAAGTTACGACAAACAGCGATACTACTACCGACGGGGATGCTGGAAAGACAATCAAAGGAGTGATTAACGACGAACAGGGAGAGACAATCATTGGTGCTTCCGTCATTATCAAAGGTGAAGACACCGGAACTACTAGTGATATGGATGGTAGGTTTACTCTCGAAGCTCCGGAAGGAGCGATTTTAGTGATCTCTTACATCGGCTATCATACGCAGGAAGTGAAAGTCAGAAAGAGATCTCTTCTTCGTGTTGTGTTGAAAGAAGACAATCAGTTATTGGATGAAGTGGTAGTGGTAGGATACGGAACTGTCAAAAAGAGTGACCTTACGGGTGCTGTGTCCGGTGTATCCAACAGACAATACAAAAATCAACCAGTACAACGGGTTGAAAATATACTCCAGGGTCGTACTCCCGGTGTAGAAGTCACTGCTACGAGTGGTATGCCCGGAGCAAGTATGAAGGTGCGCGTTCGTGGAACTACTTCTATTAATAAAAGCAGCGATCCTTTATATGTGATTGATGGTATCATTTCTTCCAGTGGCTTGGACGGTATCAACCCTTCTGATATTCAGTCGATGGAAATATTGAAAGACGCTTCCTCTACTGCCATTTACGGTTCCCGCGGTTCGAATGGCGTTATTCTGATAACCACCAAACAGGGTAGTGAGGGAAAAGCACAGGTAACATTCGATGCATCGGTCGGGCTTTCGACTGTCAGAAAACAGTATGACCTGCTGAACGCCTATGAATATGCAACTGCACTGAATGATATTCGCGGATCGTCCACTATCTCTGCCGAAGACCTTGAGGCTTATAAAAATGGAACGAAAGGAATCAACTGGACTGATCTTCTGACTCGTACAGGTATCACCCAGGATTATCGGCTCGCCATATCCGGAGGAAACGAAAAAGTGAAATACCTTATTTCGGGAAATGTGCTTGATCAGGAAGCCATCACGATCATGTCCGACTATAAACGCTATGGGATTCGGGCAAACATCGACTCGGAAGTGAAACCGTGGTTGACAATCTCTGCAAAATTAAACGCATCCAGTCTTCACAAACACAATGAAGGTGGGGCTAACTGGTTACACGTCACTAACTTTTCGCCTACTATGGAACTGAAAGACCCCGAAACCGGTGTGTATAATACAGACCCATATAACATGGTCGGCTCCAACCCTTATGGTGAAATAGTAGTGAACGATAGTGACAGCTATAGCTATAATTTAAATGCGAACCTTACATTGCTGTTTAAGATCATGAAAGGACTGACGCTTTCCGTTCAGGGAGGTTACGATTATGACAATAGTCCTTCTTATTCTTTCAGGTCGAAACTGGATTCACCGGGTGCCATCAATAGTGCGAGTAATACCAGTGCGCTGCACAATTATTGGCAAAACACAAACAACCTGACCTGGCAAAAGCAGTTTGGCGATCATAGTTTCACCGCTATGGCAGTATGGGAGATAAGCCGCTCGTGGGATTCGCAACTGAAAGGAACTGGTTCTAATCTGAACAATGAAAGTGTAGGGTACTGGAATCTCGGCAATGCCGCTATAAGAGATGCGAGCAATTCTTATACGGAATTCTCTTTGGCTTCCGGTATCGTACGCGCTAATTACGATTATAAAAAACGCTATTTCATTACTGCCGCATTGAGAGCCGACGGTTCTTCTAAATTCCAGGGAGACAACAAATGGGGATATTTCCCTTCCGCAGCTATAGCTTGGGATATTGCACAGGAATCTTTCATGAGTAATCAGCATGTACTTGACCAATTGAAGTTACGTGCCAGTTTCGGAGTTACAGGAAACCAGGATATTGCTGCTTATAGTACGCTGGGTATGTTGTCGGGTGCCTCTTACGGTTGGGGAACTTCCACTTCTTCTACGGGATATTGGGGGAATCAGTTTGCTACACCTGACATTACGTGGGAAAAGACTTATCAATATGATTTGGGATTGGACTTGAGTCTCGGAGGTTTTAATATAACAGTGGACTGGTTTAAGAAGCAAACGAAAGATCTGCTCTTTCAGAAACAAGTACCCAAATATAACGGAGGTGGTACCTATTGGGTTAATCAGGGGAAACTTAACAATACAGGAGTCGAAATGTCTCTCACTACTTTCCCTGTGAAGGGCGCCGTGACATGGGAAACCAGTCTGAATGCTTCTTATGTGAAGAATGAAGTAGCAGACCTCGCAGGAGATGACTTTGTACTCACTGCTAACTATAGCGATTTGGGAGGTCCTCTGCAGATTATGAAGCCCGGTTATCCTATGGGATCTTTCTATGTTTATCAGTGGAAAGGATTCGATGATAAAGGCGCCAATCTTTATCAGAAAGCAGATGGTAGTCTGACAACGAATCCGACTTCCGATGATCTGGTCGTGAAAGGACAGGCAAGTCCCAAATGGACAGTAGGTTGGAATAACACTGTTACTTGGAAAAACTGGACGCTGAATGTCTTTTTCAATGCTGCCACAGGATATGACCGGCTGAATATCAGTCGTTTTATGGCGGCATCCATGACTGGAGTCTCTCGTTTTATTACCTTGCGCGATGCCTACTTCAAAGGCTGGGATCATGTTGCTAACAAAGCTGACGCCCTTTATCCGAGTCTCACTAACACCGATAACAAGAGTTATGCCAATTCAGATTTTTGGCTTGAAGATGCTTCTTTTATTAAGTTGAAGAATATCAGTCTCTCGTACCGCATTCCTCGCCGTGTATTAAAGTTTGCAAGTGTACAATTGTCTGTCAGCGCACAGGATCTCTTTACGATCACCCGCTATAAAGGAATGGATCCCGAAGTGTATACCAGTTATGACGGACTGGACTATGGCGCTTATCCGATTCCGCGGACGATTACTTTCGGTGCTAAAATCAGATTTTAAACCACCTATTAAGACAATAACCGTATGAAAATAACATATACCTTTATAATGAAAGTTTTGCCTGCTCTTCTGGCAGCTTTGTGTTGGACTTCGTGTAGTGATTTCCTGGAAGAAGATCCGAAAGGACAATTGCCTTCGGATACCTATTTCAGCAACAAGGAAGATTTGGATGCTTCACTGACGGCTCTCTATTCCGTGATAGCAAGTTCACAGGCTAGTAATAACCTTTGTGGTACGAACTTCTTGGTGGGAGACGATATTTCCACTCATCCTTCAAGTAATAAGCAGCCTCTCCGTGAGCATGATCAGTTTGATGTGAAAGACAATAACTCGTGGTTGTCCAGTATGTGGGAACAGCGTTTCAAAGTTATCAAGGCCGCTAATTTTATCATTAATAATGCGGAGCGTACGCCGGAGGTGTCGAAAGAGGATATTAAGGTGGCTATTGCACAGGCGCATTATTGGAGAGCCTACTCTTATTTTTATCTGGTGACGACTTGGGGACGAGTTCCCATTATGCTGAAAGAAGAAATAGATTATAATGCTCCCTTAAAGACAGAGGAAGAAGTGTACGAACTGATCCTGTCTGACCTGAAAATAGCCGAAACCGGTTGTCCCGCAATGTATACAAAAGAACCTTATGCCAGAAACGGAATGAATATTGCCGTAAGTGAAGGAGCTGTGAAAGCAACAATGGCTTATGTTTATATGTGTATGGCGGGGTGGCCGCTTAATAAAGGAGTTGAATATTATAAACTGGCTGCCGCTAAAGCCAAAGAAGTGATAGACGGTGCAGATAATGGCACTTATTATTATAAACTGCTACCGGAATATAGTCAGGTATATTCGTGGGAGTACAATAATAAGAATACGGAGCTGCTGTTAGGTATCTACTATAACAGGGATGCGATGGGGCAGGCCGCTCCTTTAACTGATTTCCTTCAGGATATGAAACAGGCCGGTTGGGGAGATACGAATGGGGAAATCAAATTTTGGAAGAACTTTCCTGAAGGCCCTCGTAAAGATGCTACGTATTTCCCTAAAATCATGTTTAGCGACGGGAAACTATATGATTGGTGGTATGATACCGATCCTGCTTCTCGTGAAGTAGTCGCCCCCGTCTTTATGAAAACTGCAGAAGGAGCGGTGCGTGGAACAGAATTTGATTATACAAATCCTACCGTAGTCAATGCGTCGGGTGAGAAAACATTCCAGTTGTTACGTCTTTCGCAAGTATATTGCTGGTATGCCGAAGCGACAGGGCGTGCGGGAGAGATCAATGATCAGGCGGTCAAAGTTCTAAACGAGGTACGCAACAGGGCAGATGGTGAAGATACTGATAAATATACGACGGATATGTCTCCTGATAAACTGGCGGAAGCGGCTTACGATGAACATGGCTGGGAAATGGCGGGATACTATTGGGGAGGAATCGCCAGCAGAGCTAGGGATATGTTTAGAATGTACCGTTATAAGGATCATTTTGAATCCCGTAAGCTAAATGAGCCTATTGAGGTGGCGCACGATGTTTTCAGGAAAGAAGCTGTAGCAGTCACAGGAACTTGGGATGACAGTAAGATGTATGTTCCTTATCCTTATGAAGACGTGATTTTAAATCCGAACCTGGATAACAGTTGGAAAAACTGACAGTATTTAGTATGACTTATTGAATGATCTGTTTTTTATAGAACGATGTAGATTCTCACAATGGATTACATCGTTCTTTCTTTTTGTATGGCTTGTGGTATCAACCTATATCATTGTTCGATAGTTAAACTCTTGTCTTGTGTGCGAATAGCTGATTTGAAAGGGGAATTTAAAAACGTCGGGCTAGATTTCACTAAATGGAATAAAAGTGTTATTTTTGCATCTTGTTCTTAACGGAAATTAATCAAGAAATGATAGAAGATATTAAAAAAGCCTGTCAGGTGATGAATGAAGGAGGAGTGATCCTTTATCCCACCGATACCGTATGGGGTATAGGCTGTGATGCGACTAATGAAGAGGCTGTACGCCGCGTGTATGAGATTAAGAAGCGCGCTGACAGCAAGGCTATGCTGGTCTTGGTAGACTCTCCGGTTAAAGTAGATTTTTATGTACAGGATGTGCCTGATGTTGCATGGGATTTGATTGAAGTTGCCGACAAGCCGTTGACGATTATTTATTCCGGAGCACGTAACTTAGCATCGAATTTGCTGGCCGAGGATGGTAGTGTAGGGATTCGGGTGACGAATGAAGATTTTTCCAGACGACTCTGTCAGCAGTTCCGTAAAGCAATCGTTTCTACTTCGGCTAATGTCAGCGGGCAGCCGGGTGCGGCTAATTTTAGCGAAATCAGTGATGAAATCAAATCGGCGGTAGATTATATCGTTGGCTTTCGCCAGGACGATATGAGCCGGCCGAGACCCTCAAGTATTATTAAGTTGGAAAAAGGTGGAGTGATAAAGATAATTCGCGAATAAATGAAGGGAGAAAAACTTAGTTTATTACAGCGTTGCATCAAATGGCGGGAAGCGAATATAAAGGAGAAGCAATTTATTCTGATATTAAGTTTCCTGGTCGGAATTTTCACAGCGTTTGCCGCATTAATATTGAAATTCTTTATCCATCAGATACAGAATTTCCTAACTGATAATTTTAATGCAACGGAAGCTAACTACCTGTATTTGGTATATCCGGTAGTCGGGATTTTTCTTGCAGGTTGGTTTGTTCGTAACATTGTTAAGGATGACATCAGTCATGGAGTCACCAAAATTCTATATGCTATTTCCCGTAGACAGGGACGTATCAAGCGACATAATATCTGGTCCTCTACCATTGCCAGTGCGATCACCATCGGGTTTGGTGGATCGGTTGGAGCAGAGGCGCCGATTGTACTGACAGGTTCGGCAATCGGTTCCAATTTAGGGAGTGTATTCAAGATGGAGCACCGCACGCTGATGTTGCTCGTCGGCTGTGGCGCGGCAGGTGCGATTGCCGGCATTTTTAAAGCTCCGATTGCGGGATTGGTATTTACATTGGAAGTCTTGATGATCGACTTGACCATGTCCTCTTTACTTCCCCTGCTGATTTCTGCCGTGACAGCGGCAACCGTTTCATATATAATCACCGGTACGGAGGCTATGTTTAAGTTTCATTTAGATCAGGCATTCGAACTGGAACGTATTCCTTTCGTTATTTTACTGGGAATTTTTTGCGGACTGATTTCATTGTACTTTACGCGTGCCATGAATTCGGTGGAAGGTGTCTTTGGTAAACTCAACAACCCTTATAAGAAACTGGCTTTCGGTGGTGTGATGTTGAGTATATTGATCTTCCTTTTCCCGCCTCTTTATGGTGAAGGATATGATACCATTAATCTTTTGCTGAATGGAACGTCTGCGGCAGAGTGGGATACGGTCATGAACAATTCTATGTTTTATGGTTATGGCAATTTGCTGCTGGTTTATCTGATGCTGATTATTCTGCTGAAGGTCTTTGCTTCCAGTGCAACGAATGGTGGCGGTGGTTGTGGTGGTATCTTTGCACCTTCGCTTTATCTGGGATGTATCGCCGGGTTTGTCTTTTCTCATTTTAGCAATGACTTTGCTTTCTCCGCTTATTTGCCGGAAAAGAATTTTGCATTGATGGGGATGGCGGGAGTGATGAGTGGCGTTATGCATGCTCCGTTGACAGGAGTGTTCCTGATCGCTGAATTGACAGGGGGATATGATTTATTTCTTCCGTTGATGATTGTATCTGTAAGTTCATATCTGACCATTATAGCTTTCGAACCTCATAGTATCTATTCGATGCGTTTAGCTAAGAAGGGACAGTTGCTTACACACCATAAGGATAAAGCTGTGTTGACGTTGATGAAGATGGAGAATGTGGTGGAGAAAGATTTCGTTGTCGTACATCCGGAAATGGATTTGGGCGAATTAGTGAAAGCAATTGCTGCTTCCCATCGAAATGTCTTCCCGGTGACAGATAAAAAAACAGGTGAATTGTTAGGTATTGTACTTCTTGACGACATTCGTAACATTATGTTCCGGCAAGAACTTTATCACCGTTTCACTGTTAATAAATTAATGACATCTGCCCCTGCCAAGATATTCGATACGGATGGAATGGAGCAGGTGATGCAGACGTTTGATGATACGAAAGCCTGGAATCTTCCGGTAGTGGATGAAGAAGGGCGATATCAGGGATTTGTTTCTAAATCGAAGATATTTAATTCATACCGGCAAGTTTTGGTACATTTCTCTGAAGACTAACCGACAATCGGCAAGATGCCGGAGCCGGGGTTATGCAGATAACAGGTTGCTATGCAGATTATAAGACGATTATGAAAAAAGAAGATTTAAGAATAGTATATATGGGGACTCCCGATTTTGCGGTAGAGGCCCTGCGTCAATTAGTAGAAGGCGGTTATAATGTAGTGGGTGTGATTACAATGCCCGATAAGCCTGCCGGACGCGGACATAAGATTCAGTATTCTCCTGTAAAGCAATATGCGCTTGAACAAAATTTACCGTTACTTCAACCGGAAAGGTTAAAAGATGAGGTTTTTGTAGAAGCATTGCGTGAATGGAAGGCGGACTTGCAGATTGTAGTTGCTTTTCGTATGTTGCCGGAAGTGGTATGGAATATGCCACGACTGGGTACGTTCAATCTTCATGCTTCTTTGCTTCCTCAATACCGTGGAGCTGCGCCCATTAATTGGGCGGTTATCAATGGTGATACGGAAACAGGAATTACTACTTTCTTTTTGAAACACGAGATAGACACCGGAGAAGTCATTCAGCAAGTACATGTACCTATTGCAGATACGGATAATGTGGAAGTGGTACATGATAAGTTGATGGTACTGGGAGGAAAACTGGTTCTTGAAACGGTAGACGCTATATTGAATGGAACGGTAAAACCGATTCCTCAAGAAGAAATGGCGGTTGTCGGTGAACTTCGTCCTGCTCCGAAGATCTTTAAAGAAACCTGTCGGATTGACTGGAATCAGCCGGTGAAGAAGATATATGATTTTATCCGTGGATTATCACCTTATCCTGCTGCCTGGAGTGAACTGATTACTTCTGAAGAAGGAGCAGCAGTGGTCGTGAAGATATTTGAAAGCGAGAAGATTTATGAATCACATCAATTAGCTACAGGAACAATTGTGACCGATGGAAAAAAATTCATGAAAGTAGCTGTACCGGATGGATTTGTATCTATTCTTTCTTTACAGCTTCCCGGTAAAAAACGTCTGAAAATAGATGAATTGCTTCGTGGATATCACCTGGAAGATGGTTGTCTGATGAAGTAATTAATCGGATGAGCAGAATAAAACGAGCAAGCCATTAGATTATAAATAGAATAAAACGTCCCGAATAAGAGACGGCTAGAACCTAAAATAAAAGAATTATGAAACCGATTATCGCTCCTTCCATTCTTTCTGCCGATTTTGGATATTTGGCAAAGGACATTGAAATGGTAAACCGCAGTGAAGCGGAGTGGGTACATATTGATATTATGGACGGAGTATTTGTTCCGAACATTTCATTTGGCTTTCCGGTACTGAAATATGTGGCGAAGTTAAGCCAGAAACCGCTGGATGTGCATTTGATGATTGTGAATCCGGAAAAGTTTATTCCGGAGGTAAAAGCGTTGGGCGCTCATACGATGAATGTACATTATGAAGCTTGCCCGCATCTGCATCGGGTGATTCAACAAATCAGAGAAGCTGGGATGCAGCCTGCTGTAACTATCAATCCAGCCACTCCTGTAGCTCTTTTACAAGATATTATCCGGGATGTATATATGGTGCTTATCATGAGCGTGAATCCGGGATTTGGCGGACAGAAGTTTATCGAACATTCAGTAGAAAAAGTTCGTGAGCTGCGTGCCCTGATTGAACGGACAGGTTCGAAAGCGCTCATTGAAGTAGACGGTGGGGTGAATCTGGAAACAGGTGCCCGCTTGGTTGAGGCGGGAGCCGATGCGCTGGTGGCTGGAAATGCTGTCTTTGCGGCACCCGATCCGGAAGCGATGATTAGTCAGTTGCACGAACTGTAACTCATCAGTTGAGTACTTTTTACATCCATCGATATCCCTATATACGCCTGATTATCCCTTGGATAACAGGCGTTTTTTGTGGAGATCATTTTTTTGACCGTTCATGGGAACTTTTTTGGAGTATTCTAGCCCTTGGACTTTGTATTGCTTTATTATTTGTGCTTTATTTCCTGAAACGCCATTCTTTGCGATGGTGTTTTGGATTAGCAGTCTCTATCCTTTGTTTTATAGGAGGATGGCTTGGAATAACTTGGCAATTACAACACGCTGTCTACTCTTTTCCGGAAGAAGAAACAGTGTATCGGGTTTTAATAACGGATGCACCTCAAGCGAAAGAACATACCTACCTCTGCCAGACATTATTAAAGGAACGTCGTGATACTGCCGGCACATATCCGATAGAACGTACTGCAATCCTTTATCTACAGCAAGATTCGGCCGTCACCCGGTTGAAAAGTGGAGATGAACTGCTGATTTCTGCCCGTATTTCTCCCCCTCTCAACAATCGGAACTTTGATGAATTTGATTATGCCCACTTCCTGATGTGGAAAGGAATCAGTGGAACAGGATATGTTGCATCCGGGAAATGGACAAAACAGGACGGGATGAATAACCTTGATCTCAAAAGTATAGCCAGCTCTTGCCGAAGAAGGATGATCTCACTTTATCAGAAACTGGGATTTTCCGGCGATGAACTGGCTGTACTTTCAGCACTGACCATAGGAGACAAAACGGAATTAAGTGATTCGGTTCGTGAGAGTTATTCGGTGGCCGGTGCAAGTCATATTCTAGCTCTATCCGGTTTGCATATCGGGCTTTTATATACACTGCTCTTTTTCATACTGAAACCTATTGCCCGAAGAGGAAATATAGGTAGAGCTATACGTTCTGTTCTTCTTCTTATCCTATTATGGGCTTTTGCCTTTTTCACAGGACTTTCTCCTTCGGTAGTACGCTCGGTCAGTATGTTTTCAATTTTAGCAATGGCAGATATGGTTGGTCGCCAACCGCTATCTCTAAATACATTGGCGGCAGCTGCATGGTTGATGCTATTCTGTAATCCGGCATGGTTGTTTGATGTTGGTTTCCAGCTCTCTTTCCTTGCTGTTGCTTCCATCCTATTGATTCAAAAACCAATCTATCACCTGATTACGGTGAAAGGTAGAATAGGAAAATATATTTGGGGACTGATGAGTGTGTCTGTTGCTGCACAAATAGGAACGGCTCCGCTTGTCATGTTTTATTTTTCCCGGTTCTCTGTACATTTTCTATTGACGAACTTGGTTGTTATTCCTTTCATTACGATTATCCTGTATGCTGCTGTCATTATGCTTCTTCTGACTCCTCTTTCGTGGCTTCAGATCGTAGTGGCCGAAGGTGTTAAGAAACTATTGGAAGGACTTAATTTCTTCGTCCGATGGGTGGAACAGCTTCCTTACGCTTCTATAGATGGAATCTGGCTTTATCAGTCAGAAATATTGGGTATCTATATCGTTGGCTTTTTGTTAACCTATTATTTCATGAACCGTCGATACCGGAATTTATTGATTTGTCTTTTTTCTATCTTATTACTGGGGACTTATCATTCAACATTATATTGGCTAGATCGTCCCCGGACAAGCCTGGTCTTTTATAACGTGCGCGGTTGCCCTGCAGTACATTGCATTGAGAGCGATGGACGTTCCTGGATAAACTATGTAGATACTATCTCCAATGAAAAACGTCTGAAGCGCATGGCTGCTAACTATTGGAAGCATCATCATCTTCTGCCTCCCAAAGAAATAACTGCCGATTGCCGGTATATGGAACTTAATCGTCAGCAGCAGATTATATCCTATCATGGCTGTCATATTTGTGTAATAAATGATAACCATTGGCGGAACAAAACCACCGTTTCTCCGTTATATATTCAGTATCTTTACTTATGCAAAGGATATGACGGACATCTGGAAGAGCTCACCCGAATCTTTTCTTTCTCTTACGTCATATTGGACGCATCTCTCTCGGAATACCGCAGACACCTCCTTGAAAGCGAATGCAAGCAATCCGGTCTGCGGTTTATCTCGCTATCCGACGAAGGTTCTGTCCGCTTTTTGCTCTAAGTACAAAGATTTATCGTACATTTGCACCTTGATAAAGTATAAGAGTATGTTGACGAAAGTAATTGAACAAGCCAAAATAGACCATTTTACTAAATGGTTTGAACGAGCTGACAAAATAGTAATTGTATCTCATGTT
Source organism: Bacteroides sp. MSSM.1001136sp1_RTP21357st2_D2_RTP21359_211015 (assembly GCF_040913205.1). Lineage (NCBI taxonomy): Bacteria > Pseudomonadati > Bacteroidota > Bacteroidia > Bacteroidales > Bacteroidaceae > Bacteroides > Bacteroides sp. MSSM.1001136sp1_RTP21357st2_D2_RTP21359_211015. The sequence goes on along the minus strand of NZ_JBDFVF010000005.1, from coordinate 103,472 downwards.
TCTCCTGACGGCGATGCTATCGGTTCTTCATTGGGATTATATCATTTTTTAGATTCACAAGAGAAAACAGTAAACGTAATTGTGCCGAATGCTTTTCCCGATTTTCTGCGGTGGATGCCGGGCAGTAAGGATATCCTGTTGTATGACCGTTACAAAGACTTTGCAGATAAATTGATCGCCGAAGCAGATGTCATCTGTTGCCTCGATTTCAATGCACTGAAGCGTATCGACGATATGGCAGATGCTGTGGCCGCTTCTCCGGCACGTAAAATAATGATCGATCATCATTTATATCCCGAAGATTTCTGTAAGATAGTAATGTCCTATCCCAAAATATCTTCTACTTCCGAACTGATATTCCGTCTCATCTGCCGTATGGGATATTTCAGTGATATCTCTAAGGAAGGCGCAGAATGTATCTACACAGGGATGATGACAGATACCGGTGGGTTCACCTATAACTCGAACAACCGGGAGATTTATTTTATCATTAGCGAACTCCTTTCTAAAGGAATCGATAAAGATGATATTTATCGTAAGGTGTACAACACCTATTCGGAGAGCCGTTTACGTTTGATGGGATATGTATTATCGAACATGACTGTGTATTCGGAATCTAATTCGGCTCTAATCACCCTGACAAAAGCAGAGCAAAGCAAATTTAACTATATAAAAGGCGATAGCGAAGGCTTTGTTAATATTCCCCTTTCCATTAAAAATGTCTGTTTCTCTTGCTTCTTGAGGGAAGATACCGAGAAACCGATGATTAAAATATCCCTTCGTTCAGTAGGAACCTTCCCATGCAATCAGTTAGCTGCCGAATTCTTCCATGGAGGAGGCCACTTGAATGCTTCGGGCGGTGAATTTTTCGGAACGATGGAAGAGGCAAAAGCGGTCTTTGAGAAAGCGCTTGAGAAATATAAACCTTTACTAACAGCGAAAAGCTAAAGATGGAAGGTTAAAAGTGAATATGGAAAGGTTAAAAGATACGAACTTTCAACTTCCCCCTTTCAACTTTTAATGATTTTGAGATACATTTGTGCGGAATATAGCTAAATAACAGATAATGAAGAAACTTGTATTTTTATTTCTCTCTTTGTTAACCGCCGGAAGTCTGTTCCAGGCATGCGACAATTCGAAGACTTATGCAGAAATGCTGGAAGACGAGAAAAATGCGGTGAATAAGTTCATCAAAGATAATGATATCCGTGTCATTTCACTGGAAGAGTTTGAACGGGATACGATTACAGCTTCTAAAGAAGCGGGGAATGGATATGACGAATACGTTGCTTTCTCCAATGGCGTATATATGCAGATCGTAGATCGTGGAGGAAAAGAGGATAAGAATGGAGTTGAAGTTATTAATGAGGTAGATACTTTTGCTAACAATAATGTCATTTGTACCCGCTATGTAGAACAGGATATGATGACAGGAGATACTACATGTTTCAATGTTCCTTTGGAAAAATGGATGGATATTTCTGAATATTATAAGTCTCCATTAACATTCCGTTATGTGCAAAACTCATCTACTGTTTATGGAATCGTTTTATCTGGTGATTTTGATTATGACTATTTGTGGACAGTTGCTAATGGTTATGGAACTGCAATTCCATCCGGATGGCTGATTGCTTTACCATATTTGCGTAATAATGCCCATGTACGCCTAATTGTACCTTCTAAGATGGGACATACAACTGCACAACAATATGTCAATCCTTATTTCTATGATATCCGGAAGTTCGAGAAAGCAAAAAGCTAAAGCACTAACATTAGATAAATCAAATCTTTAACTAAAGAACCTATGACTCTAATCAAATCTATCTCTGGAATCCGCGGAACTATTGGCGGAGGAGCGGGAGAAGGACTGAACCCGCTTGACATTGTAAAATTCACCTCGGCTTATGCTACTTTGATTCGTAGAACCTGCAAGGCAAAGAGTAATAAGATTGTTGTGGGACGTGATGCCCGCATTTCCGGTGAAATGGTAAAAAACGTAGTGGTCGGCACATTAATGGGAATGGGCTGGGATGTAGTAGATATTGATCTTGCTTCTACTCCGACCACAGAGCTTGCTGTAACTATGGAAGGCGCTTGTGGTGGTATCATCCTGACAGCTTCTCATAACCCTAAGCAGTGGAACGCACTGAAGTTACTGAATGAACATGGCGAATTTCTGAATGCAGCTGAAGGCAACGAAGTGCTTCGTATTGCTGAAGCAGAAGAATTTGACTATGCCGACGTAGATCACTTGGGTTCTTACCGCAAAGACCTGACTTATAATCAGAAACATATCGACAGTGTATTGGCTCTCGACTTGGTAGATGTAGAAGCTATCAAAAAAGCTGATTTCCGGGTAGCTATTGACTGTGTAAACTCGGTAGGCGGTATCATTCTTCCCGAACTTCTTGAACGTTTAGGTGTGAAACATGTAGAGAAACTCTACTGTGAACCTACCGGAAACTTCCAGCACAACCCCGAACCGCTTGAAAAGAACCTCGGTGACATCATGAACTTAATGAAAGGTGGAAAGGCCGATGTAGCTTTTGTTGTAGACCCCGATGTTGACCGTCTGGCAATGATCTGCGAGAATGGCGTAATGTACGGTGAAGAATATACACTGGTTACTGTTGCCGACTATGTACTGAAACATACCCCCGGTAACACTGTTTCTAATTTGAGCTCTACTCGTGCTTTGCGTGATGTAACTCGCAAGTATGGAATGGAATACAGCGCTTCTGCCGTAGGCGAAGTAAATGTTGTAACGAAGATGAAAGCAACCAATGCCGTTATCGGCGGTGAGGGAAATGGTGGAGTAATTTATCCTGCTAGTCACTACGGACGTGATGCATTGGTAGGCATCGCATTATTCCTTAGCCATCTGGCTCACGAAGGAAAAAAGGTTAGCGAGCTCCGTGCTACTTATCCTCCTTACTTCATTGCTAAAAACCGTGTAGACTTGACTCCGGAAATCGATGTAGATGCTATCCTTGCCAAAGTGAAGGAAATCTATAAGAACGAAGAAATCAACGATATCGACGGTGTGAAAATAGACTTTGCCGACAAATGGGTGCATTTGCGCAAGAGTAATACAGAACCGATCATCCGTGTGTATAGTGAAGCTTCTACTATGGAAGCTGCCGAGGAAATCGGTCAGAAGATAATGGATGTGATTAATGAATTAGCAAAATAATATCCTGTAAAATAGGATTTTATTTATAACATTTGAGTCTCGTATATCATAAAGATAACTGAATAAGTTGTCTCATTGATATACGAGACTTTTTATTAGGATGATATCCACTGAATAATGATAGTTACTCTTCTCCTTGAGTATTAACAATAAAGTTTCTTTTGATTAAGTCTAAACTTCCTTTCGTCCAATAGTAAACTTCTCTTTTGTTATTTACAAACTTAAAATGCAAGCTTCATTTTTATAAATGCAAGTTTTGTTTTTAAAAACGGAACCTTTGTTTTTATAAATGAAGCTTGCATTTATAGATTGGAAGGGATGAAAAGCAACTTTACTGTTAATAAAAAGAAAGTTTGGACTTAATCAAGAGCAACTTTTCTATTAATAGATTACATGAGAAGTAAGCAGTATTGAGAGGAAACTAATCTATATAGCTTACTTCTCTACTTCGTTAGAATAGATATAGTATAAGGAGGTTAGTGATATACAAAGGTTTATAGATCTTATAATCAATGATAAATAAACGGCTTATATATGTAGATTTGATATGTGAAAAGGATAATTAAAGGAAAATTGTAGTATATTTGTACTGTCCTTTAGGACGTTTTTATTATAAGGAAGCGTTTAGTGCTTTTTCTCAAGTGCGAATCTGGACAATTCGAGCTGTGTTGAGGAAATAAACAAAACGTTCTCCCTTTGGTTTGTATGTTGCACCTAGGTGCTGATATACAGTCAAGGGCGTGAGCTGTTTTTGCTTGTATTCAACACAGAGGTAGTCCAGAACCTGCACTTGGATATAAGTTTAGCGGTCTCGCGCTTCTTTTGTGTATACACTTCTGTTGAGACTAGGAAGGAACTAACAAATTGAAAAACATGCAAACGGTACAAGTGTTGCCAGTAATGTTACTAATGTCCGTAACAGTATCAGCAAGAGGCCTAACAGGTTTTGAACAGCTTATTGATAAACGTACGACATGAAAATAAAACTGATAGCATTATTTATAATGATGAGATCATTGGCTGCTATAGCTGACAATGATACTTATTTCTTTTCAAAAGTAGATTATCAACAAGGCTTATCCAATAGTGCAGTGCTTTGTCTTTTTCAAGATAATGTGGGGCTGATGTGGTTTGGCACGTATGATGGAGTGAACTGTTGGGATGGAAAGACGATGGAAGTGTTTCGCTCTGATTTTTCAGAAAGCAAAACGTTGAGCAATAACGTGATTCATTCCATTTCGCAGGCAGATAACAGTTGCTTATGGATTTCTACCCATTTGGGAGTAAACCGCTTCTCGCAAAAGGCGAGGCAAGTGGTAGCCAACTATGATTTTTCAGGTGATTATTATGTTCATTCTAATAATCAGGGAAACACTTGGATACTTACCGGAGACGGAATTTACTATTATAATACGCATCATCAACGTTTTATCCGGGTACAAACTTCTGTTTTACCAGTGGATAGTATGGAACGACGTGCATTTGTGACCGATGATGGGGGGCTTTGGGTATTTCCACCTAGTACGGGACAAATTCTTAATTACTCACTCAATAGGTTTGATACGGATAGTTTGTCGGTGAAATTATCTATCTCAACAAACAAGTTCCATTCGAAAGCAATTGAAGATATTTTCTATCAGAATGGTATTTTTTGTTTCGTAGATTGTGACAGAGATTTATATATGTATGATATCTCTCGTAAATCCAAGATTTATATTCGTAATCTTTCATCACTCGTTCAGAAATATGGAGTAATAACAGGGATTGTTCCCTTTTATGAAGATATTATCATTGGATTTCGTGCTAATGGATTGATTCGTTTACGTACTTCTAAAAAGTATGAAGAAGAGATCGTCAATCGTAATATCCGAATCTATGGAATTTATAGGGAACCGCGTCAAGGGTTGCTTTGGATTGCATCGGACGGGCAGGGAGCTGTGATGTACGCCAAAAAATATTCGATCGCTACCAATTTGATGTTGAATCGTATGTCACCTAATTTGAGTAGACAAGTACGTTCGATACTGACAGATGAATATGGAGGATTATGGTTTGGAACAAAGGGAGATGGGCTTTTACATTTGCCTGATTATCATGAAGCAGTAGGAAATCCTCTTGGGAGGGCTATGGTTTATTCTCCTGGAGAGAAACAGGTAATGTCATCATATATTAAATGGAATCATGAGTTTCACGTTTATAAACTGGCCCAAAGTCGCTATATGGATGGCTTCTGGATAGGGGCAGGAAATCCGGGATTATTTTATTATTCATTCAGAGATGATGCTGTGCATTCGGTAGAATATTCTTCCGGTCGACCTGTTATTGAGATACATGATATTTATGAAGAAAATGATAGTGTGTTATATGCTGTAACGGCGGTGGATGGTTTTTATAAAATGGTGCTTGAAAAGAAAGGAGGGACTATTAATGTACGTCAGCAAAAACGTTATCATTTTTTTCATGAGCAACGGGAGATTATGATGTTTTATCCCATGTTGGCGGAAGGGGATTCTATCTTATGGTTAGGTAGTCGTGAAAAAGGACTTGTTCGTTTCGATAAACGAACGGAAGAATATCAAGTCATCTCTTTGAAAGAAAAGCTGCGCAAGTCGGTAGACGATATATTAAGTTTGTACCGCACTGAAGATGGTAAAATGTATGTAGGAACAACTTCTGGTTTGGTTTGTCTTTCATTTTGTGGAAAGAAGATAGAAGCTACTTATATCGGTAGGGAGCAGGGACTTCTTAATGATATGATACATGGTATACAGGAAGATGGCAATGGCTTCCTTTGGCTGGGTACCAATCGCGGACTCATCAAATATAATCCGAAAAATGGCTCGTCGCATGATTATTATTACAGTGCCGGTGTGCAAATAGGAGAGTTTAGTGATGATGCCTATTATCAGTGTCCTTATACAGGCAGTCTTTTCTTTGGAGGAATTGATGGACTGCTTTATCTGGATCGTAAAGTGGCGGCTGCCCCTGAGTTTTATCCGGATATTGTGTTACGTCGGTTGTGGCTTGGGCGGACAGCAGTAAATTTAGGTGATTATTATACGGAAGATGGAAAAAGTCTGCAATTGGAAGGAGCGGAAACTTCTTTCTCTCTTTCTTTTACCGTACCTGATTATTTGACCGGGAAAGAAGTGGAATATTCATTCATCCTGGAAGGATATGATAACCAATGGACTTCATTCAGCAGCATCAATGAGGCTTCATATACTGATGTGCCTGCGGGTGATTATATTTTTAAAGTCCGTTATAAGAAAGACGTGTTCGATACGGAGTATAAATTCTTTTCCATTCCCATACATATTCTTCCACCGTGGTATCAGTCGCTATGGGCTTATCTCCTTTATATTTTATTAATAGTGCTCTTTGTGGTTTATTTGTTTCATTTACTTCGTAAATATATCCTTCATGAACGTATACTGAAACGGTTGCTCAATACGGAAAATAATAAAAAGGTGCTGGAAAGTAGTAGTTATAATCGTGACTTATTGGATAGTTTTACCCTCATTTACCATGCTTGCGATCAGCTACGTGCAGAAAACACCTCTTATGAACAACGTCGTAAGCAAGTGGAGTTAATACGTGAAACAGCGATGAGTGCTCTTTTCCGGCCAGAGACGCTTTATTCAGAGAAACTGAAGCATTTTTATCCTACTACCTTTGTTTTGTCTGCCCGTATGTGTATACAGGAGTTATCTATGGAAGTACTTCGCACGTTGAAGTCAGAAGGAGTAGATGTTACTTTGGTACAATCTCTGATTCCTGCGAATTTTACTTTTCCGGTCTATAAAAATGCTTTACGTTGTATTCTTTATTATTGTTATCAGTTTGTTTGTCAGAAAACATCGTCAGGCAGAATTACGGTTAGTGTGCAGGAAGAAAACGGCAAGATGTCGTTAATAATATCTGGTACGGTTGAGGTGCTTAAAGAACTACAACAACAACTGACCGGAACTCCTTCCTCTGTGTTTAATAAAGAAGATATTGATCGGTTTTTCGGTATTCAGTTGATGCTTTGTTTTGTGCAATCAGCTTTAGAGCAACTTCATACAGTTGTTCGTTATGTAGAATCTGACAGTGGCCAACATAGCCTGATGCTTACTTTCGATCCCGCCACATTAATTGAAAATCAATCGAGTGAAAAGAAAACGATTCTTTTATTAGAAGATCGTGAAGAAATGGTTTGGTTGATAACAGGATTACTTTCTGAAGAATATTTGATACATTCGGTGAAAAGTGTACAGGTGGCATTTGAGGAAATTCATCGTTCGGTTCCTGCTGTTTTTTTAGTTGATATGGCTATGTATGCGGAAGAGGAAAGTACGTTTATGGAATATGTTGGAAAGAATCGCTCGGCTTTATCGAAAACAGCTTTTATTCCTTTGCTGACATGGAAAGCAAGTTCGGTTATTCAACGCGAATTGATTAAATGGTCCGATTCCTATATTGTACTACCCTATGATATTCTCTTTCTGAAAGAAGATGTTCATAAAGCTATTTATGGTAAGCGGGAAGCCAAACAAATTTATTTGGAAGATTTGGGTGAATTGGCAGGGCAAATAGTGTGTACTACAGCAGAACAGGCTGATTTTATCCGTAAACTTTTACAAGTGATTGAACAGAATCTTGAAGAGGAAGAATTGGGTTCAACATTGATAGCCGATCGTATGGCAATGAGTCCGCGCCAGTTTTATCGTAAGTTTAAGGAAATATCTCCCATTGCTCCTAGCGATCTGATTAAAAACTATCGGATGGAGAAAGCTGCGCGCCTTTTAAGAGAGGAAGATCTTTCTATTCAGGACGTTATTGCTGATGTGGGGATATCAAGTCGTTCCTATTTTTACAAAGAATTTGCTAGAAAATTCGGTATGACACCTAAGGATTATCGAGAACAGCATAAGAATCCGTAGTTTTCTTGTACTTTATATTGTGCGCTCATTATACACAATATATTGTAACACATTGTAAATGTCTTGTTTATAATGTGCTCCCATTGTACATGTTATGTGTCTTTTGACCAATGTGATTTTGCCAGCATTTTGTCATTTCAGAGGATGATTAATGAGTGAAAAAGTGTTTAATTCGCTTTGTACTTAGCCATTGAAGGATAAGTATTCAACAGAATCATTAATTAAGAAATCATGAAACAAAACTGCATTAAAACTGTAGCAATTAGTTTGCTCGTAACATTGTCTTTGTCAACTAATGCCTCTACGAGGAAGGTAAATGTCGCGCGTAGCGTTATGGTAGGAAATGGAATTGCCAAATTTGTACCTGATGGCTTTGATGCCAAGAAAGTACCTTCTTTTGCAATTGAAAAAGAACCTCGCGAACAGGGAGCGCTTTCTTCCGGGTGGGAGCTGGTTCCCGATTTTTCACTGACTGACGGTAAAGCGAATGCATCATTAATCATACCGGAAGGTACGAGTATCTACGGAGGCGGAGAAGTTACCGGATCTCTTTTAAGAAACGGAAAAACCATAAAACTGTGGAATACCGATTCCGGAGCATACGGAGTTGATAATGGAACGCGTTTGTATCAGTCACATCCATGGATGATGGGAGTCAGGAAGGATGGAACCGCCTTTGGTATTTTGTTTGATACTACTTGGAAAGCTGAATTAAGCAGTACAGATGAGAAAATAGAGTTAAGAAGTGAAGGGGAGCTTTTTCGTGTATTTATCATTGACAGAGAATCACCGCAGGCTGTTGTTCGAGGATTATCCGAACTAACCGGTACTATGCCGATGGTTCCGCGCTGGGCTTTAGGCTATCAGCAATGCCGTTTTTCTTATACGCCTGACAGTCGTGTAATAGAAATAGCCGATACGCTTCGTTACAAGCGTATTCCGTGTGATGCAATTTGGATGGACATTGATTATATGGATGGTTATCGTATATTCACATTTAACCCGCAAGGTTTTCCTGATCCAAAAGCTGTAAATCGAGACTTGCATCTGCGTGGGTTCCATTCGGTATGGATGATTGATCCGGGAGCTAAAGCTGAAACAGGTTATTCTGTCTATGATTCGGGAACAGCAAATGATGTTTGGGTAAAAACTGTAGATGGAAAAGAATATAACGGTGATGCATGGCCGGGGAAAGTGGCATGGCCGGATTTCACAGATCCTAAAGTTTGCCAGTGGTGGGGCGGACTTTATAAAGACTTTATGGCGCAAGGCGTAGATGGGGTTTGGAACGATGTGAACGAACCGCAAGTGAGTAATACACCTACCGGAACGATGCCGGAAGATAATTTGCATAGAGGTGGAAATGGAATTCCTGCCGGAACTCATTTGCAATATCATAATGTTTACGGGTTCTTAATGGTTAAGTCATCAAGAGAAGGAATGTTAGCCGCGCAACCTAAGAAACGTCCTTTTATTCTGACTCGTTCTAATTTTTTGGGAGGGCAGCGTTATGCCGCAACATGGACAGGTGACAATGGTTCCAGTCGCGAGCATATGGAGATGTCTGTACCTATGTCGTTAACATTGGGACTGTCGGGACAACCTATGAGTGGCGCTGACATTGGTGGCTTCTTGTTCCATGCAGATGCCGATTTGTTTGGGAATTGGATTGCACTGGGAGCTTTTTACCCTTTTTCTCGCGGTCATGCTTGTGCCGGAACCAACAATAAAGAGCCTTGGGCTTTTGGAAAAGAAATAGAAGAGGTTTCCCGTATTGCTTTGGAACGCAGATATATTTTGCTACCTTATTATTATACTCTTTTGCATGAGGCTTCCACAACAGGTATGCCTATCATGCGTCCGATATTCTTTGCTGATCCAAAAGATCTTTCGTTAAGAGCGGAAGAAAAAGCATTTCTGGTTGGTGATGACCTGTTGGTAATCCCTTCATTTGCTAAAAAAACGGCGCTTCCTAAAGGAATATGGGAGGATTTGTCACTAGTAGACGGGGATAAGGATGGTAAATATCAGGCAAAATTAAAGATTCGTGGTGGTTCTATCATTCCTACCGGCAAGATAATACAGAATACCACTGAAAATTCACTGGATCCTTTGATGCTTTTGGTCTGTTTGGATGAGCAAGGCAAGGCTTCCGGAAGTATGTATTGGGATGCTGGAGACGGCTGGTCATACCAAAAAGGTGATTATAGTTTACAACAGTTTACAGCAGAACGTAATGGTAACAAAGTCATGGTGAAACTGGTTGGAAAAACAGGAAAAAGAGAACTGGAGAATAAAGGGATGGCAATTGTCAAGGTGATAACTAAACAAGGTATTCGACTGGCTAGTGGTAATCTGACAGAAGGTATTGAAGTCGGATTGTAAACAGGCTACCACCTCGTTGGGAAATAATAAATGAAAAAATATATGGAAAAGATAATTGGTATATTGATAGTTCTATTTGTGGTTGGGACTACCATGCAGTCGTGTAGTGAAGATAGTAAAGAAGAGGAAAACTTTCTCCAAAAAATTGATCCGGTGGAGCAACTGGAAGTGTTGAATACAAATAGGGAGAAAGAGCTGGTTGTGAATTTTGTGAGGAAAACCTATGTGAAAGATCTCCAGATAGAAATAGCTTATCGGAGGATAGACACCGGAAAGACGCAGGAATGGAGCATTGTTTTATTAAATGGTAATGATGTCAAATACAAAAACGGAGCAAATTATTTGCTACAAGTACCTTCAGAGGGAACGTATGAGGTAGCGGTCACTTTAGTGGGAGTCAATGGTTTGCGGTCGGAGAGTAAAAGTCAGGAAGCGGCAACCTTTGAATATGCACAAATGAAAATGTTTGATTGTGCTCATACCTTGATGACAAAGGTTATAGAGTATTATTATCACAAGGGGCCTCGGACGTGTTGGCAGACATGGTATCCTAAGGCTGACGGTTATTGGGATGGAGACGCACTTGTATGGGGACAAGGTAGTGGATTGTCTGCGTTTGTGGCAATGAGAGAAGCTTCTCTTGGTACGGGGCAGGAACGGCACTATGAGTCTTTGGACAATGATATGTTCAGTGGTATTCAGGCTTTTTGGATAGCAGATCGTGGACGTACTGCATATAGTGTGTATCCGGCAGCTGGCAACGAGCGTTTTTATGATGATAATGTATGGATTGGACTTGATATGGCGGAATGGTATATTATTACTAGAGATAAACGTTATTTGACTCAGGCTGAGGCTGTGTGGAATTATTTGGCACAGTATGGGTGGGATGAAACTTGTGGTGGCGGAGTACATTGGAGAGAATTGAACGAACCTAGTAGGTCGAAGAATACTTGTTCTACAGCTCCGACAGGGGTATTGAGTTGTATTTTATATCAGTTAACTAACAAACAAATTTATTTGGATAAAGCAAAAGAGTGTTTTAACTGGTTGCAGACTTATATGTATGATCCTAGTGATCATTTGTATTATGATAACGCTTCTCCTAAAGATGATGATCCCACTCAGGTAGGTAACATAGAGAAGAATAAGTATTCTTATAATTCTGGTCAGCCTTTGCAGTTGGCTTGTCTTCTTTATAAAATAACGCAAGAGAATTCTTATTTGAATTTAGCAAAACAAATAGCGGAAGCTTGTCACAATAAGTGGTTTAAACAGTTTCATTCGGATATTTTGAAACGTGATTTTAAAGTCCTGTCGCCCGGACACGCATGGTTTAATACTATTATGTGTCGTGGATTTTTCGAACTCTACTCCATTGACAAGAACTCATTGTATTTGGAAGATATACATAGTACGATGTTACACGCCTGGTTTGGCAAAGCACATCATAATAATGGATTGATTAATAATGAGGATTTGAGTGGTTTAAGTGGAGATATTCCGACAGAAGACGGTGGCAATAAATGGCAGATTCTACATCAGGGTGCACTTGTAGAACTGTATGCTCGTTTAGCTGTATGGGAAAAAAAACAGAATTGATTTTCTCGTCGGCAGGTATTTGGAAAAATATCTGCCGGCAAGTTATATATTCTTAGGCAAGTCGTTTATTATTATAGCTAGTCTTTTTACGTCTATTAATAGTGGAGTCGGTACCTTACCCCATTTTGTTCGGGTTTGAAAAGAGAATACAGATTTGAATTAATACTTTTCTCTTGTGTTCTCTTATTGTTCTCTTATTCTGCTTAGTGGTGCTTAATGTGTTGAATATGAGGACTTTATTTTGTGCTCTTATTGTGCTTGTTGTGCGCTTCTTTGTCAACGAAATTTTGTCTTCATTTTGTCACGCCAGAGTATATGTAATAGGTGAAAAAGAACTTATTTTGCTTTCGTTAACAAGAAAAATATATGCATAGTTAAGAATACAAATGTATTTAGTAACCTTAATAAACAAGTAAAATGAATGTATTTAGAATGAAAAAACATCACGCGAAATCGTTGCGGTGGAAGATGAACACCGATTCTTTTCTTATGAAGAGTGGATTTCTATTTTCAATTTTATTATTGTCGTTTTGTGCTGCTAGCTGTTCAGATGATGATGAACAAGGAAAAGGAAGAGCTTTCTTTCAGACTTATTGGGCATTAGATGCCAATAATTCCAGTATGCCTTGTGGCGGAACTCTTTGGACTCAATATTCGGATGCACCTGTTGGGTCGGAAGTTGGAAAGTTAGTAGATAATGATTTAGACACAAAGTACGTTACTTATCATAGTAATGTGAATATAAATTGGAATGGAAACAGTAGTGTCTCAGTAAAATCCTATTCACTTACATCGGCAGCTGATTCTCCGGAAGCAGATCCGAAATCGTGGACATTATCCGGTTCTTCTGACAATCAAAAATGGGTAGTACTGGACACTCAGAAAGATCAGACTTTCGCAGAACGAAAACAGACGAAAACGTATGCTGTAGAAAATGAAGAAGAATATAGATATTATAGATTGAGCATACAAAGTAATCATGGGGCAAGTTCTACTCAACTCGCAGAGTTGTCATTGGCAGCATCTGCTTTCGTTGGAGACATTGATGATTTGATGTCGAAATCTTCCGGAAGTACGTATAGTCCGGATAATGTGATGGGTACTCAGCATGCCGAGTCGGATTTGTCCGTTACGCAGGAAAAATTGCTGTGGTTGAAAGATCCGAATAAAGAACCGGATCCTTTTGCCGGATTGAGTTGGGCTGGTTTCCAAGTCTCCAATCTTTATCCTTTTGGCGAACCTTGTCCGGCAGATGTAAACCAACATTCCATTGGTGACTGCTGTTTGTGTGCGGTGATGGGTTCTTTGTCTTACGTTTATCCGGGATTTATCAAGAATATTATTAAGAATAATGGCAACCAGACATTTACGGTGAAGCTGTACGATCCGAAAGGACAGCAGATCGAAGTCGGAGTAAGTAATCTGTTCGTGGGTACGAGTGGAAGTTTGGGCGCAAGTTCCGGCAAGAGCGGTCAGCCCACATGGTCTACAGTTCTTGAAAAGGCAGTCATCAAGTGGTTTCAAGCGTTTAGAAACACGTCGGACATTGGCGGTATCGGTTCGGAATATGCAGCAGCTATCATCACCGGTAATGGCTCCAGTTTTGCTTTTGCTCCGGAAAAATTAACTCCTGCCGAGCTGCAACGTGCCGTGTCGGTTTCACTGAAGAGAGGAAAACTGGTGGTAGGAGGATTCACTAAAAGCGATGTTCCTGTCGACGGTAAGTATAAAACTGTTTCTGCACATGCTTATACCGTGTCTTTGCCTGTGGATGATACGATGCTTTTCGTCATGCGTAATCCATGGGGTGCAGTGCCTACTATTAGTGGTGGACATGACGGGACGGGCGACGGCATGTTGTTCATCAAGGATGATAATACGGTTCCGCCGCTTATCGATCTCCGTATAATGGAACCGGGAGCAGCAGAAGAATTTGGAGTAGGAGGAAATTTATCTCCTTATACACCGCCTTCTTATACTCCGATGCCAATGCGCATCGCTCCTCATTTATTAAGAACTGGAAGGTAGTTTGATTTAATATTTGAATATACTCATATCCTGTAAAACGCAGGACTCAAAAGATCTTATTTATATGTTAAACTTAAAATTAATATTAACCTTAATTATACATTAAAGTATGAAAAATGTAATTCAAAGCATTTTGGGAACATTCTTTTTTGCTTCTCTAGCTGTCCCGGTTTGGAGTTTGCCAACTGATGGTATGGCTGCATCTTTGCGGGAAGCTTCCGTAGAGAGTACTTTGGAAGTGCAACAGCAGAAAGGAGTTCGTGTAACGGGAATGGTTACTGATAAGGATAAGAATCCATTGCCGGGAGTAACGATTGTTGTAGCTAATGTTGCAAACCCTTCGGGGGCAGTGACAGATGTTGACGGTTTGTTTCAAATAACCGTTCCGGCCAAAAATTCTACATTGGAGTTTTCTTATATTGGATTTAAGAAGAAATCTGTTTCGTTAAATGGATCGAAGTTACTCAATGTAGTTCTGGAGGAAGACGCTTCGGAGTTGGAGGAAGTTGTAATTACCGGTTATGGTAGCCAGAAGAAAGCGTCTATCATCGGTTCTATTGAGACGATTCAACCACAGCAACTGCAATTTGGTACAAGTCGTACATTAAGTAACAACTTAGCGGGTAAGTTAAGTGGTGTAATTGCTATTCAGCGTAGTGGTGAACCGGGGTATGATGATTCTAACTTCTGGATTCGTGGTATTAGTTCTTTTTCGGGCAGTAATTCTCCATTGATCTTGGTGGATGGTATTGCACGAGATCTTAATAACGTAGATGTAGCCGAGATTGAAAGTTTTTCTATTTTGAAAGATGCGTCGGCTAGTGCCATGTATGGTGTACGTGGTGCTAATGGTGTAATCGTCATCACAACGAAACACGGTCAAATTGGTGCACCCCAGGTAAGAGTACACGTAGAACATTCTATTAATCAACCTACCAAATTCCCAGATTTTTTGGATGCACCGGATTATATGACGTTACTCAACCAACTGGCTGCACAGGATGGAGCGATATTACCTTTTGATCAAACGCGTATTGATCGTACCCGTAGCGGATATGATCCCGATCTTTATCCGAACGTAAACTGGATTGATGCAATTACAAAAGATTATGCTTACACAACCAAAGGTAATTTGGAGGTAAGTGGTGGTTCTGATTTCTTGCGTTACTGTATCGTAGCTTCATATTTTAATGAGTCGGGTATTCTGCAACAAGATAAAACATTGCCGGTAGATAATTCTACGGACAATAATCAGTTCAATATGCGTTCGAATATTGATATGAACGTAACCAAAACTACCTTGATGCGTGTAAATATTGGTGGTTTTCTGAATCGTTTCAGGAAACAACGTTGCAGCACAGACCAAGCTTTTTCCGAAGCTTTCGAGACTTTACCTTTTGTGCACCCGGCACGTTATAGCGACGGTTCCATTCCTCGTGAAATGAATAGAGCTAACCCGTGGAGGACTGCGACGCAGGGAGGGTATGACTTCACTACCTCGTCCAAGATTCAGACTTTATTTTCTGTAGAACAAGACTTGAGACAGATTACGCCGGGATTGAAAGCTAAAGGTATCTTCAGTTTCGACCGTTGGAACAGTAGCAGGAGGTCGCGTACCAGCAATACTCCTACCGTACATCCGGCGACAGGGCGTGATGCAGAAGGTAATTTGGTGTATACGTCGTATGATGTGGGCGATGAATCAATGGGTAGTGAAACCGGCACTGAATATGGTAATACCAATGTTTATTTTGAGTTTAACTTGAATTATAGCCGTAAGTTCGGAAAGAACGATATTGATGCTTTGCTTCTTTATAATCAACAGGCTTATGACGACGGTTCTATTCAGGATTATCGTAAACAAGGGTTTGCAGGACGTTTGTCTTATACATACGATAGCCGTTATGTAGCTGAATTCAACTTCGGTTATAATGGTTCGGAAAATTTCGCCAAAGGTCATCGTTTCGGTTTCTTTCCTTCCGTAGCATTAGGTTGGTTGATGAGTGAAGAACCGTGGATGGAGCCTTTGAAAAACACTTTTGATAAGATTAAATTCCGTGCTAGTATGGGACAAGCAGGTAACGATAATATTGGTGGTCGTCGTTTTGCTTATTTGACTACACTAAAAACAGATGCCAGCGGATATACTTGGGGGACTACAGGACAAAAGAACTACGATAAAGGTATTACAGAAGGCGAGATTGGTGTGACAAATCTGACTTGGGAAACAGCTACTAAATCAAATCTTGGTCTGGAAGTTGGTTTGTGGAACGCGTTGGATATTACAGTAGATGTTTTCCGTGAAAAACGTAAGAATATCTTTATGCAACGTCGTATTATTCCTACACAAACAGGTTTTATCACAAATCCTTGGGCTAACTATGGAAAAGTAACGAATGGCGGTATGGAGGTTTCGATTAATTTGCACAAGCAACTTAATAAAGACTGGTTTACATCTTTCTATGGGAATTTTACTTTTGCCAAGAATCGTGTAGACGAGTATGACGAGGCTCCTTCTAAAATTGGTACTTATCGCGGACAGACAGGGCGCTCTATGAATGAACTTTGGGGGCTTACCGCTGAACGTTTGTTCACTGCAGACGATTTTGAGTCTGATGGTTCATTGAAATTCGGTATTCCAAAACAAGAGGTGGGTGCTGACAAACTTTATCCGGGTGACATTAAATATGTTGATATGAATGGAGACGGTAAAATTACTGAAGAAGACGAAGGTTATATTGGCGGAACGGAAGATCCGCGTATCGTTTACGGTTTTGGCGGTGTTATAGCTTATAAGAACATAGATTTTAATTTCTTCTTTCAAGGTACTGCCGACGCTCATCGTGTGATTGGTAATTCAACCATCTTCTTGCCAGGTAGTGGTACAACTGTGCAGGGGAATGCTTATTCTGAAAATCTGGATGATCGTTGGACGGATGATAATCAAGATCCGTATGCTTTTTGGCCTCGCCTTACATATGGTCCTAACAAGAACAACTATCGTGCTTCTACTTGGTGGAAGAAGGATATGAGTTTCTTACGTTTGAAAACTGTAGAAATCGGATATACTTTCCCGAAGAAATGGATGGAAAAAATTTACTCTAAGGGGGCGCGCGTATTTGTCAGCGGTAACAACCTCTTATGTTTCTCTCCTTTCAAATTGTGGGATCCGGAACTTGGTACTAATAATGGTTTGAAATATCCGATGAACCGTTCTATTTTGTTTGGTATTGATATTAATTTCTAAACTAAACCTCAAAAACAATTTTATGAGACATCTCAATTTTTCAAAATATATGGTAGCGGGTCTTATGGCGGCTTCGCTGCTTACGACAAATACTTCGTGTGCAGATTATCTTGATAAAGAACCTGACACGGAACTGGACATCGAAATGGTGTTTTCCAATAGAGATAAGGTGTATCAATGGTTGGCTTTTGTGTACAACACAATTCATGAGCCTGATAAATGGCGTATCTGGAAAGATGGTTACGAAGTGTTTGCTGATGACCTGACTCCTTCAAAGCGCTGGGAGCAATGGGATGGTAAAACCACCATTCCTAAAATCTTTGGTGAATGGACTGTCAATTCGACATGGGATGGCGATTTTTGGCGTATGATGCCGCAATATATCCGTCACGGATATATTTTTCAACAACGTGCCTATGCTTTGCCGGATAGTGATTTGCCACAGAGTGAAATAGATAATATGAAGATGGAAGTTAAGTTCCTAACTGCTTATGCTTGGTGGCAGTTGGCTGAAAACTATGGTGCTATTCCTTTTAAACCGGATTATATCACCCCTAGTGATTTCACCTTGTCTGATTTGATGATTGGACAAAGTCCTTTTGATGAAGTAGTAGATTATTGTGATCAACAAATGTTGGAGGCCGCAAATGCACTGCCTGCTATCTACGATGATCCTTCTAAATATGGTCGTATCAATAAGATTATGGCACTGACTGTTCGTTCTCGTATGTTATTGTTTGCTGCTAGCCCTCTGGTTAATGGTAATGAATGGTACAAAGATTATCGTAATAAAGCGGGGGAACTGGTATTCAATCCGACTTACGATCCCAACAAATGGGTAAAAGCAGCCGAGGCTTGCAAGCTTTGTATTGATGAAGCGGAAAAAGCAGGATACAAACTGTATGTTGAAACAGGTCCTACCGGTGAGAACGATCCATTCATGTCTACCTATAATGTCCATATCAAGAAATGGAGTGAAGGAAACCGAGAAATTACTTTCCCGGTAACAAAAGGAAACGGTTACTTTGATTTTTTCCTTTATGGAGCTTCCACACGTGAATTCAGTGGCGGTGGTGGTCAAGGAGTCTATCAAGGATTGGTTGATGCATTTTTCACAAGAAGGGGATTACCTATTCTTGAGGATGAATCTTATTCAGAAAAGGGATTCTCGGAAAATGTAGATAAACGTAATACTAGCTGGTCTTATGGTACCGGTAAAGAGGGAGAAATAACTGCTGCCGGAATCTATAAGATGTATTGCAACCGCGAACCTCGTTTTTATAATGCTGTTTCTTTCCATGGATCTTGGCAAGAATGTGCGAAGCGTCCGTATGACTTCTTCTACAACGGAAAAGACAATATTCGTACCAGCTCGCCTCATGATGCTCCTCAAAATGGTTATTTGGTTCGTAAGAGTCTTTGTATGACCGATAACAAAAAAACAGGTGTATATACTAGTCGTCAAGGTTTCACTTATCGGTTGGCTTTCACTTATTTGGATTATGCCGAAGCTAATAATGAGGCCTATGATACAAGTGCTGCCCGTGAATTGTGCTTAAAATATTTAAATAAGGTAAGAGAACGGGCAGGTGTGCGTCAGTACACATTTGACGCTGTCTCTGACTTGGATGAGAATTTTATACATATAGAGAACACGCAAGCAGCTGTGCGTAAAGTTGTCAAAGCTGAACGTCGTGTAGAACTTTGTTTGGAGAACAATCGCTGGTACGATCTTCGTCGTTGGAAAGATGTGGAAAATACACCGGAAATGATTGGTGATGATTATGGTATGAATTCAGAGGGAACTACCAATGAGACTTTCTTCAAACGTACCGTTTATCAGACTCGTGTATGGAAAAGATGTTACTATTGGATGCCAGTCTTTATTGATGAATATGAGAAGAACCCGAATTTGGTGCAAACTCCGTTCTGGCTCGAATAGTGAATAACAATCAATTATTTAATGAAGTAAAAAATTATGAAGAAGATATTCTATCAAATAATGGGGTTGTGCAGCATATTAGGAGTGGCGACAGCCTGTAATGAAGATCCAGAGTACTTCACGCTGGACGAACAGCCTGACGAGATGCATATTGTAGCTTCTACCGATAAGCTGGTGTTGGATAAAGGAAAGGAAGACGAAACTGCGATAACCTTTACTTGGGATGCCGCTAGTAGTCCGGTCAATGAGACTGACTTAGTGACCTACTCGTTACGTTTGTATGCTACGGCAAATAAAAGTGCAAATAATACCGATTTTTATGAATTGGATACTGATCGGAAAAAGAGTTTCACGCATGATGAACTTAATGCTATTATTGGTACTTGGGTGTTGCCGGGGCAAGAGGTTAAAGTTACTGCACAAGTCGTTTGTACCGTTCATAATGCGGACAAATACATAAAGCCGGAATCGTCCACGGTAGAATTTACTGTGTCGGGTTATGAGAAGTATCCTACTTATATTTACATTCACATGACAGATAATGAGGGTAAAGTCTCAACTCAACGGCTAGGACAACGCAACATGGGAACCGGTATTTATGAGGGTACATTTGATGTGACTCCTTGTGCGTATCATTTTATTACAGTAGCAGGTGGAGATTATCCTGCCTACGGTAATAGTGGAGATGGTCTTCATATGGTCTATTTGAATGAGGGTGAAATTACAGAATTTACTAATACAGAAACAGGACGTCGCACTTTCATTGTGGACACTAATAACGATTATAATGATTGCCGTATGATGGAAATTTTAGAACTACCTGTTCCTGAAACAATGTATATGGTAGGTAATGGTTGTTCTGTTGGTTGGACTCTTAATAGTGGTGATGGTCTTTTCAAAATAGAGAATGCTCGTAATCCACACCTGTATTCTTGGACAGGTGAGTTCAATGCTGGCGGTGAAATAAAAATCAGTCTTGGAGGTTCAAGTTGGGGTGAAGATCCGTTCTTCTTTGCTCCGGAGGCCGCTACCGATCCGTTAACAAATCATGACTTGACAAAGTATCGTCTGGAAAAAGATGGCGGTGACCTCAAGTGGGTTCCTACTGTAAGTGGTCGTTACAAGTTTACTTTCTGTTTGGATGTGAAAGATATGCATACAGAGTTTGTTCCTGCAAACTAATAAAAGAATGGAAGCCGGAAGAATTCCGGCTTCAAAACTTGAATACTATAAATCTTGATTACAATGAAACATTTATATCGTTTGGTAGTATCTTTACTACTATTTGTGGGCTTTCAGTCTTGCGTTGACGAAGATGGGGCCGGTGTTCCTTCACCTAAAAGTTTAATTATAGAGGCCGATGAGTATACGTTGGACATGACAGATCTTACCACTCCTCAATTTATAGCTTTCCGTTGGGTAGATGTAGGTAATGCCACTTATACGGTAGCATTTACTAAAGCCAGTGATTCTGATACAGAGAATATTGTCACAGAAGTCTTGAACAACGAGGTGACAGTTGAAGAAGAACTTAATGTGTTGAGTATGACCATAAGTAAAGTTCAATTAAAAGACTACTTGACAAAAGCTGGCTTTACACAAACAGGTACCTATGATGTTGTTATTAGCATCACTGCAACTCCTATTGATCTGTCTATTTCTACTGCTTTAGCCGAAGAAGGCAGTGTGAAAACGGCTGTCATTCATGTTACCAGAGATTGATTCTGTGTAAATTCAAACATCTCTTCTTTCTTTTTTTGTATTTTTGCATGAAAAGTGGAAGAGATGCCTTAATATTCTAAACCAAACCAATTATTCATTATTCAAAATTCAAGCAGATGAAGAACTTTTACTTGTTCTTTTTGATAACTTTCTTTTCAATTTCCTTGGGTGCACAAGAAAAATCGAATAACGTTGCCTATGAGGATACGAATGTACGTTTTACAGTCATTTCTGACGGTACAATTCGTATGGAGTATGCTCCTGATGGTAAATTCATTAATCAACACTCTTTCTTGGCTGTAGAACGTAATTATCCGGCAGTTAAATTCAAACTAAAGAAAGGTGCATGGATTGAGCTTTCTACCTCTAAAATGAAACTGCGTTATAAAAAAAATAGTGGTGCTTTCACTGCCGAGAATCTTCAGATTTCTTCGATGAAAGGGTTGACACCTGCTTTCGTTTGGAAGCCAGGTATGAAGCAACAGTATAATCTGAAAGGCACGACTCGTACACTTGACGGATGGGACGGGGATAAGTGTTGGGGGCACAAAGCGGATTTGGAAGATGGGCTTCTTGCTAAAGACGGGTGGACTTGCTTAGATGACTCCAACAATTTTCTTTTCGATGGTGATGCGGATAACTGGAATTGGGTGAAGACTCGTGAACATGTTGAGGGGGCTCAAGACTGGTATTTTATGGCTTATGGACATGATTATAAAGCTGCATTGAAAGACTATACTCTTTTTGCCGGCCGTATGCCTCTTCCTCCCCGTTATGCTTTCGGTTATTGGTGGAGTCGTTATTGGATGTATAGTGATCATGAATTGCGAGAATTATGCAAGAATTTTGAAAACTATAATATTCCTTTGGATGTGCTTGTAATAGATATGGACTGGCATTATACAGATAAGGGACGGGGGAGTTGGACCGGATGGACATGGAACAAAGAGTTGTTTCCTGATTATCGTAAACTCCTTAAAGATTTGAAAGCTGACAATGGACTACGTGTTACCCTTAACCTGCATCCTGCAGAAGGAGTCCGTAGTTACGAAGAACAATATGAAGCTGTGGCGCGTGATAATGGAGTGGATCCGGCTACTAAACAGGAAATACCTTGGATATCTTCAAAAAAGAGTTTCATAAAAAGTATGTTCAAGAATGTTCTAATGCCTATGAACAATGCCGGAATAGATTTTTGGTGGCTGGATTGGCAGCAGGAACCATTTGATAAAGAAGTGAAAAATCTAAGTAATACTTGGTGGCTGAATTATATATTTTTCTCCCAAATGGAGCGTGAACGTCAGACGCGTCCATTGATTTATCATCGTTGGGGAGGACTTGGAAATCATCGTTATCAGGTGGGCTTTTCGGGTGATACATTTATTTCCTGGGCTAGTCTCGATTACCAGACTTACTTCAACTCTACTGCCAGTAATGTACTTTATGGTTATTGGAGTCATGATATAGGAGGTCACCAGGGTGTAGACCATATTGATCCGGAATTGTATGTTCGTTGGATGCAATTTGGCGCTTTTAGTCCTATTTTACGTTCACATAGTACGAAGATTGCTGGTTTGACAAAAGAGCCTTGGGTATTTAGTAATGAGGTATCTGATATTTTGCGTGGCATCATTCGCCAGCGTTATAATATGGTACCTTATATTTACACAATGGCTCGTGAGGCTTATGAAACAGGACTGTCACTCTGTCGCCCAATGTATTATGATTATCCGGAAACGCAAGAAGCTTATGATTACCGCAATCAATATATGTTTGGTAATGATGTAATGGTAGCTCCTGCAACTTCACCTATGAAGGATGGTTATACCGAAGTGAAAGTATGGCTTCCGGAGGGACAATGGTATGAATTTGCTTCCGGAAAGACGTTGCAAGGGGGACAAGTATTGACTCGTTATTTCGCTCTTGACGAATACCCCATTTATATTAAAGCAGGTGCGGTACTGCCGATGTACAACGATAAAGTGATGAATCTGAACGGTAAGGATGAAACGATTGTTTTGAATGTTATTCCGGGTAAGACTTCTTCTGAATTTACATTGTACGAGGACAATGGCGATGATAAAAATTATCAGAAGGAATTTGCTACGACTGCTATTCACTCTGAAAAGACGGGCTCAAAACTGACGCTAACTATTAGTCCGCGTAAAGGTTCTTATAAGGAAATGCCTGCACAACGTTCTTATCAGGTAAAGGTTCTTGCTTCGGCTATACCTGAAAGTGTGACAGTAGACGGACAGAAACAAGATTTCGTTTACCTGAATGAAGAATTCGCTCTGTTGGTAGATATTCCGCAGAAAGATTGTAATAGAGAAAAAGTGGTTGCAATTGAATATCCTGTTTCCGAAGTCAATTTGGATGGATTATTTGGTGCTGCCAAACGTGTAGCTAAGGCGATGGAGAAATTGAAATATCGTAATTCTTATATTGTTTTTCAACCGGACTTTTGCAAATTGGGCAGCATCAAGGAGGCTATACGTTACACACCAGAGAATTTGGATGATTTGTCTGCTGAGTTTTGGAAGAGTTATAAAAACTTGCCTGCCCTGTTGAAAGATGTTCAAAAACTAAATGAGGATGAGGTGAAATGGTTCTTACAGTTGATTAAATATGAACAATAAATAGATTTCTTTTCGTGCTCGCTTATGAATATCACCGAATAAAGTAATATATAATATTATACTTAATTCACAAACCATGAATAAAAAGAAACTCTTGTCTCTCGGAGGTGCCCTGTTATTGGGCACTTATTTCCTTTTCGCGCAGAAACAACCTGTCGACTACGTGAATCCTTTGATGGGAACCGACTCTAAAATCTCGTTATCCAATGGGAATACATATCCTGCTATCGCATTGCCGTGGGGGATGAATTTCTGGATGCCGCAGACTGGCAAAATGGGTGATGGCTGGGCATATACTTACGCTTCGGATAAAATCCGTGGCTTCAAGCAAACCCACCAGCCTAGTCCCTGGATCAATGACTACGGACAGTTTTCAATCATGCCAATGACGGGACGATTGAGAATTGATCAGGAGCAGCGTGCCTGCTGGTTCTCGCATAAGGCAGAGAAGGCAACTCCTTATTATTATAGTGTTTATTTGTCAGAATATAATCTGACAACGGAAATTGCTCCGACAGAACGTTGTGCTTATTTCCGGTTCACTTTTCCCGAAACGAAAGATGCGTATATCGTGATAGATGCTTTTGATCGCGGTTCGTATGTGAAGGTGATCCCCGAAGAAAACAAAATCGTGGGATATACGACACGCAACAGCGGCGGCGTTCCACGGAACTTTAAGAACTATTTCGTGATAGAGTTCGACAAACCTTTCACGTTCAATAAAGTCTGGGCAGACTATCATACGGTAGAAAAACATCTGGAGTTGCAGTCCAATCATGTGGGAGCAGCTATCGGTTTTTCCACGAAGAAAGGCGAACAGGTGCATGCCAAGGTCGCTTCCTCGTTCATCAGCCCCGAACAGGCAGAACTGAACTTGAAGGAAATCGGCAAGAAAACCTTCGAGCAGACGAAGGAAGCAGGGCGTAAGGCTTGGAACGACGTGCTGGGACGCATCAAGATAGAAGACAATGATGAAAACCGTATGCGTACATTCTACTCCTGTCTGTATCGTTCCGTGCTTTTCCCCCGTATGTTCTATGAAGTAAATGCGCAGGGCGAAACAGTTCATTACAGTCCTTACAACGGCGAAGTCCGTCCGGGCTATATGTTTACCGATACCGGATTCTGGGATACCTTCCGTTGCCTGTTTCCGTTTGTGAACCTTGTATATCCTTCCATGGGAGAAAAAATGCAGGAAGGTTTGTTGAATACTTATCAGGAAAGCGGCTTTTTTCCCGAATGGGCTAGTCCGGGACACAGAGGGTGTATGGTTGGCAACAACTCTGCTTCAGTAGTGGCGGATGCCTTTATGAAGAATGTAACCAAAGCGGATGCAGAAAAAATGTACGAAGGCTTACTGAAAGGTGCCAACAGTGTACATCCGCGAGTTTCCACTACCGGACGTCGTGGATATGAATATTATAATAAAATGGGTTACGTACCATACGATGTAAAGATCAATGAGAGTGCTGCACGTACGCTGGAATATGCTTATGATGACTGGTGTATCTATCGTATGGGCGAGAAACTGGGACGTCCTGCCGAGGAACTGGACGTTTATAAAAAAAGAAGTCAGAACTATCGCAACCTGTTTGATCCGGAAACGAAACTGATGCGTGGAAAGAATGCCGACGGTACGTTCCAGTCTCCTTTTAATCCCTTTAAATGGGGAGATGCTTTTACCGAAGGAAATAGCTGGCACTATACCTGGTCGGTGTTCCATGACGTACAAGGATTGGTCGACCTGATGGGGGGCAAGAAGGTGTTTGTCAGTATGCTTGATTCCGTATTCAGTCTTCCACCGGTATTCGATGACAGTTACTACGGTGGAGTCATCCATGAAATCCGCGAAATGGAAATTGCCAATATGGGGAATTACGCGCATGGTAATCAACCGATCCAACACATGATTTACCTGTATAATTATGCCGGTGAACCTTGGAAAGCACAATACTGGTTGCGTGAGGTTATGACTCGCCTGTACTTTGCTACCCCGGATGGTTATTGCGGTGATGAGGATAACGGACAGACTTCAGCCTGGTATGTCTTTACGGCATTAGGTTTCTATCCGGTATGTCCGGGCAGCAATGAATATGTGCTGGGAGCTCCCTATTTCAAAAAGACAACTATTACATTGGAAAACGGGAAGAAGCTGGAAATCTCTGCTCCCAAGAACAGTGATGAAAACCGTTATATCCGTTCATTGAACTATAATGGCAAGAACTATACGAAGAACTATTTGAACCATTTTGATTTATTAAAGGGCGGGCGACTGCTATTTAATATGGATAATAAACCCAATATGGGAAGAGGTGTGAATGAATCAGATTATCCGTATTCTTTCTCTCGCGACTAAAACTAACTGGATATGGGTATAAAGAAGAGATTAGGGATAATGGCTATGGCGGCGGTTACAGTATCGTCCGCCATGGCTCAACAACCAGTGGATTATGTGAATCCGATAATTGGTACTAATGGTATGGGGCATACCTTTCCCGGTGCTTGCACACCTTTCGGATGGGTACAGTTGAGCCCGGATACAGACACAATTCCACATAACGTAAACGGAGCCTATCAGAAGAACGCCTATGAGTATTGCGCCGGTTATCAATATCGTGATAAGACAATTGTGGGTTTTAGCCATACACACCTTAGCGGAACCGGACATTCGGACCTGGGCGATATTTTACTGATGCCTGCCGTAGGTGAACTGAAACTGAATCCCGGCAGGGCGGATTACCCGGACGAAGGATACCGTTCCCGTTTCAGCCATGCCACGGAAAAAGCTGCTCCCGGATATTATGAAGTGATGCTGGATGATTATGGCATTAAGGCGCAGTTGACTGCAACGCAACGTGTGGGTATACATAAATATACCTTCCCGAAAGGAAAAGACGGTCATCTGATTCTGGACTTGGTACATGGTATCTATAATTATGACGGTAAGGTACTATGGGCAAACCTGCGGGTTGAAAATGATACCTTGCTTACGGGCTATCGCATAACAAACGGATGGGCAAGAACCAACTATACTTATTTTGCAATTTCTCTTTCACAACCTATAAGGGAATATGGGTATAAGGACAAAGAAAAAGTGCGTTATAATGGCTTCTGGCGTCGTTTCAATATGGAAAAGAATTTTCCGGAGATTACAGGACGCAAGATTGTGGCTTACTTCAACTTTGATACAGTCAAAGAATCCGAACTGGTCGTAAAGGTGGCATTGTCGGCTGTCAGTACCGAGGGAGCTATCAAGAATCTACATGCCGAAGCTTCCAGAAAAAGCTTTGAAGAACTGGCAGAAGCCGCCCGAACGGACTGGAACAATGAACTCGATCATTTTGAGGCGGAAGGAACTGCAGACCAGAAAGCAATGCTCTACACTTCGCTTTATCATACGATGATTAATCCATCGGTCTATATGGACGTAGACGGATCTTATCGTGGCTTGGATCACAATATCCATCAGGCAAAAGGCTTCACCAACTACACGATATTTTCACTCTGGGATACCTACCGTGCGGAACATCCGTTCCTGAATCTAGTGAAGCCGGAACGTAGTGTGGACATGGTGGAGTCAATGATTAAGCATGAACAGCAAAGTGTGCACAGGATGTTGCCTGTCTGGAGTCTGATGGGTAATGAGAACTGGTGTATGAGTGGCTACCATGCCGTATCGGTGTTGGCGGATGCCATAACTAAAGGAATTTTTTCCAATGTAGACGAGGCTTTGGACGCAATGGTCAGTACTTCTACTGTACCTTATTACGAAGGAGTGGCGGACTATATGAAACTGGGCTATATCCCGTTGGACAAAAGCGGTACGGCAGCTTCCTCCACGTTGGAATATGCGTATGATGACTGGACCATCTATCAGACTGCCTTAAAATCCGGAAAGAAAGAGATTGCCGAAACGTATCGGAAGCGTGCTTTGAACTACCGTAATATCTATGACACGATGATTGGTTTTGCCCGTCCCCGATTTAGTGACGGTTCATTCAAGAAGGACTTTGATGTGTTGCAGACCTATGGTGAGGGGTTCATTGAGGGAAATTCCTGGAACTTCTCTTTCCATGTGCCTCATGACGTATTTGGCATGATGGACCTGATGGGAGGGGAGAGAGTGTTTGTAGACAAACTGGATAAGCTGTTCTCTATGCATCTGCCGGAAAAGTACTATGAACACAACGAGGATATAACGGAAGAATGCCTGGTTGGCGGATATGTGCATGGCAATGAACCCAGCCATCATATTCCTTATCTCTATGCATGGACCTCTGAACCTTGGAAAACACAGTACTGGTTGCGTGAAATCCTGAATAAGATGTATCGTAATGACATCAACGGACTGGGTGGCAATGACGACTGCGGACAGATGTCTGCTTGGTATCTTTTCTCCGTAATGGGTTTCTATCCGGTTTGTCCCGGAACAGACGAGTATGTACTGGGAGCCCCGTATTTGCCTTATCTGAAGCTGAAACTTCTCAATGGCAATACATTGGAAATCAAAGCACCGGGCGTCAGTGACAAGAAGCGTTATGTTCAGTCTCTGAAACTGAACGGGAAAGTATATGATAAGATGTATATTACGCATGAGGATATATTGAAAGGTGGAGTATTGGAGTTTAAGATGTCAGCATCGCCCAACAAGCGTCGTGGCCTGACGAAAGAAGACAAACCTTACTCGTTAACCGACGGAATCAATAAATAATAAAATAAAGATATGAAAAAGAGAAACTTGATCTATGTTACCTGTATGCTAATCGCTATGGGAGCTTGTTCTGCAACTTCAAAGAATCAGGCTGAAGTTGTGACTGACACATGGGGAAAATATAATGTGGGCACTATCCTGTTTGAAGATAAAGCACCGGAAACGAAAGGTTCTGATGTCTATCACCGGATTATTCCCGATGCGGAATCGTATATCAAGGCCCAGGCACGTGAGGTATTGGCCACCCTTTATAATTCTCCGGATGATAGTATTCCGACAGTGAACAAGATACATTATACGTTGGAAGATATTGAAGGAGTTTCAGCTAAAGGTGGCGGTAATGGTGATGTCACAATCTTCTATAGCACGCGGCATATTGAGAAATCATTTGCGAAGAATGATACGGCAAAGCTGTTTTTCGAAACGCGCGGAGTATTGCTGCACGAACTGACACATGCCTATCAGCTGGAACCGCAAGGAATTGGTTCTTATGGGACTAACCGTGTTTTCTGGGCATTTATTGAAGGTATGGCCGATGCTGTACGTGTGGCAAACGGTGGTTTCGATGGTCCTAATGCCCGTCCAAAAGGTGGGAACTATATGGACGGTTATCGTACGGCCGGTTATTTCTTTGTCTGGCTGCGTGATAACAAAGACCCTGAATTCTTGCGTAAGTTCAATCGCAGTACGTTGGAGGTGGTGCCTTGGTCGTTTGATGGTGCTATCAAACATATTTTAGGGAATGAATATAATATTGATGAACTGTGGCACGAATATCAAGTTGCGGTAGGAGATGTACAAGCACAATAAGAATAAATATGGCTAGTAGATTGGGTAAAAAGAGATTGTTTTTGGTTTGGTCGTGTCTGGTGAGTATTTTGCCGGGCATGGCTCAAACCGAGAAACTGATTGATTATGTGAATCCATTTGTGGGAACAGATGGTTATGGTAATGTGTATCCGGGTGCGCAGATTCCTTTCGGAGGAATTCAGATGAGTCCGGACACAGATAGTAAATACTATGATGCGGCTTCTGGTTATAAATATAATCATTCCACCTTGTTGGGATTCAGCCTGACTCATTTAAGCGGGACTGGTATACCTGATTTGGGAGACTTTCTGTTTATTCCCGGAACAGGAGAGATGAAACTGGATCCAGGGACACGTGAGGAGCCGGAAAAGGGATACCGTTCACGTTATTCTCATGAGAAGGAATGGGCATCACCTAATTATTATGCGGTGGAGCTGTCAGATTATGGAGTAAAGGCTGAAATGACGTCAGGAGTACGTAGTGGTATGTTTCGCTTCACCTATCCTCAATCGGATAAAGCTTTTATTATGATCGATATGAACCATACTTTATGGCAATCTTGTGAATGGGCGAATCTGCGCATGGAAAATGATTCCACCATCACCGGATATAAACTGGTAAAAGGCTGGGGACCGGAACGGCATATTTATTTCACGGCTACTTTCTCTAAAAAGTTGACTGGTTTGCGCTTTATGCAGAATAAGAAACCGGTGATTTACAATACCTCCCGGTTTCGTAGCAGCTATGAAGCCTGGGGAAAGAATTTGATGGCTTGCATCTCTTTTGATACGAAAGCCGGAGAGGAAGTGATTGTAAAAACTGCTATTTCATCGGTCAGCACAAACGGGGCAAAGAACAATATGGCGGAACTTGCCGGACTCGCTTTCGATGAACTGAAAGCTAAAGGAGAAGCACTGTGGGAAAAAGAACTTGGAAAATATACCCTTACTGCCGACCGTAAAACGAAAAGAACATTCTATACGTCGGCTTATCATGCGGCTTTGCATCCGTTCATCTTTCAGGATGTAGACGGGCAGTTTCGAGGATTAGATAAAAATATAGAGAAAGCCGAAGGATTTACCAACTATACGGTATTCTCTCTTTGGGATACCTACCGGGCTTTGCATCCCTGGTTCAATCTGGTGCAGCAGGAAGTGAATGTCGATATTGCCAATTCCATGTTGGCTCATTATGATAAAAGTGTGGAGAAAATGCTGCCTGTCTGGTCGTTTTATGGAAATGAGACTTGGTGTATGATTGGTTATCATGCAGTTTCCGTATTGGCTGACATGATTGTGAAGGGAGTAAAAGGGTTCGATTACGAACGTGCGTATGAGGCTATGAAGACCACGGCGATGAATCCGAATTATGACTGTTTGCCGGAGTATCGTATGATGGGATATGTGCCTTTCGATAAAGAGGCGGAATCAGTATCTAAAACATTGGAATATGCGTATGATGATTATTGTATGGCACAGGCTGCCAAGGCTTTGGGTAAAGAGGATGATTATCGTTATTTCTTGAATCGTGCACTCTCTTATCAGACTTTGATTGATCCGGAAACGAAGTATATGCGTGGCAAGGACAGTCAGGGAAACTGGCGTACACCGTTTACTCCGGTAGCTTATCAGGGCCCCGGATCTGTAAATGGATGGGGGGATATTACGGAAGGCTTTACTGTACAATATACCTGGTACGTACCACAAGATGTACAAGGATATATCAACGAAGCTGGCGAAAACTGGTTCCGCAACCGGTTGGACGAACTGTTCACAGTAGAGTTGCCGGATGACATTCCGGGAGCACATGATATTCAAGGCCGTATCGGAGCCTATTGGCATGGAAATGAACCTTGCCATCATGTAGCGTATCTTTATAATTACTTGAAAGAACCTTGGAAATGTCAGAAGTGGGTACGGACGATTGCTGACCGTTTCTATGGCGATACTCCGGATGCATTAAGTGGCAATGACGATTGCGGACAGATGTCGGCTTGGTATATGTTCAATTGCATAGGCTTTTACCCGGTGGCTCCTTCAAGCAATATGTATAACATCGGTTCTCCTTGCGTTGAGGCAATAACTGTTCGGATGAGTAACGGAAAGGTGATTGAAATGGTAGCAGATAATTGGTCGCCGAAGAATGTGTATGTAAAGGAATTGTATGTGAACGGCAAGAAGTATGACAAGTCTTATTTGAAATATGAGGATATACGTGATGGCGTGAAACTACGTTTTGTCATGAGCAGTAAACCGAACTATAAGCGTGCGGTATCGGATGAAGCGGTAGCTCCTTCTTTGTCGTTGCCTGGAAAGACAATGAAATATCAGGCAAATTTTTCAGAAAAGAAAAAGAGTGGTAATCCTGTTTTTAAAGGTTGGTATGCCGATCCCGAAGGAGTCGTGTTTGGAGATGAATATTGGATCTATCCTACGTATTCGGCACCTTATGATGAACAAACCTTTATGGATGCCTTTTCGTCTAAAGACTTGGTGAACTGGACAAAGCATCCGAAAGTCATATCAAAAGAGAATATCAGTTGGCTTCGTCGTGCTCTTTGGGCGCCAGCGGTGCTTTCAGCGAATGATAAGTATTATTTGTTTTTCGGAGCTAATGATATTCAGAATAATAATGAAGTAGGAGGGATTGGTGTTGCTACGTCAGATAGTCCTGCCGGACCTTTTAAGGATGCTTTGGGTAAGCCGCTGATTGATAAGATCGTTCATGGGGCTCAACCTATCGATCAGTTTGTATTCAAGGATGATGACGGGCAATATTACATGTATTATGGTGGCTGGGGACATTGTAATATGGTGAAAATGGCTCCTGACTTATTGAGTATTGTTCCTTTTGAGGACGGAACGATGTATAAGGAAGTCACTCCGGAAAACTATGTAGAAGGACCATTTATGTTGAAACGTAATGGAAAATATTATTTCATGTGGTCGGAAGGTGGCTGGGGACTCCCGAACTATAGTGTAGCATATTCCATTTCAGATTCTCCCTTTGGTCCGTTCAAAAGGGTTGGTAAAATCCTGGAACAGGATCTTTCGGTAGCTACCGGAGCAGGACATCATTCGGTGATAAAAGGAGCCGGAGAAGATGAATGGTATATTGTTTATCATCGTCGTCCGTTAGGTGAAACAGCAGCAAATAGTCGTGCAACTTGTATTGATCGAATGTATTTTGATGAAAACGGGTATATTAAACCAGTGAAAATGACTTTTGAAGGAGTATTACCCAGTCCGCTTGATAGTACGAAGTGATGTTTTTATTACATTTGCCAATGTAAAACGATTATTAATTAAATATCTAAATCATGAGAAGATATATTCTGTTAGTTGTGTGTTTGTGCTTAGTTTCACTACTTCATGCGCAGAACCGGTTAGAGTTGGTTTCTCCCAATGGAGAGCTGAAAGTGTCCTTGAATCTCTCGGATAAAATCTATTATAGTATAGATTATAACGGAGATGTATTGTTGAAAGACAATTCTCTTTTGTTGGTTCTGAAAAATCAAGTGTTGGGACAGAACCCTAAGTTGCGTCGTCAGAAGCAATGGAGTGTCGACGAGCAATTAACTCCTATTGTTCCTTTGAAATATTCGAAAGTCAATAATCGTTATAATCAATTGCTACTGACCTTTAAAGATTATTCAGTAGAATTCCGTGCTTTTGACGATGGAGTTGCTTACCGGTTTATTACCTCACAAAAAGGTGATGTTGAAGTAATGAACGAAGAGTTTGCTATCAACTTCCCGTCGGATTATCTTCTTCACTTGCAACAACCGGGAAGTTTCCATACAGCTTATGAGGAACCTTACACACATGTTCAAAGTAATGCGTGGAAGCCTGAAGAACGGATAGCTGTTTTGCCGGTATTGATTGACACACAAAAAGACTATAAAATATTAATCAGCGAGTCGGATTTGGCTGATTATCCATGTATGTTTCTCAAAGGAACGGGCACGAACGGAGCAATTTCTGTTTTTCCTAAAGCTCCGCTTGCGTTTGCCGAAAACAGTGATCGTAGTGTGAAGATTACTCAAGAAGCTGATTACATTGCTAAAACAAAAGGTACGAGAAATTATCCTTGGCGTTACTTTGTGATAAGTAAAAATGATAAGCAGTTGATTGAGAACACAATGACTTATAAACTGGCTGAAAAGAATCAACTGCAGGATGTTTCATGGATTAAGCCGGGACAGGTAAGCTGGGAATGGTGGAATGACGCTTCTCCTTACGGACCGGATGTGGATTTTGTTTCCGGTTATAACTTGGATACTTATAAGTATTACATTGATTTTGCTTCTAAATTTGGTATTCCATATATCATTATGGATGAAGGCTGGGCTAAAAGTACGCGTGATCCTTATACGCCTAATCCCAAAGTAGACTTGCACGAGTTGATTCGTTATGGCAAAGAAAAAAATGTAGGGATTGTGCTTTGGTTGACATGGTTGACTGTAGAAAACAATTTTGATCTCTTTAAGACTTTCAATGAATGGGGAGTAAAAGGACTAAAGATTGATTTTATGGACAGAAGCGATCAGTGGATGGTCAACTATTACGAACGGGTAGCCCGGGAAGCAGCCAAACATCATTTGTTTGTCGATTTTCATGGTTCTTTCAAACCTGCTGGGCTGGAATATAAATATCCGAATGTACTGTCTTACGAAGGAGTGCGTGGCATGGAACAAATGGGCGGTTGTTATCCGGATAATAGTTTGTATTTACCATTTATGCGTAATGCTGTCGGTCCGATGGATTATACTCCCGGAGCGATGATTAGTATGCAGCCTAATGTGTATCGGTCGGAACGTCCTAATGCTGCAAGTATCGGAACACGTGCTTATCAGTTGGCACTCTTTGTGGTTTTTGAGAGTGGTCTGCAGATGTTGGCGGATAATCCTACTCTTTATTATCGTAATGAAGATTGTACCCGTTTCATTACACAAGTTCCCGTAACATGGGACGAGACTGTGGCATTGGAAGCTAAAGCGGGTGAATACGTCATTGTAGCAAAACGGAAAGGCGATAAGTGGTTTATAGGAGGAATGACTAACAATGGTGAAAAGGAACGTGAGTTTACCATAAAGTTAGATTTCTTGAATAAAGATCGTTCTTATCAAATGACATCTTTTGAGGATGGTATCAACGCAGGACGTCAGGCGATGGATTATCGTTGCAAGTCATCCCAGGTGAAAGCCGGGGAGCAGCTAACTATAAAGATGGTTAGAAACGGTGGCTTTGCAGCTGTCATTGAATGATGGCACATATTCTAACTTTCCATACATAAAAATGGAAATCATCTTTCAATCTATCACCATCCTTCTGAAACACCTTGTTCATCGAGCTTTCAGGGCGGTGATAGATTGTTCTCCACCTATCACCTAATCATTCATCTATCACCGTCTGAAATGAACATGCCTGCATATAAACATAAACTGGTATGTAAATAGAAGTTTCAACAGGGGATACTTTTGGTTTCACGGCTTGAAACAAAGTGTTTTACCGCTTGAAACTGTTTGTTTCAAGCGTTGAAACCAATCGTTTCACGGTACGAAACACTTTGTTTTGCTATTTGTTCTAAGAAGGCAATGCTTCGGAATCAACGTTTTCTCTTAGAGAACCACTCTTTAAACTCTGCTACTCGGGCTTTACTGACAAGTATTTTTTCTTTGATTCCTGAATAATACAAGTTAATGGACAGGCGGCTGTTGAACCATAAATCAATATCTTTAATAGCTTCTCGCGAAATAAGATATTGGCGGTTAGCCCGAAAGAAAAGAGAAGGATTGAGACACTCCGTAAGTTCATCTAATGTTTGAGAAAAACAGTATTCGGTTTCATCGGTTAAGACTACTTTGACCTGACAGTCCTTAATATAAAACAATTGTATCATATCTACAGAAACGGGCAATAGTTTGTCTCCTTTGCTAGGAATAAGGAAATGACTTTTATAGTTTTCCTGCTTTTGGAGTGAATGTATCAGTTTCAGTAGCTCATTCTCCTGTTGTGGAAAAGGAAACTGGTGTTTGTCAGCAGCATCCTGTAAACTTTGCAGCTTATCGAAAGCGTGTTCTATGTCTTCCTTACCGATGGGTTTTAATAAGTAGTCGATGCTGTTTACTTTAAATGCGCGTAATGCATATTCATCATAGGCAGTTGTAAAGATAATCGGACAAGTAATATTGATATGATTGAATATCTCGAAGGCGGAACCATCTGCCAGGTGAATATCCATGAATACCAGTTCCGGCATCGGATGAGAACTGAACCATTCGATAGTGGAACTGATACTATCCAGTATGGTCACGATTTCTCCATTCGGTTTTATCTCATTAAGCAGTGAAGTCAGGTTTCGTACTGCTGCTTTTTCGTCTTCTATAATGACAATCTTCATGGTGATTATTGTTCTAGTTGTGATTTTTCAATCAAAGGAATACAAACAGTAAACTCTTTGTCCTCCGTTATTTGTATATCCCGTTTAAACAAGAGCCTGTATCGCTTGGCAAGGTTGGCAAGTCCGATACCGGTTCCGGAAGTTGCAGTCCATTTGGGCTGAATGTCGTTGCTGATAGACAAATTGCCGTTATCGTCCGTCGTGATATGAATGGTCAACGGCTTCCGGTTGCTGATTTCGTTGTGCTTTACTGCATTCTCAATCAACACTTGCACCGCCATTGGAGGGAGGAGATATTCTTCGTAGGCATTGCTTATCTGTATGTCGAATTGTAGATTGTTCTCAAAACGCATCTTTAATAGAAATATATAAGCGGAAACAAATTCCATTTCTTCCCGGAGACTGACACATTGTGACTCATTACTTTGCAAAGTATACCTTAGTACCCGGGAGAGTTCCTGAATGTAATCCTGCGCTTTATCCTGATTTTCGCGTACCAGCGAACGCAGGGTATTCAGCGAGTTGAACAGCATGTGTGGGTTCAGCTGATTCTTCAGTACTTCATACTGATTGCGGAGATTCTCTGCCTGAAGCTGTTCGTTCTCAATAAGTACCAGTTGCTGCTTGAATATAAGATGAATGATACAGCAACTACTGGTGACGAGACATGCCACAATAAAATCCCGCAATGGATGCAAATAATGATGTACCATGGCATCGATGGCCGGAATATCAAACGTTCTGTGAAGGAAAACAAAAAACTGTCCTGACAAGTTACTCAATATCCATGTCACGATAAAGGAAAGCAAAATCTTTGTCCCTGTAATTTTAATGGAAGCCTAGTTGAAATGAAACAAACGGGTATTGATGGCAAAAAGTAACAATAGCGACAGAAAGGTAAACAGTATTTCGTTTGCCACATCTATAAACTTCATCCCTGGGAATAAGGAATGACTTTCGAAACGGTCGAAAAGAGATACTGATTCAGGAAAATGAATCAGTACAGCAACCGCAAAGGAGATGATGACTGTGGAAAGTATATATTTATCTTTTTTTATTGCTTTGGCTATCATACAACAAAGATAGTGGTAAATTATGAGTTACCGGTTATAAAATGTCAATGCTGTTGTCACAGTTGGTCAATTATTATTTCTGAATGTGTGCCGTGACATACATACCGGGGCGGAATTGTACATTTTCCTCCTTGATGGAAGCATATACCTCGAGCGAACGATTGGTTTCGTCTACTTTTTGTCCGATGGAAATCACGATACCGTGAAAGGTTTGTGTCCCCATTCCGTTTACACGAAACTGTACCGGGCTGCCGACTTGTATGTCTGCAAGATCTTTCTCGTAAGTAGTCAGGCAAAGCATCGGGCTGCTTTTATCGATAAGTTCGCAAAGTGCTTCTCCCGGATTGATATATTTGCCGATATTTATCGCTACATTAGCGGCATAACCACTAATGGGGGCTTTGACTTCCAGTAGCGGTTGTATTCCGTTCTTAAGTAATGCCTCCGTTTGAACGCCTAAAAGAGAAAGTTGTGCAGCAGCGGCGTCCTGGCGACTCTTCATGGAGAGAAAGTCCGCTTTACTTTGCTGGAATTTCTTTTGAGAAGCTGCTTGTTCGGCAGACAGATTTTTTTGCCGTTCGTATTCAGCTAAGAGATATTCGGTCTGTGCGTGACTGTCCAGATAAGTTTGTTGCAGGGTGATGAACTCCGGATTCTCTAACGTGGCGATTACACTGTTTGCAGCCACCCATTGCCCTGGGAGCAGAGAAGCCTTTTTTACAATGCCTCCCATGGTCAAAGCAATGGTTGCCTGACGTTGAGGAGGAAGAACGATTCGTCCGTTGAACGAAACCTGATTAGGCTTTGAGGTAGCTGAAGTGATGGCATCCACTTCGGGTTGTGCGATGGTATCTGCTATCGTTTCGGCAACGGGAATTGCGGCGAATTCGTTATTTGTAGTTTGCTGGTTTCCTTTGCAAGCCGTTAGAACTAGTAAAAGGATGGGATAAACTATCTTTTTCATATCTTATGTTTTATAATAATTATTCTGGGTGATGTATGTCATTCAATGTCTCGATTTTCCACCTACTTGAAAAGTTCATATTCCAGTGCAGCAATATTGTATTGGTAGACTGTTTCAATATAGCCTCTGCGGATCTCTCTGGCGGTGGTAATCGACTGTATATATTCGGCAATGCCTGTTTCGCTCTGCTGCAATTGCAGGTTGGCTGCCTTTGTCAGTTCGTCCGCTTCTTTCAGGGCAGAAGAGGTATAATATCG
Organism: Bacteroides sp. MSSM.1001136sp1_RTP21357st2_D2_RTP21359_211015; assembly: GCF_040913205.1. Lineage (NCBI taxonomy): Bacteria > Pseudomonadati > Bacteroidota > Bacteroidia > Bacteroidales > Bacteroidaceae > Bacteroides > Bacteroides sp. MSSM.1001136sp1_RTP21357st2_D2_RTP21359_211015. The sequence goes on along the minus strand of NZ_JBDFVF010000005.1, from coordinate 65,572 downwards.
TAAACTCTCATTATTTCTGCGGAGGGATGCTTCCAGTTCGAGTGTTTTATTTCTTAACTCCCGGATGTTGGCATCTGCCTGTATTTGCGCTGAAGTGGCAGTTAGCCGTGCCTGCTTCACTTTGCTCTTTTGTGGCAGGAAGTAGATGGGGAAAGAAACCCCGATCATCCAGGCATTCAGATTCTTAAGTGGGAGAATGTCCTGACGTGTATACCCCACACTGATTTCAGGAAAGAAATGGCTCTGCTCTACACGGAGCATTGCTTTCGCTTCATCTGCCTGGCTTTGAAAGTAGGCAGTATGTGCTCCCGACAGGTTTCCATCCAAAATGCCGGTATAGAATAAGGATAAAGTGGAATCCGCCGGAACAATGGGATCGTTGGAGTAGCAACTCCATTGGAAACCTGCCAATGCCATTTTCTCTTCTTCTTTTGCTTGGAACCAGCGGTTATGCAGATCGGCAGCTATGGTGGTCATCATATTTTTCTCTAGCAAGGTAATCTCTCCTTGTTGGTATCGTAATTCTCCGATGCGCTGCAGTTCTTCTGCCATTTTATCCTGATCCCGATACATTGAACAGAGATTAGTGGCATATTGGTAGTAGGCCCACGCCCTTTTCACTTCTGCTGTGATTTCTTTCTCTACCATCTGCCGATAATAGGTGTTCGTTTTTACCTGACGGTTGACTAACGCATTCTTGTAGAATGGCGTTAGAAGAGAGCCCAGGCTTTGCTCGAAAGCCAGTTCCTTGTCTTTTTTGTTTTCTCCGTTAAGTTGACCCCAGGAATAGCTGAACGAGGTAGGCGTTGCTTCTATCACTTCTCCGCGAGTGGCTTTGGCTTGTTGAATAGCATTATTGGCTATTTTCAGGCGAGGATGATTTTGTTTGGCTATTTCTATCGCCTGTTCGAGACTGACTGTTTGTGTCTGTTGAGCGGAAACGAACGCGGGAAGAAACAAGAACAGGAGACACAATCCCCCGAAAGGCCAGCGTAGTTTGATTCCCGGACGTCTCCAAGTAGCAAATGAATTTACAATTTTGTAAAACACCGGAATGATGAGTAAAGTCAGTACGGTAGAAATAATCAAGCCACCGATGACCACTGTTGCCAACGGACGTTGTACTTCTGCGCCGGCTGAAGTGGCTATTGCCATCGGGACGAATCCCAAAGATGCAACCAGTCCTGTCAGGAATACAGGACGGAGCAAGTGTGGAGTCCCTCTTTTGATAATCTGGTTTGTAGTCATGGAATAGGTATTTTGTTTACGAAGTTCGTTGAAGTGATTTACCATCAGGATACCATTCAATACTGCTACCCCGAACAAAGCGATGAATCCTACTCCGGCCGATATGCTAAACGGAAGTCCGCGTAGCCAAAGTGCGGCGATACCACCGATGAGCGATAGGGGGACGGTTGAGAATACCATCAGGGTATAGGTGATGTTCTTGAATGCGAAGAACAGAATCAATAGAATGAGCATTAATGCCACGGGGATGACTACCAGTAAGGTATTGATGGCATTTTGCAAGTTCTCGAACTGGCCGCCGTATTCGAAGTAATATCCCGGCTTCAGTTTGATGTTCTTGTTCAGTGTCTCTTGAATATTGGCGACAACTTGCTGGATATCTGCGTCACGCACATTGACACCGATGACGATGCGCCGTTTGGTTGCATCCCGGTTGATTTGCAGTGGCCCACTGACAAGGTCGATGCTTGCTACCTCTCCAACAGGGATTTGAATTCCTTCCGAAGTGCGTACAAACAACTTATCAAGATTCAAGTCGGCCACTTTCTCTTGGTCAAGCCGGACCACGAGATCGAATCTCCGTTCGTTTTCAAAGATTACACCTGTTGACTCTCCGGCATAGGCAGTTCGGATAATGGTGTTAAGCTCTTGTATGTTGATGCCGTAACGGGCTATTTTGCCACGGTTGTATTTCACTACCAATTGAGGTAATCCCATCGTCTGCTCAACGATGACATCTGCTGCTCCCGGCACTTTTTCTACAAAAGTAGCTGCTTCTTTGGCTCTTTCATATAATTCGTGCGTGTCTTCTCCATATAATTTGATGGCAATATCTGCTTTCGCTCCCGTCATCAGCTCGTTGAAGCGAAGCTGTATCGGTTGCGAGAAGTTGAATTCGGCACGTTCGGAGAGCGGAGCAAGTGCATCTTTCATTTTATCCACCATTTCTGCACGGCTTCCGGCACTTGTCCATTCTTTGAATGGTTTCATGATAATCATCACATCGGCGTCTTCCACCGCCATCGGGTCAGTGGGAACTTCCGCCGTTCCTATTTTGGCTACAACATGTTTGATTTCAGGGAATTTATCCATTAATGCTTTCTCTGCTAAGCGGGATACTTCGATACTTTCGGTCAGCGAACTTCCTGCGGGTAGTGTCATTTGCATGGCAAAATCACCTTCGTCCAAAGTGGGAATGAACTCTGCTCCCAGGCGGGTAAAGAGAAAAAGTGAACCGATCAGCGCGGAGAAGGCTATGATGACGGTACGCCATTTGTAACGAAGACAGGCGCGCAGGGTGTGCTGGTAGATCTTGTTCAGTTTCTCGAAGAAGCGGTCGGCAAGGGTGGGTTTCACAACAATGGTATGCTTCAGAAAGAGGGAGGCCATCATAGGAACATAAGTCAGTGAAAGAATTAAGGCTCCGATAATGCAGAACACAAGTGTTTTGGCCATGGGGGTGAAGTATTTCCCTTCAATCCCGTTCAATGTAAGGATGGGGAAGAAGACGATAAGGATAATCAACACTGCAAAAGTGGCCGAACGTGCAACGCCGGAAGCTCCTTTTTCCACTTCTTTGTCCATCTCTTTGCGGGTCAGTGTGCGGCCTCGGAATTGTTTTCCGTAAATGTGGGCGAGGATACCTTCCAATATAACGATAGAGCCATCTACTACAATACCAAAGTCAATGGCACCGAGACTCATTAGATTGGCGGTGACATTGAATACACGCATCATGATAAAAGCGAAAAGCATTGCCAGCGGGATGACGGATGCGACAATCAGTCCGGCACGGAGGTTGCCGAGGAAGAGGATGAGTACAAGGAAGACGATAACCGCTCCTTCAATCAGGTTGTTGACAACCGTAGAGATGTTCCGGTTTACCAGTTCCGAACGGTTCAAGTAAGGTTCTATACTGACTCCTTCGGGTAATAGCTGCTGTATTTTTTCTACCCGTTTTTCGAGTTCTTGAGTCACTACATTTGCGTTGGCACCTTTCAGCATCATGGCAATTCCGCCGACACACTCGCCCTCACCATCCTTTGTCATGGCACCGAAACGCTTTGGAGAACCGAAGCGGACAACTCCTACATCACTGATATGTACCGGAATCCCATTCCGGTTGGTCACTACAATCTGTTCAATATCCTTGATGCGGGTAATCATACCTTCAGACCGGATATAGTAGGCGTTCTTTATCTTCTCAATGTAGCTTCCGCCGGTATTTTGGTTGTTGCTGCTAAGTGCTTCGAACACCTCGCCGATAGTGATATTCAAAGAGAACAGGGCGTCCGGATCGACGGCTACTTCATATTGTTTCAAGTAACCGCCGAAACTATTGATTTCTACTATACCGGGTATACCGGACAACTGACGTTTCACCATCCAATCTTGAATGGTGCGGAGCTCCATTGCGTCATATTTCTTCTCATATCCGGGAGCTACCTTCAATATATACTGGTAAATCTCTCCCAGACCGGTAGTGATGGGCATCATCTCCGGTGTTCCGAGCTCGGAGGGAATTTCGCTTGTTACGCTTTGTATTTGTTCATTTATCAGCTGCCGTGCATCGAGTGTGGGGACACTTTCTTTAAAAACGACCGTTACGACCGATAGCCCGAAGCGGCTGACAGAACGGATATCTTCGACATTCATAATATTGCTCATCGCTATTTCGATAGGCATAGTAATGAGTTGTTCCACCTCTTGTGGTGCGAGTGTAGGGGATACGGTCACTATTTGTACCTGATTATTGGTAATGTCGGGCACGGCATCGATAGGTAGTGTCAGCATCGCATAGATACCTCCGATAAACAGGAAGAGAGTAGTGAGTCCTACAAATAGTTTCTTCTTGATTGAAAAACGTACAATAGCTGTAAACATGATTTTCGTTGTATTATTATTTCACAGTACAAAATTACTGCCTATCTTCATCCGTTATCACTAAGAATAAATGAAGCGGAAAGATTGTGGGGTGAAGTGACGGATTGGGGAATTGAAAGATGTAAAATCATAGTTCTTGTTTCACTGCTGAACAAACATTTCTTTCAGTTTACTCGTTTAATATAAAAACAAACTAAATGTATATTCAGCATGAAAACATTCGTCTTGATGATGGTAAGCCTGTTGTTTGCAATTTCTTCGGAAGCGCAAAACAAGTCTTTTTATGATTTTACAGTGAAAACAATTGATGGTAAGGACTTTCCTCTTTCTTCACTGAAAGGTAAGAAAGTGCTGGTAGTCAACGTGGCATCTAAGTGTGGGCTGACGCCCCAGTATGCTCAACTGGAGAAACTATATGAGAAATATAAAGAAAAAGACTTTGTTGTTATCGGTTTTCCGGCGAATAACTTTATGGGACAAGAACCGGGTAGTAATGAGGAAATAGCCAAGTTCTGTTCTTTGAACTATGATGTTACTTTTCCGATGATGGCTAAGATTTCCGTTAAAGGAAAAGATATGGCTCCTCTTTACCAATGGTTGACGGAGAAAAAACAGAATGGAAAAGAAAGTGCACCGGTTCAGTGGAACTTTCAGAAGTTTATGATTGATGAGAACGGACATTGGGCGGGAGTTGTGTCTCCGAAAGAAAGTCCGTTCTCTGAAAAGATTATTACTTGGATAGAGAAGGAATAAGAGAGACTTTTTTCAGCTCTTCTTCGAAGTTGGGAGTGAAGATTCCTTTACCCAGATTTTCTTTTATTTCTTCGATCTTCCAAAATCGTCCACCGTCCAGTTCGTCGCTGGGATGGATTTCTTCCTCATAAACGGTTTTGTGGACAAAAACAAGCTCTTTTTCACGGCTGGATTCAAAAATATAACTGGTGAGAAGCTCCGGAGTGAAGTCTGTGATGCCTAATTCTTCACGGACTTCTCTCTTTAGGGCGATTTCTACGCTTTCGCCCAAATCAATATGTCCGCCCACAGCCGTATCCCATTTTCCCGGTTGAATGTCTTTCCATTCGGGGCGTTTCTGTAAATAGATGTCTCCTTGGGCATTGAATACGTGAAGGTGAACTACCGGATGAAGCAGTTTGCTACCGCTGTGACATTCTCCGCGAGTGGCGGCTCCGGTGATATTTCCCTGTTCGTCTACGATAGGGAACATTTCTTGGTTATTATCGCTTGGCATAGTGTCTTTTATATTGCGTAAAATCTTTCGGAGAGGAGAATATCTTATGGTATTAATAAAGAAGAATCTCCATAACTTAGGAACCGGAAATCATGCGCCAGTGCATAATCATAAATAGTGCGCCAATTCCCTTTTACAAAAGCTGAAACCAAAAGCAGCAAGGTACTTTGCGGCTGATGGAAATTAGTAACCATCGCTTTCACTATTTTATAATTGTATCCCGGTGCTATGATAATCTGTGTACTGGTGTGAAGGGTTTCCAAACCATTCCTGTCGAGATATCCTAATATCTTTTGCAGCGCAACAACGGGAGGAATCTGGTCGTACTTTTCATAAGGCTGCCATTGTTTGACACGTAGTTCTTCTTCCGTAGCATACGGATTTTCAGCCAATGTAACTCCAATGTGATACAGGCTTTCCAGAGTCCGTACAGAAGTAGTCCCTACTGCAATAGCACAACCGTCGTGGTCAATCAGTTTTTTGATGGTACTCCGATTGACCGATATATATTCCGTGTGCATCTCGTGACCTTCGATTTCTTCACTTTTTACAGGTTTGAATGTGCCTGCTCCTACATGTAGAGTTAATTCTTCAAGATCAATCCCTTTCTCTTGAAGTGCATCCAATACTCGTGGAGTAAAATGTAATCCCGCCGTAGGCGCAGCTACCGAACCTTTAATCTTAGAATAAACAGTCTGATAAGTCTCCTTGTCACTTTCTTCCGTATCCCGGTTTAAGTAAGGAGGAATAGGAAGTTCTCCGAATACTTCAAGGATATCGGCAAACGTCACTTCTGGATTATCCCATGCAAAATCTACCCAATGGCTGGTTCCTTTACATTTTCCTCGGGTAGCGGTCAGGGTAATAGGGAATCCTTTGACGGTCATTTCGCGTTTCAACTGTCCGTCTTTCCATTTCTTCAGATTGCCGATCATGCAAAGCCAGGCGGCATGTACTGTCTGTTGGAAATTCAAGACATAATCGTTTGGCTGAATCGGTTCAAGACAAAACACTTCGATCAGTGCTCCCGTCTCTTTTCGAAAATGGAGGCGTGCCTGAATGACTTTTGTATTATTGAATATCATCAGGCTGCCTTGCGGCAGATATTCCGGCAAAGACGTGAAAACATCTTCACTAACTTCTCCACGACGGTATATTAAGAGTTTGGACTGGTCGCGGGTAGGCAACGGGAATTTAGCAATACGTTCATCCAAAAGAGGATAACTGTATTCACTGATATGGATATGTCTAGGATCTTCTTTCATTGTTTTCTAAAATAAAAAGAGGTTAGAACCCATTCGGTTTCTAACCTCTTTAACCAGTCGGGGTGACTGGATTCGAACCAGCGACCACACGCCCCCCAGACGCGTACTCTAACCGGGCTGAGCTACACCCCGAATTGCGGATGCAAAAGTACAGATTAATTTTTAATTAGCAAATAAATAGTGTGAAATTTGTTTCCTTATTAAATGGATTGTTTTACTAATCGTTTGATTTATAGTGAAGTGCGTGTATGATTATTTGTGCTTTATTATTCCGATAATGGGGCTGGAAGAGAGAGTGTTTCCCCACCCTTATAATTTCTATTAGTATTTATTTACCTCTATAATTTGCTTTTGGTTGTAGTAATTTGGATAAAACGTGTAATGAATAAGTAATGATTATGTAATCGATGAAGTAGTGCTGTATGTCTTGGTAATTAATAGTTAAACTTTCTTAATATAAGAAATATGATTACTTTTCATTGTGGGGTGGTGCGAAAAATGTAAATTTAGTCGTCGAAAATCGTCAAAAATGCACGAGTTCACTTTTGCAATGTGCGTATATACTACATAACTAAATAAAAATAGAATATGAAAAATATGAAAATTATGCTCTATAAGAGCAACCAAAAGAGAGACGGAAGTTACCCTGTGTGTTTGCGTATTTCTAAGGATGGAAAACGGAAATATATCAGTTTGGGGCTATCAGCGCAAGGGGTGCAGTGGAATGACGATGCCGACCGTTTTAAGAAAGATAAGCGTGTATGTCCCAATTATGAGAGGGATAATTTGTTTCTGAACTCCTGCGAGGAGCGTGCGGGGAAAATTTTGTTGATGTTTGCGGAAAAACAGCAAAATTGGTCATTAATTCAATTTGAAGAAACGTTCTGTTGTAAAAATAGGGAAAATAAATTATATGATATTATAATTGAACATATAGAGCTCCTGAAAAGTACCAATCATATAGGAAATGCCAAAAGGTTTGAGGGTACTCTTAGGATGCTGGAAAAGTATGATAAGAAAATTAAAGAACGGACATGTGCAGAAATAGACTTTAAGTATGTCAGTGCTTTTAATGCGGCATTGGAAAAACGGGGGTGTTGTGGCAATACCCGAAGGATTTATTTGAAACCTTTAAGTGTGATACTAAATAAGGCTATAAAGGAAAAGAAATGCTCTTTGGATACCTATCCGTTTGGGAAAGGTGGTTTTGAACTGGGTAAACTGTCAGAGGTAACGGAAAAAAGATATTTGCTTCCGCAAGAACTGGAACTTATCAAAGAATCACCCCAGGAGGATTTTGTTTTGGAGCGTGCCCGCAGACTCTTTCTGTTTTCCTACTATTGTTTTGGAATGAGTATGGTGGACATGGCGAAATTGACTTCCGCTAATATTAAAGTATTGGCGACGGGTGAACATATTGTATACAAAAGGCACAAAACGCAGAATGCCAAAGAAATGAAGCCCATAATAATAAAGATAAATGAACCTATAAAAGAACTGTTGGATTGGTTTAAATCGAACACTCCTCTAATGGGGGACTATCTTCTTCCTTTGATAACCAAAGATTATGGTGAAGAGGAATTATGGTACGAACATAGACGTACGAGATACAAAAGGATTAATAACAACATGAAGAAACTTGGTGAAAAATTAAATATTGGAATAAAACTGACCACTTATGTTGCCCGTCATACAATGGCAATGCAGTTACAGGGAAAGAATGTTCCACGTGAGGTTATCAGCCAAGTAATGGGTCATGCCAATATTGACACAACGGCTACATACCTCGCAAGTTTTGATACTACCATATTAGACAGAACAGTAAATTTATTATAATTAAAAAACAATAAAAAATGATTGTATTATGCCTCTGGGCGACTTGATAAACAAGTTGCTCCGAGGGGGAGCGGATGAATGGTGTGAAACGGATTTTGGGTTTTATCTTGAAAGTCTGACACATGGTGATAAAAAAGAACTGGAACAGGTGCTGGAAACTGTTGATGAGGCTATTGTCAACTGGAAAAGCCTTTCCTTAATTTCCCGTTATGAGGATAAAATAAAAGAATGGGAAGAGGGCAAATGTAGTATGGACGAAGTGGACGAATTGTATTTTGAAGAGGAATTGTGGCGGAAAGAGGGAAAGAGACTGCTAACAGCCGAAACTTTATATGCTGCTATATCCAGTAAGGGTTTTATAAATGACTATCATCATGATGCGATGGAGAAGGCGTTGGACAATAATGATGTCCGATACTTAAAGACGGATTGGGAAAATATGATGTTGGCTCAAATAAGGTCGTTTAAGGATGTTATTATAGGCAGGCTTGAAGTAGCTTCCGTTAAACCAATAATCGATAAACAGAGCGTCGTAAGAGTGCTTAAAAAGCTGAATGATTATCCGGAAGTATTGGATGTTATGCTTTGCAGTGAATTTTTAGGAGTGTCCATACATAAACTTTATAAACTTACTAGTGCCCATGAAATTCCCTTTTACCGGAGCAAGGGTAATGGACGTAAGTTGTCTTTTAAGCGTGATGAGGTTTATGAGTGGCGGATGGCTCACCGACAGGAAACTAATGAAGAGTATGTGAATGAAATGAACGAACGGTTGGCGGCTCGTTCTACCAATTTCTATAATAACCCAAATAAGTTAAAAAAATGATCGATACACTTGCTCTAATATATACTCCGTCAATAGTTGATGGGTATATAAATCTAATGTCTGAAATAGGTGCTAAAATTAATATCGACCTCAAAAAAAGTAATGAGTTTCGTGTCGTTGGTAAATACAAAAATCTTTGTGTTTATATCGAACCAACCTTTGTCCGTATTGAGGGTAGCTTCCCTAAATACTACTATGGTACTAATTTAAAGCCTCTATCACATATAGAACTGGGGTTAGCTATTGATAAGTTGAGTGCAGTATTTGGTTTACCATTAAAGCAAGCTGTTATAGGTCGTATTGATATAGCTACTGATGTGGAAGTAGTTAATCCTCCTTGTTCTTATTTTTCTTCCCTAGGTAATTTAGCAAAGTTTGATAGGAATATACGAAGAGGAAGTTTATATTATGAGCAAGGGTGGTGTAAACTATGTTTCTATGATAAGATAGCGGAAGCCAAAAAGCATAACGATTGTCATTTAACGGAAGAACTTTTAAATAAGAATATCCTACGATATGAAATTAGGTATAGGAGAGATCGTCTTAAAAATTATTTCGGGCGTGATATAAAGGTGTGGGAAGTATGTAATGGCTCGATTGACGTTTATTGCGAGTTGGTAGCTAAATCGTTTTTTATTTATAACGATATAGTGAAGATTGGTAATTTGGAGTTCAATTTTGATATGACTATGGCAGGACTTGGGAAGTGGGCTATTTTAAAACAGTATCGGGATGGGACGGATTTGATGAAATTGATAGATAATTGTAGTGAAAAAGGAGATAAGAGGGCTAGACGTATGAAGAGGGAGATTATGAAGTTGCTGAAAGAGAGATATGTACTTGATGAATCGACGGAAGAACTGAAAGAGAAGATATTTGATGCTGTTTGTGAATTAATTGACTAATAAACTGATAAACTGATAAGATTTGACCTGACACTAACCAAAAGACTAAAATCCAAACGTTATGCACGTTTGTCTTTCCCCCTTTTGTTTATTGTTCAGGTCAAATCTTATATATAACTCCTCTATTGGAAGCGTGTTGCCACTTTTGTCTTTAAAAGGTATAATTTACTCAGTATGGGAATAAAATGGCTAAAACTGCCTTAAAACGAGCCTCTGTGATTGAAGTATGTGATGAGGTTGTTGTTGGGGTATCGATGGACTATATAGGGTTCGTTCTTAATTCGTTTTATGGATTTGGAAGAATCTACTCTATGTGAAGATATCTTGTAGTAATGTAGCTCTGTAATGGCTAGAAATCCTTGCTTTTGTCCATGGATTTGTTATATTTGCATTGTCAAAAGATGGTAGTTTTGCACAAGGAGGGATGGGGAAATGAGCGAAGATATTAGTAAGCTAATATTAGACCTGCTAATGTAGACTGGACGCCCCAATTTACAATCCACTTTTAAATAGATTAGATATTATCACTAATTACGCAATGCAATATGAGTAAAATGACAGAAGAGGTAACTCGGGCGATAGCCACGAAGTTCCTAGATGGAATAGAAGATTTTGAATTGATTAAAGAGGAAAACTACAAAAACTATGTAGTCTATTTTGCAGCTTATAAAAAGGCGAACGGGAATACAAATTACGGACTTCCTATTTATGTACTGATTGATGAATTGGGTAAAGCCCGATTCGCTACATCTGAAGAAAGGCATGAAATTTGGCATCGTAATGACCCTGAATTGGAAGACGGCGAGGACGAGGACGTGGAGTATATAGAATTACCCGGCTTGTGTAATGGACGAAATACACTTCTGGATGGGAAAGAGGACTAGTAGAATTACCACCTATGTAAGTTGACATCCTAGTTTGTAATCTGCTTTTTATATTTATTATTCAGGTCAAATCTTATATATAACATCTCTATTGGAAGCGTATTGCCATTTTCATTCTTCAAAGGGATAATTTACTCGGTAAGGGAATAAAATGGCTAAAACGCTTTAATACGAACTTTTGTGTTTGAGTCTGTGCTGAAGCTAATTGTGAGGTCTCAATAGCAAAAGTGATAAAAAGGACATAGGAAGCCTCATCGAAGCCTCCTTCTAAATGTCTAGTGACGCATTGCTCTGTCAGTCCTCGTCGTCTTCTTCGTCAGGATTCGAACGCATCAATATTTCATGATTTTCTTCGTACGTGGCGTATCGGGCTTTACCCAATTCATCAATCAGTACATAAATAGGACGTCCGACATTTATTTCACCTGTCACACCATCTGGAAAAGCAAAATAGACTATATAGTCTTTGTAGTTTTCCAACTTAGTCAATTTAAATCCTTCTATTCCTCCTAGGAGCTTTATGGCTATTGCCCGAGTTACTTCTTCTGCATTCTTGTCCATAATTGTTGTTGGGTATAAATGTTTTTATTACTGGACTATGTCTTTTATCCATTCCAAAGCGTTGTCGTTTGCTTCAAAAACAAATTCTTGCCCTTTGGCTGCGGAAATAAAACAGTCCTCTTTCCAGGAATTTGCGTTATAACTTATTGGAATTTGCCGGAAAAAATCGGGTAAATTCCATACTCTCCTGCTGCATTTTTCCTTAGTAAGTACAAGCCCGTTTGAAAATTGCAAACATCCGGCTCCGGGTAGTTGAGGTAAAAATGAAAGTTTGGAAGAAGCCGTATAAATGACATTTGGACTGTTCCACCTTTCCATTTTTGCATGTGGGTGTCCGTTTAACCATGCGGGGATATTGGTAGGAGTGTCAATGATTTCTCCTATTTGAAGATAGCCGTATATAACATGCCAATCCAGAGCGTCTTTTTTATAACGTAATTGTCCGGCAATATACTCCGTTTGTTTGAACCAACCAAAGAATAAAAACAAGTCTCCGATTCCCACCCCCTGTTTTTGCAGGTGTCGTAATGCGGTCTTTTCCTGTCCGAATGTAGGCTTCCACCCTGTTGGTCTATCCTTTATTGCTCCTCTGATATCGGGGTCTAAATGGCAGTTATATTCTTCTTTTATTTTGTTGTTGGGGCTTAAAGTATGGATGATATCGTAATATGAACTATTGCCATAGTATAAATCTCTATACTTTGTTTCCATATCTGTTTTTGAGGGTATCGGCAATGACAGTAATGTCCCGTCCGGCAATATTGGACTAGGCATTCCACCATATTGGGAATCAAATCCCTTTCTACTTAATATAACTCTCATTTGGCGTCAGTGTATTTGCATAGTTCAACATGTTGTTTGACGTAGTTTATAAATTCTGCGGCATCCTTTGTTATTACTCCATAGCTTGTTTGCACTTTAGGAATGTTGGGACGTAACTCAACAGGGATATCCAACGGGGACAAACGACTGAAATAATAAAATTCTTCACAGATAAGAACATATTCCCCTCTCAAATCCTTGTCCATTTTGTCTTTTCCATGGAAATTATTTTCTATCTGTATAAATTCTTTAGGGTTAGTCGGGTTTGGTTTATATATGTTGTCTCCATAACGTTGTATAACTTTAGTATCTTCTGTTTTTGCAGGGCGTTTTTGTTCATACTTTTCCCAGTATTCAGCAAAAGAAAGTTTTTGTGTCACTTTTGCTAAATAGACAAGTTTTTCTTTTCCAACTTCGGTCGGACTGTCCTTTAGTTGTTTTGAAGTCCATCCCGCAATCCAGTTTCCTATTTTGGTGTTGCGACGCATTGCAGGCTTACATGTTGCAAGTGTCAGTACTCCAAATAAAGGGTTTGGAGCAAAACGGTTGTCATGCTTCATTTTATAACTGTACAGTTTGTAATCTGTAGTTTTCATATTTGTCGGTGTTAAGAGTAAATATTGATATTTAGCTTTTATTTCCGACGAATATATCAAATATTATCTTAAAGAACGATATAAATGGGATATTTTTAATTATATTTGTCGTAATTAGTTTGTGTTGATGCTTCATCTGTGTAGATATGAAGGATAATGGGGGTATTTAGTTTAGTAAGTTTATGTATAATCAATGCAATTATATTATTATGGCAACGAATGACAACAACATTGAAAAGTCCTACACGTTGGAAATTACAGAAAGGGACAAGGCGTTCAAGCGTAGATATCAAGCGGCTTCCCCCGAGGAACAGGAAAAGATGGGATATGATGTGCCACATCACGCTGATATGGAAGATATAATAATTACGGAAATGGCGAACGAATGGTTGCGTGATGGTAAACCAGTAGATTAATCTAAAGAAATTACACTATGGCAAAGAAAGACAACAACATTGAAAAGGCTTACACGTTTATTCCTGGCGAAAGCGACAAGGAGTTTAAACGGATGTACCAAGCCGCATCACCGGAAAAGCGGAAAACAATGGGTTTTGACTTACTAAACGATGCAGATGCAGAGGAATTGGAGATTAACCGTTTGGCGAATGAATGGTTGCGTGACGGTAACCCCGTAGATTAATCTATAGAAATTACAATATGGCAAAGAAAGAAGAAAACAACATTGAAAAGTCCTACGAATTTGTAATTTACGAGGGTGATAAGAAGTTTAAGCGCATGTACCAAGCCGCTTCCCCAGAGGAACGCAAGAAGTTTGGCTACGATGTACCAAACGATGCTGATGACGCAGACTTGGAAATTACCCGTTTGAAGAACGAATGGTTACGTGATGGACAACCTGTAGATTAAATTGTCTTATGAATCAAAATAAAGCATTGGAGATTGCCTATAAGGCTCATATTGGACAGTTAGACAAAGGTGGCAGTCCGTATATATTGCATCCAGTCAGAGTTGCTTTACACTGTCAAACAGAGGATGAAAAGATAGTAGCATTGTTGCATGATGTTGTAGAAGATACTTCCATAACATTTGAGGATTTAAAAGCGGAAGGGGTTGATGACAGGTTACTGGAGGCTTTAAAATGTCTGACTAAAGAAGAGGGTGAAGATTATAAAGCGTTTATTGAACGTGTCTCTACTAATCGTTTGGCTACAAAGGTTAAAATACAAGACCTAAAAGATAATATGGATGTAACCCGTTTGAATGGTAAGGCACATTGGAAGTTGGAAACATATAAAGAAGCGTTGGAGTACCTCGAACGGTGCTCAAATAAGAAAGTTTTATATGTAGATATGGATAATGTATTGGTAAACTTCCAATCGGGCATAGACGCCTTAGATGAGGACTTAAAAAGCCGATATGCGGGGTGTTATGATGAAGTCCCTAATATATTTGCAAAAATGCAACCCAATGAAGGGGCAATAGATGCCATGAATCGTTTAAAAGACAAATACGACATTTACATTTTATCAACAGCTCCATGGGATAACCCAAGTGCATGGTCTGACAAGTTAGAATGGGGGAAGCGTTATTTGGGTGAAGTATGCTATAAACGTTTGATCTTGTCGCACCACAAAAACTTGAATGCAGGGGATTATTTAATAGATGACAGGAAAAAGAATGGTGCTGCCGATTTTAAAGGTGAGCTTATATTGTTCGGTTCTGAACGGTTTCCAAATTGGGAGTCTGTGGTAAGGTATTTATTGTGATAAAAACACGAAGAACGCAAAAGGTGTTTTGCACTGCAATTTGCTTTAGTTTGGATTAAGTTTCCCGAAAGAGGTAATGAATGAGTAATCGAGCTAAAAAATAAAGGAACTAGATAACTATCTAATTCCTTGTTTTATATGTGATTGTAAAATGAAAATCTTTTACTCTTTTCACGCCCCCCCAGACGCGTACTCTAACCGGGCTGAGCTACACCCCGAATTGCGGATGCAAAAGTACAGATTAATTTTTAATTAGCAAATAATCCGTTGATTTTTCTAGTATGAATTGTGCCGATTTATAGCTATTATTCTGATTATTAGTCTTTCTTGTGAACATACAAATCTTTATTTCAATGAGTTAGTAGTTTTTTTGATTGCCTCTTATGTGATATAAAAGTACATTTCTTTAATTTTGCTTGAATTAGAAAACAATCTGCTTATTTTTCATTTGAAAGCATTAATCCTTTTCCTGTCCTAAAAACACTATAAAAAACAGGTCAGTCTATAATAAAACGAAATAGGAAAATGATAAATGAACTAACAATCAGATAGTTTGTTTATAAATTAATGCAAATAAAAGGTGTTTGACTTCCTTAGTATGATACTATATTTCCATTTTTGGTGCGTGGTAAATTAGGAAGTTATACATTTGTAAAAAGACTTAGTTTAGAAAGGTGTTAAATGTTAGACATTAAAAATAGAGAGACATTAGAGATATACGTCCTGGGTGACGATTTTAAATTTTATCAAAATCTGAAGTATCTTCCTTTGACTTCTTATCCTTCTAATAATCAATCAGCTTTGATTATATATTGTTTAGGTGGAAAGGCCAAAATTACAGTGCATGAAGATGTACATTGGATACAACCGGAGGAATTGATTATATTATTACCCGGACAATTTGTCTCATTTAGTGAGCCAAGTGAAGATTTCTCGACCGTTACGATGGTTATATCTACTTCACTGTTTAGTGATGCGTTAAGTGGTGTGCCCAGATTTTCTCCGCATTTCTTTTTCTACATGCGGACTCATTACTGGTATCCGCAGTCAGAACGAGATATTCCCCGGATATATAATTATCTGGGTATGATAAAAGATAAAGTTACTTCTCAAGATATATATAGGCGGGAGCTGATTATTCATTTGTTGAGGTATCTGTATCTGGAACTGTTCAATGCTTATCAAAAGGAATCTACCTTGATGACTGCCCGCAGGGATACCCGTAAAGAAGAGTTGGCTAATAAATTCTTTGGGCTTATCATGAAGCATTTTAAGGAGAATAAGGATGTGGCTTTTTATGCGGATAAACTGTGTATTACTTCCAAATACCTGACTATGGTAATTAAGGAGACAAGCGGGAAGTCTGCCAAAGACTGGATTGTTGAATACATCATATTAGAAATCAAGGCTTTGCTGAAAAATACCAGCCTGAACATTCAGGAAATAGCGATTAAAACGAACTTTGCGAATCAATCGTCGCTTGGACGTTTTTTTAGAAAGCATACAGGAATGTCGCTTTCACAATATCGAATGAGTAACTTAGAACAATAGTGCGGACAATTGCCTCACAATAGGCAATAATATCTATAGGGATTGGGAAGAGAAAGGGAATGAAGTCTATTTCATTCCCTTTTATTATGCGGTATATCTGATGTAGGATGGGTTAAATTCCCATACATTCGCGATAGAAGTCGAGCATTTCGAAGATAGTGTCCTTATCGGCAGTCTGATTGATGCAAATGTCTCCAATATCTTTTAGTAATGTGAAATTGATAGTGCCTGAAGTATTCTTTTTATCATGCGTCATAAATGCATACAGTTGGTCATATTTTTTGCAGTCGAAAGTAAATATGCCATAATTATCCTTGATAAACTGGATCGTTTGCCGCATTTTCTCTTTCGGGAAACCTACTTTGAGATGAGAAAGATACAGTTCGCACACAATTCCCCAAGCTACTGCATATCCATGTAATACAGGACGGTTTTCTGCCAGTGCCATACTTTCGAACGCATGTCCTACGGTGTGTCCCAGATTTAATGCTTTGCGGATTCCATGTTCGAAGGGATCCTGTTCTACAATATCTTCTTTCACTTGTACCGATTGGCCTACCAATTGTTTGAGAGCTGCATAATCAATACTAGAGGAATCGAAATTGAGCAATTCTGCCCAATGTGCCGTATTGCTAATCAAACCATGCTTCAACATTTCAGCATATCCGGAGAAGAAATTGTGTGTGTCCAATGTGCGTAGGAATTCAGTTTCAATCAATACACTGTTTGCCGGAGCGAAAGCACCGATTTCATTTTTCAGTCCGTTGAAGTTGATTCCTGTTTTACCCCCCACTGATGCGTCCACCATGGCGAGCAGGGTGGTTGGTATATTGATATAGGAAATGCCCCGTTTGAATGTAGCTGCGGCAAAACCTCCGAGATCTGTCACCATCCCTCCTCCAAGATTGATAAGTAAAGAGTGGCGGGTAGCCCCTTGAGTGCTTAATGCCATCCAGACGGAAGCGAGTGTTTCCAGAGTTTTATGCACATCTTCTGCTCCGATACAGATTTCTACAGCATCTTTCAACAGACCCGATTCCTTTAGAGAGGGGAGACAAAGACGCTGGGTATGCTCGTCTGTAAGGACGAATAATTTGTCATGCGGACATAGCTCAATGGCACGACCGAGGCTCGTTTCCAAGCTTTCGCAGAGAATAACTTCTTGTTTACTCATGATTCTTTTGCTTTTTTACTCTGCAAATGTATATAAAATATCTTTTTTTACTTACTTTTGTCTCATTAAAACGTTTAATCATGAAAGCATTATTACCTGTATATTGTCGTCCTTTAGGATATGTTGTCTTGTTGGTAGCTCTGTTTATCCCTTTTATTTTGGTGATGCAGGGAGTAGTAACTGATACTAATTTGCTGTTTTATAAAGAATGTACAAAGTTGTTGATGATGGCAGGATGCTTGTTGATAATCTTTGCATTGAGTAAGAATGAAAGCCGTGAAACGGAGCAAATCCGGAATTCGGCTGTTCGTAATGCCATCTTTTTGACATTCTTGTTCGTCTTTGGTGGTATGTTGTGGCGTGTTATGCAAGGAGATGTGATAAACGTCGATACTTCCTCTTTCCTTACTTTTCTGGTTTTTAATGTGCTTTGTCTGGAGTTTGGTCTGAAAAAAGCGCTTGTTGATCGATTCTTTAAAAGATAATTTTCTTTTCAATTAAACCTTTTGCGATTCGATTTGTCAAAAAGACATTGTTATTGCTACTAATATAATCGTAAATAAGGTAAATGAAAAGATTTTCAGCAGGGTTGGTGCTGATGTTGCTATGCACCTTCTCAATTTTTGCACAGAATAAGGTTATTACCGTTTCGGGACGTGTGGTGGAATCCGATACTAAAGAGCCCGCAGCGCAGGCTACAGTTCAATTGCTATCATTACCTGATAGTGCTTATGCCGCCGGTATAGCCAGTAGTAACCAGGGATGGTTTACTCTCCCCAAAGTAAAAGCCGGAAAATATGTGTTGAAAGTTTCCTATATTGGATTCCGAACCAAGCTCGTACCGGTACAATTATCTGCTAACGCCACTGATAAAAAATTGGGAACCATTACATTGGACCCTGATGCTGTCATGCTGAAGGAAGCGGTGATTACTGCCGAAGCTCCGCAGGTGGTCGTGAAAGAAGATACGCTGGAATATAACTCAACAGCTTACCGTACTCCCGAAGGGGCGATGCTCGAAGAGTTGGTGAAGAAACTTCCGGGAGCAGAAATAGACGATGACGGTAACGTCAAAATCAATGGTAAAGAAGTAAAGAAGATTATGGTGGATGGTAAAGAGTTCTTTGGCGGTGATGTGAAAACCGGATTGAAGAACTTACCGGTCAACATGATCGACAAACTGAAGACGTACGATAAAAAGTCTGATTTGGCACGTGTTACCGGAATAGATGACGGAGAAGAAGAAACTGTTCTTGACCTGAAAGTGAAGAAAGGTATGAATCAAGGTTGGTTTGGTAATGCAAGTGTTGCCGGTGGTACAGAAGATCGTTACGGAAGCAACTTGATGTTGAATCGTTTTGTCGATAATAGCCAATTCTCTTTAATCGGTTCTGCTAATAATGTGAACGATCAGGGATTCTCCGGTGGAGGTGGCGGACCTCGTTTCCGGAACAGCAATGGTTTGACTGCTACCAGGATGTTAGGGGCTAACTTTGCTACCCAGACTGAAAAATTGGAACTGGGAGGTAGTGCCCGTTATAATTTCAGTGATCGGGATGCAACATCTACAAACTACTCGGAACGTTTCCTGCAAAATGGAAATTCTTATTCAAATTCGAACAGTAAAGGCCGCAATAAGAATACGAACTTTAATGCAGACTTTCGGTTGGAGTGGAAACCGGACACATTGACAAATATCATTTTCCGCCCGAACGTTTCTTATGGAAAGTCTAATAGTTATTCTATTTCCGAATCGGGAACTTTTAATGGAGATCCATTTAATTTGGTGTCTAATCCTAATGAGTTTTTGAATAAGATTTTCTGGGGAAGTACGGATGATCCTTTAGAAGCTATTCGTGTCAACGCCAGTAATAGTGAATCAAAATCTGAAGGGCAGAATCTCTCTGCAAATGCTTCTTTGCAAGTGAATCGTAGATTGAATAATCAGGGACGAAACATCACTTTCCGTGGTACATTTAGTTATGGAGATAATGACAGCGAACAGTTTAGTGAATCATTGACGCGTTATTTTGATGATAATGCAAAAAAAGAAGATGATGAGCGTAAACAATATACTACTTCTCCAACCAAAAATTATGATTATACTGCCGAACTGACCTATAGCGAACCGATTGCGAGAGCTACCTTCTTACAGTTCCGCTATAAATTTCAATATAAATATAGTGAAAGTGACAGAAGTACATACAGCTTGATTCCTGATGCCGATAAAGGACAGGATTGGTTTTGGAATTTTGGTGATGGTCTGCCTGTAGGATATGAAGAGAATAAAGATAGAGATTTGAGTAAGTATGCTCAATATAAATATTATAACCATGATATTAATGCAGGACTAAATATTATCCGCGAGAAATATAGATTGAACTTTGGAGTATCTTTGCAACCGCAGAACACCAGATTGGATTATAAGAAAGCCGAAGTAGATACTGTAGTAAAAAGAAATGTGTTCAATTTTGCTCCTAACGTTGATTTTCGTTACAGATTTTCTAAAGTCAGCCAGTTGCGCTTTACCTATCGGGGACGTGCAAGCCAGCCGAGTATGGAAAATTTGCTTGATGTAACTGATGACTCCAATCCGTTGAATATCCGTAAGGGTAATCCGGGATTGAAACCTTCTTTCTCTCATTCTATGCGTTTGTTTTATAATACTTATAATGCAGATAAACAGCGTGGCATGATGGCTCATGTAAACTTGAATATGACTCAAAATAGCATTACTAATGCCACTACTTATAATCAGAGTACTGGTGGAGTGACTGTTAAACCGGAGAATATCAACGGAAACTGGAATGCGATGGGAATGTTTGGATTCAATACAGCATTGAGAGACAAGCGGTTTACCATAAATTCTTTTTCCCGTGCTAATTATACCAATGCAGTTTCTTATCTTTTTAATGACGATATTAAAATAAATGACAAGAACACTAGTACGACACTGACTTTCGGAGAGAATCTGAATGGAACTTTCCGTAACGACTGGTTTGAATTTACCTTGAATGGTTCAATCAACTATAACTTTGAGCGAAATCAACTGCGTCCGGAAAACAATCAAGAACCCTATACATTTGGTTATGGTGCAAGTACTAATATCTCTTTACCTTGGAGTATGACGTTGTCTACCAATATCACTAATAACGCTCGTCGTGGTTATCGTGATGCCAGTATGAATAAGAATGAACTTATTTGGAATGCACAGATTGCCCAAAACTTCCTGAAAGGCAATGCCGCAACCATCAGTTTTGAAGTATATGATATTCTGCGGCAGCAATCTAATATCAGCCGTTCGTTAACAGCCGATATGCGTTCTGTTTCTGAATATAACGGAATTAATAGCTACTGCATGCTTCGTTTCTCTTATCGTCTGAATGTTTTTGGAAATAAAGAAGCTCGTGGCAATATGCGTCATGGCGGTTTTGATGGTGGTGGACCTCGTGGCCCGCGTGGTGGCTTTGGAGGTGGCAGACCACACTAAAGCAGAGTAATAGGTTTAAATAAAAACAGGAAGTCCCGGCACAACGATTCAATGTTGTTGCCGGGATTTCTTTGTTAATCCGAGAATTTACTCTATATTTGTTGTTTAGTATTCGTATGAAAGGAGATTCCTATGATTGATTGGAACTATATGCTTAGCCAGATAGCAACAGTGGCTTTTGATATTCTTTATTTTGGAGCCATTATCGGTACGATTGTCATCATCATTCTTGACAACCGGAATCCGGTTAAAACCATGGCATGGATACTCATATTACTTTTCCTTCCTATTGTCGGACTTGTCTTTTATTTTTTCTTTGGGCGGAGTCAACGTCGCGAACGTATCATTGGGCAAAAAAGCTACGACCGCTTATTGAAGAAACCAATGGCCGAATATCTCGCACAGGATTGTTCGGACGTTCCTTATGAATACTCCCGTCTTATTCAGCTTTTCCAGCAAACGAATCAAGCGTTTCCATTTGAGGGGAACCGTGTGGCAGTCTATACCGAAGGATATACTAAACTTCAATCATTGTTGCGTGAACTGCAAAAAGCGAAGCAGCATATCCACATGGAATATTACATCTTTGAAGATGACGCTATCGGGCGTATGGTCAGGGATGTGCTGATAGAAAAAGCTTCTCACGGGGTTGAAGTACGGGTTATCTATGATGATGTAGGTTGCTGGCATGTGCCTAACCGTTTTTTTGAAGAAATGCGCAATGCCGGTATTGAAGTCAGAAGCTTTTTGAAAGTACGTTTTCCCTTATTTACCAGTAGGGTGAATTACCGTAATCATAGAAAGATTGTCATTATTGACGGACGCGTGGGCTTCGTTGGGGGAATGAACCTGGCAGAACGTTATATGCGTGGCTTTTCTTGGGGGATTTGGCGCGATACGCATATCATGTTGGAAGGCAAGGCAGTGCATGGTTTACAAACAGCTTTTCTGCTTGATTGGTATTTTGTAGACCGTACGTTGATAACCGCTTCCCGTTATTTTCCGAAGATTGACTCTTGCGGAAGTTCTTTAGTGCAAATTGTCACGAGTGAGCCTATCGGGCCTTGGAAAGAAATCATGCAGGGATTGACTGTTGCTATTACCAGTGCAAAAAAATATTTCTATATGCAAACACCTTATTTTTTGCCTACAGAACCAATATTAGCAGCTATGCAAACAGCAGCATTGTCTGGGGTGGATATACGCTTGATGTTACCGGAACGTGCAGATAACTGGATAACTCATCTTGGATCGCGTTCTTATTTGGCAGATGTGATGCAGGCAGGTGTTAAAGTCTATTTTTATAAGAAAGGTTTTCTACATTCTAAGCTGATGGTTTCAGATGATATGCTTTCCACTGTAGGCTCTACCAATGTTGACTTCCGTAGCTTTGAGCATAACTTTGAGGTGAATGCTTTTATGTATGACGTAGAAACTGCCCTTGAAATGAAAGAAATATTTCTTCAGGACCAGCGCGAAAGTACACAGATCTTTTTGAAGAATTGGGGCAGACGTTCGTGGAGACAAAAAGCTGCGGAGTCTATCGTGCGTTTATTGGCTCCGCTGCTTTAATAAGGATGAAATTGTATTTGGATCTTATCTGAATAGTGAGAAGTTCACACTTCCATACACCCTTCTCTCAAGGAAATGTGGATTTTCTTCGAAATTATTATCTTTTCCATGCTCCAGTACCAATAATCCTCCTTCTTTGAGAAGATTATTCTGAAAGATTAATTCGGGTATTGTTTCCAACTCTTTTAAAGCGTAGGGAGGATCGGCAAAGATGAAGTCGAACTGTTCGCGGCCATTTTTGATAAACTTGAATACATCTCCGCGTATCGGCAGACATTTGTCTGTCTGCACCTCTTTCATAATTTTGCAGATGAATGAGTGATGTGCAGGATCTTTCTCAATGCTGATAACATGGTCACATCCACGGGATACCAGTTCGATACTGATGCTTCCTGTCCCGGCAAACAAATCAAGAGCTGTTATTCCTTCTTCAAAATCGATATAGTTATTGAGTACATTAAACAGATTTTCTTTGGCGAAATCTGTCGTAGGGCGTGCTTTAAATGTCCGAGGCACGTCAAATCTTCTTCGTTTGTAAATACCGCTGATTACTCGCATGTTAATAAGGCTTGCATGTCAATATTAGTTGCAGGATTCATGATGAATACCTGTAGGATAAACTTTTTCAATTCACTCATTAAAACGTCTTTTTCCGGAAGTATTCCGGTTAGGTGTAACTCATCCCGTTCCTGATTAAACTCCAGTTGTTTCCAGGCGTACAATAAATAGTAAATACGGTCTTCTGTGTGCGTACATTCAAAGGAATTAGCCAGAAGCAGATGTCCTCGTTCAAAGCAATAGATGTCAATGCCGTCTTTGCGTATAGAAGCATACATCTTCTTACTGTTTCCCAATCTGCTTTTTACAGAAAAATAATCGATGAATGGAGTAGATTGAGAATAGAAACGAGCTTCGGGATATTGTTCATTCAAAAAGGTCTGTGCGCTTTTGTCTATGCCGAAGATGACAGCTACATTATTCTTTCTTAGAATATTATAGAGCACCGTTTCATTTTCTTTTTTCTGATGATTATGATAAAACAGAAGTTCCGCCTGTTCCTCTTCAAACAATTCTAATGGCACAATCGTAAAACGCTTGCCTGCCATCATAATGTTTACTCGTTTGTAAGGATGATTGAGGAAATCCGATTCGTGAAAGAGTGTCTTTAGATTTGCTGTAAGGGATGAAGACGCATCTATCCCTTTCTCTATTATTGAAAGCGAATCGTCATGAATCGGGTTATAGATAGAAAAAGAAAATCCATCCGTACTAAGACGGATGGATAAAGTATATTGTTTTGATTTAGTAAAATCAATCATTATTCCCAGTTACCAGCACCATTGTTTGGAGTATCGATAGAACCTACCATCAAGCCGCTATATTTGCCTAGTTTAGAATCCAGGTCTTTTAGGTTGATGATTTCTTGTTTGTCAAGTCCGCTCAAATAAGTTTCGTATGGAGCTTTCACTTCGAACAAATATACCGGAGCACCAGACTTGGCAGTGTCATTTTTCACGTTCATTTCGAATTGAGCACCATTTCCGTGAGGAATATATTTCATAGAGTCGGCATTGAATCCTTTTGGATAGATAGTATCCAATACAGCTACCCACATAGTGTCACGTTTGAAGTTTTCAAGTCCCCATTTCTTAACTTCATCGTATCTACCGGTTTTCTTTGCTTTTTCGATGATAGCCATGGCTTTCTTTTCAGTCAGTCCATCTTCCAATTGCTTGTCAGTTAACATTCCCATCTTCATAACGAACGGCAATTTTTGATTTTTAACGAAATCAATCAGTGTGTCTAATTTGGGTGCATACATTCCGCGGTGCAGCGAACGGTATTCCTGCTGTGCCTTACGGATGTCGATCAAACGGGCAATGACTGCTTTTTCTCTTTCTTTTTTTGCGTTTTCAAAATTGATAGGACCCATAATGCTGGTGTAACAGATGTAAATCAGTGCAGCAGCACAAAGCACCAATACAATATTAAATACTGTTTTCATGATAAATTATGTTTTTAGTTGTTATATTCGCATCGCAAAAATAGAATAAATAAATTTAAATACGATAGTTCCTCGAACTTTTTTCTCGTACAAAAATGATAAATAACTATTTAGAAAGGCAAATTAAGGAAAATTTTCCTTATCAGCCAACTTTAGAGCAGGAAATTGCTGTAAAATCTCTTTCAGAGTTTCTGCTGTCCACACTGGCAGATGAAGTCTTTATCTTAAGAGGGTATGCTGGTACTGGTAAAACATCGTTGGTAGGGGCATTGGTGAAAACGATGGATCAGCTGCAGCAGAAATCTGTATTGTTGGCTCCTACAGGACGTGCGGCAAAAGTTTTTTCAGCGTATGCAGGACATCCGGCTTTTACTATTCATAAAAAAATATATAGACAACAAGCTTTTTCTAATGAGCTTAGTAACTTTTCGATCAATGACAATTTAGCTACCAATACATTGTTTATTGTCGACGAGGCTTCCATGATTTCAAACGAAGGACTGTCGGGCAGTATGTTTGGAACAGGACGTTTATTGGATGATTTGGTGCAATTTGTGTATTCGGGACAAGGTTGCCGACTCTTATTGATGGGAGATACAGCACAGCTTCCCCCGGTAGGTGAGGAGTTGAGTCCTGCGCTTTTTGCTGATGCATTGAAAGGTTATGGACTTGAAGTACGTGAGATTGATCTTACCCAAGTGGTTCGCCAGGTGCAAGAATCCGGAATATTGTGGAATGCCACGCAGTTGAGGCAACTGATAGCGGAGGATGATTGTTATTCCTTACCTAAGATAAAAATAACAGGTTTTCCTGATATTAAACTGGTACCCGGAACTGAACTGATAGAAGAACTGACTAATTGTTACGATCATGATGGTATGGATGAAACGATTGTTGTCTGTCGATCTAATAAACGTGCGAACTTATATAATAATGGAATACGTGCACAAATTCTTTGGCGTGAAGATGAATTGAACACTGGAGATATGTTGATGATAGCCAAAAATAATTACTATTGGACAGAGAAATATAAGGAGATGGATTTTATCGCTAATGGAGAAATTGCAGTTGTCCGGCGTGTTCGTCGAACTCGTGAAATATACGGTTATCGTTTTGCTGAAGTTACTCTCCGCTTTCCTGACCAGAATGATTTTGAATTGGATGCGAATCTATTATTAGACACTTTACATTCGGACTCACCCGCATTGCCGAAAGAAGACAATGACCGATTGTTCTATACGGTACTTGAGGATTATATAGATATTCCAAACAAAAGAGACCGGATGAAAAAGATGAAAGCCGATCCGCATTACAATGCTTTGCAGGTGAAATATGCATACGCAATAACCTGTCATAAAGCGCAAGGCGGACAGTGGCAGAATGTGTTTTTAGATCAGGGGTATATGACAGATGAGTATTTGACTCCGGATTATTTCCGGTGGTTGTATACAGCTTTTACTCGGGCGACAAAGACACTGTATTTGGTGAATTACCCGAAAGAGCAGGTGGAATAGTTTTGTTTTTTGAATGACTCTTAATCTTTATATGATTTAGAGTTTTAAGGTTACATTGATTATATAATCAGTTGATTTCAATATTGTTGGATTCAAAAAAGTCTTTGAGTACTGGTTGTGGTTTGTTTATAGATGAAAAGAGTATTTTAAGATAAGAGCTAGCATTAGATAAAAATAGATAGCAATAATCCCTTTATTTGACTCTATTCACAGATTTGGAAAGAGTAAATAAAGGGATTCTCTATAAATTATTTCTCTATATATTAATTATTTGTAAACAATAGTAGTTGCATCATTCTTAGTTAACTTTGGTATCACTTGACCAGTCTTTAAATAAAGAGTCTTAATTTTGCTGCTACGATTGGCGTTTAAGTTTGTTAATGCTGGACATTCCGAAGCATCAATTGACGTAACATAATCATAACTTGCATACCAGGAAACAAGACTTAAATCCAAAGACTCAAGTTTACTACTGATGACTTTAAGACTTTCTGCCTCCGAATAAACATAGCTACCTCCTGCATTGAAACTAGTAATTGGATTATCTCCCAAATTATACTCTTCACAAATAGTAGGGCTATTAAATGTGAGTGATGATACCTTATGTAAACCTGAAATATCAAGCTTTTTCATGTTTGAACAATAACCTAAACGTAATGAAGTCAGGTTAGGGAAATACTCTATTCCGGTTAAATCTTTAATCTGGTTAGAGTATGAGGTGTTAGAGAATGAAGTTGCGTTTAATCCTTCTTCAAGAATAATACATTTGGTATCATCAATAGGGAGAGCCCAACCGTTAGATATACAAAGTGCTCGAAGAACGGCATCTGGAATTTCCACAGGGCTGGCGTCCGGATCTTTTTGAACAATAGCAATATCTTTTACTAATGTACCACTGGTTTGGGCAATATGAATTGTACCTCCACGCGAAGCTGGTGATGCGGATAGTTTATAAGTAACAGTAACCGTAGTCAAACCATCATCGCCTTTTTGTGGTTCGGAAATTGATTGATCAGTAATCCAATCTTTCCCTTTTGTTATGGAAATAGCGTAATTGACGTTGTATTTCACTTTAAAAGAGATAGTTCGTGCTGTTAGATCATATGTTAAAGTGTTACTTTCGGTGATAATTGCATCTGTTTGTTTTTGATTAATATCTACATTGACACTCTCAGTAACGAGTGGGCTTGAGATTGTAATTTCTGTACTACGATCTTTATATGTCTTGTTCTCGGCAGCAGTGAATGATAAAGTTACTTTACCACCAAATTCATTACGTCTATCAAATGTCAGCCACTCTTCACCACCGTCACTATATGTTATCGTTGGGTCGGTCACATTGGTATTAAGTTGAATTCTCACAGTACTTTTCTCTTTAGCAATAGAAAGAGCTTCGTCAGAAAGTAAATCCATTATATATGCAGGTTGAGACTCTACTTGCAGTGGCACAACCGAAGAACCTGTGAAAAATTTGAAGGTTGCAGTACGCTTTTCATCTAATTTGTTAGGATCGATGGTAAAAGTAACTACATCACCATCTTTACCTGAAGTTACTGACGGATGTGCCCAATCACATATTCCTGACAGCCGCCAGTTATCGGAGCTTGTTACAGTTACTGTAGCATCCCCTCCATTTTTATCCATTTGGAGTATATTGGTCGATAGTGAGATTGTTGAATTACCACTATTGATTGATTCATCATCATCAGAACAACCCCATAGTAGGAGGGATGCCGATAATATTATCATTAAATTCTTATATAATTTCATATCTATTCTTTTTAAGGTAAAATATACATTAATCAGTTAATAGCTTCACGTTGTGTACTATTCTTTTTATAATAGTAACTTGGATAAATTAATGTTTCATCGTACAAACCTTTACAAACGGATTGGCATCTATATACTTGTGAACCATATAATGATGGGTCAAGTGCGAAGAACATGTAGTATCCATAACCAGCTTCTTTTCTAGAACGCGCTGTAGATTCACTTGAGTTGCCACTGCCTCGTCTTAGTTCTATTGACATACCAGCACACTGTTTCAATGTCATACCGGTACCTGGCCCAGCAGCACCACCATAGTCGGCTACAGCATAATCGCAATACTGACCAGGTTCGATACCATCAATAACTTGGAGACTACTTGAATACATGTTGCCAAGGTTATAAAGTGAGACAATTTTTTCCGGCATGACAGCTTTACATTCATACATTAATCGTGAACCCGCATAGGCTGATGGTCTTGCAAGCCATGGGTTTGAAAGGTCTGGTGAGTTCGAATATTCATCATCGAAAGCGACGCCGTCCAGATTATAGGCACGGCAGTAGGCTGCCAGTTCCCGGGCGAATTCCCGGGCTCCCATATCCGAAAGTTGAGCGACACCGGCTTCGTCATGATTACCAAGGATGCTGATAATAATTTTCATACCAGCTTTACGCAATGGTTGCAGATACTTATCATTATTGTCGAGCAAGAATTGAACATTTTCATTGTTCGCTAAATACACTCGTTGTTTCTCTGGATCCCAATTGATATTAGCAGCAAAAAGTACGATATGGTCGAAAAAATATTTACCACTTTCAGTCAGAAACTCAAGTGCATTGAGTGGGTTAGTATCATTAACTTCGAAATAGAGTACTGTTTGTACTGCATCTTCTCCTTTGTTAGTATTGGGTTTGTTGCGATAATCCTGAACGAGAAGCACCATATGCTTGGAAGTTTCAGTAAATGTTACTCCTTCAGTAGAAGATGTTACTGTCAAAGGTACTATGTAAGTTTTATCCTCTTCCATTCCATCAAACGCAGTCAGTGTAACTTTCACGCTTGGGGTAACTTTATCATCAGGGGCAAGTACAAAAGTACCATTATTTGCGATTTTCACATTAGCGGCAGGAAACACTTCGAAATCCGTTTCATGGGTAGTATTATATATAGCTGCATATGATTCCTCGACAGCTATTTGAACATCTACTCCTTTTTGAGGTAGTTTAGAGAGACGGAATACCACATTAGTGCTGTATTCATTATTTCGGAGCTCGATTACCGAACTGTTTTTATTCGTATTTTCGTCCAATAATAATCCGCTCAGTTGAGTCGATGCCAAATAAGAAGATTCATCTATCTTGTTTCCTATTTCAATATCTTCCTCACAAGATGTGAAGGTTGCCATAGTGAACATCACCATTGGCAGGAAAGCATATTTGATATTATTTATCATATTCATATTCAATTCTTAGTTAAATGATTTATTATTGAGGCAATGAAACAGATTCCCATTTAGGCTCTTTTTCGATTGTCAAATCATAGCCACTCACGCTGTAATCTTTAGCTATTGTACCCGAACCTTCGTCGAATTTCCAATATGCAATGAGCCCTTCCGATTCAGGTTCTACTGTGTAGAAGTGGTTTGTTGCCTGAATTTCTTCTGCTGTTAATGCACGATTCCAGATTCGTACTTCGGAAACGACGCCATCAAAATAGCGGTCATCTTTATAGGAATAACCTACCCAGAAACAACGTGAACCGTATTCCTCATTGGTATGTTTGGCACCAAGACTAACAGAACTCTTTCCTGTTGAACCGGAAAGCTTTTCTACGCCATTGATATATACTTTGACATTACCTTTATTGAATGCGACAGCTACATGATACCACTTGCCACTTTCAAGTTGAAGGTCTGCGCTTGTACAATTGTTAACAGAAGTAGCTACTTGAAGTTGGTTATTCGGAATATTTGCGTCACCGATACGAAGCAAGTAATTGCTTTCAATACCCATCAACGTGTTCAGAGTATTAGGGAATGAATTGGCCTTGAACAGTATCTCCATCGTATTCTCCGTTAGATTATTGAATTTGGAGTCATTCTTGAAATCCGGGTAAGCACGATTACGACTGATATTACATACCACATTAATAAGTGATGCTCCGCGGAATACATAATAATATGTTTTAGCACTTTGCAAAACGCCGATCCCTTCCACGGATTTAATAGTGACTGGAAGCACATAAGTGGTTTTGATATCAAGTTCTCCTGTATTAATGAATTCAATCGGCAATTCTGGACTAACTATACTACCTGATTTGATGGTAGTCGAAGTTTCTGGCATTGAATAATGCTCTTCGGAAAGAAGTACTGCAGTTTCATCATAATATGCCTGTTTATAAGTTGATAAAAGTTCGGGAGCAGGTGACATAGTCACTTTGATATCATGTTTTTCAGGCTTTGCTATGGCTACTGAAAGACCAGTTTCTACATTTGTATCACCAGCCTTGAACAGTATTTCCTTAGTAAAGTTCGATGCCGAAATGAAGAGTTTATTGTCATAATGCTGTTCATTTTCATCGTTGTT
Source organism: Bacteroides sp. MSSM.1001136sp1_RTP21357st2_D2_RTP21359_211015 (assembly GCF_040913205.1). Taxonomy (NCBI): domain Bacteria; kingdom Pseudomonadati; phylum Bacteroidota; class Bacteroidia; order Bacteroidales; family Bacteroidaceae; genus Bacteroides; species Bacteroides sp. MSSM.1001136sp1_RTP21357st2_D2_RTP21359_211015. The sequence goes on along the minus strand of NZ_JBDFVF010000005.1, from coordinate 35,111 downwards.
CTGGCAACCGGTGAGAATTATTGAGAAACCGGCAAGAGCTGTAAATATTAAATTGTTTAATTTCATAAGGCAGTTTTTTATTTAACGGTTGGACTCAATATACTTATAGCTTCTTTTAAGGTTGGGTATACATTGCTGGCATTAAAATAGTCTTTTTCCGCTGCATCAATCGAAATCCCAGCTTTGGTGTAGTCAGGCGTCTTTGCCACTGCCCATTGAGCAGCTCCAATGATGGCAGATGAGCCATCTCCGAGTTCACCATTGTAACTCCCCGAATAGGTAAGATAAGGCGTTGTTACTCCCATGATGAAGCGGTCGGTTGGTACGTTTTTTGCTGATGCCATGAGTATGAGATAAGACATCTCGTATTGGTTTTTTGCTCCATGCGCATTGACAATGATGTATTTACAATCAGAAAGCAGATTTTTACCAATAACATTCTGCGGGGAACCTTTGAAAAGCAAGTCCTTATTAGTATTCGCAACTTTCCAGTTAGCTACCGCGTCAAAGAATGCTCCTTGACGCGCTGTTTCAGCGGCAATTTCATTCTCTTCAACAAGCGAATTGAGGTCGAAGCCTGTATAATTCACTACAATTCCATCTACATCCAAAGCGTTACTTGCGGCGATTTGTTTAGCGACCTCACTTTTACAGTATTCAATAAAACGTGTTGCATCGTCGACAGTCTCTTCTCCTTCTTCTCCATTTTCTGTTTCATCAGATTCGGGATTAGGTACTGCGTTGGCTGCTTCTTCCTCAAGAATCTTTTTCCATGTACTTTCTATAGCATCGAAATCAACTAATCCCAATACTTTTGTACCCAATCGACGTACTTCCTTCATCTCAGATATATTTGCCTGATTTACTTCCATTGTATTGTTTAGGCAAATATAGTCGAGACTGTCAGGCATATCAGTAAGGTGTTGACTGCGTGAGGTTGTTACAGTACTTACATTATTAACTGAAACAATTACTACCTGATGGTCTGTTGCTTTAAAATTGTTGAGAGATTCCAGGTATTGAGCATAAAGTTCCGGATTTTGTTCCTCCATAGAAGGAGTATGTATATTGATGCTTTCTGGGTCTGTCCAGTCAGAACACGAGAACTGCATCATAGAGCATGCCAGCATTACAGGCATGAGATATTTTATTTTTCTTCTCATATATGCTATAATTAAGGTAATTTTATTTGTATAATTTAATATACTAAGTACTTGGTATATATTTTTATTTTTTGTTACTCATTGGTTGATTTATTTACAGTCCCACCATACGTGAGTTGCCATCGTATCTCCTCTTTTAGTCTTGGACTCTTGTGTCAATGTCGCAACTGCTGCTTCTACGCTTTCTCTATTTTCACGATATTCATCAGTTGGATATGGCATGCGTCGTGCACCTTCCGCATCATTAACAATTCCTCCACTTGCATTTGCTGCCATTGGCATTAATTTAGGATAGCCTGTACGACGGTACTCAGTCCATGATTCCATACCATTCGGAAAGTTTGCAATCCATTTTTGAGTAATAATCTGTTCTAAGCTTTTTTCAAAATCACCTCCAGACCATGCCACAGTTACATTTGTATTAATAGCTCCAGAGTAATCATAAGTTTGGGCACTTTGTCCTTTCAGTGGATCTTTATATGCTTCTACTTTTCCCGTACTTGCAAGATAATTTTCGACTCCACTGGTAATTCCGTTTTCTTCAAACGACAAACGGATTCCTTCCTCATAGAAGTCTTTAGCTGTTCCTCCCATGTTCCAGTTACGAAGAGCTCCTTCAGCACGCAAGAAAGCGACTTCTGATGCACGGAACACAACTATATTATCACTCGTAGTGACTTTCATACAAGAAGAGCCTTGTGACCAGGAGTTATATTGTCCTTGCAGAATACCCCGACGTAAACCTACATAACTTTCTTCTCCAGTATATGCATTTCCCGACACGGTGCCAAAAGTACTTTTATCATAATATGCTTCGCGACGAGGATCGTTGTATGCATTCATGTAGCAGGTTAAATCCGCTGAAATTCGTGCATCTGACCATAGTACCATAAAACGTTGCCATGGATTATGATCGGCAACTTTACGATAAGCGCCATCAGTTGCAGCAGTCATAACACCTGCTGCTACAGCTTCTTCAGCCAATTGCTGTGATGTTTTTCCATTCACGTTAAATCCTGCTACATAGCAAGTACGCATCGCCATTCTTAGCTTCAAAGAGTTGGCAAACTTATACCATGCTGATGTATTGCCATTATAAATTCTATCAGCACTTGAGCTGAAGCTTTGGTTACCAAACTTTCCTAATACTGTAATAATATTATCCAAATCTTCTAGCATTTTGGCATAGACAGCTTGCTGAGAATCATAAGGGGATTTGATCGCATTAGCTGCACCTACTTTTGAATAAGGGATGGGACCATATGTATCTGTTACACGTAACATTACGACGATACGATATAACTCGGCCAACGATAAGAAAAGTTCATCATCGCTTTGATTTTTCAAATTGAAGTAATCAGGATAAAACTTTGAATAAAAATCATTGAATGGAATTTTTTTCCAATCGTCTGAAGGATTATAAGTTGCGTAACGACCAGACCAACCTGTACCCAAATTGGAGTCTGCTACATATCCCGAAAATGCTCCTGCCATCAAACAGTCTACATATTGAGAAAAGTTCTCTTGTTCTGGCATCATCAAATCTTGTAAATTAAGAGCTAATGATCTTACCAAATACCAATCTACTCCCATGTCATTTTGGTCTGGTTCATGAGGATTTTTATTGTAATCTTCAAAGTTTCCTGTACATGCAGTTGCACCGAAAAGAAACATACCAGTGACTATAAACTGTATTATTGTATTTTTCTTCATCTTTTCCGTTTTTAGAATTTAAGTTTCAAATTGAATCCTACGCTACGAAGGCTAGGCATCATAAAGTAATCAATTCCCTGGTAATAGTTACCTGTAGTGGCTACAGATTCAGGATCGAAAGGAGCCTTGCAATAAATCATCCACAAGTTACGACCTACCAGCGAAAGAGTGATATCCATAATATTTTTCAATTTCTTTCTTGGGATAGTGTAGCTGACAGAAGCTTCTTGCAGACGTAAATTGGTAGCACTATAAGCGTAATATTGAGGAATACCGCTGTCGGCACCAACCACTGTATACCACTTTTGCGCGTCAATCATATCGTTGCCGTTTATCACGACTCCACCATTATCACGAGCTGCTGCTGTAGCTTCGGATACACCATAGGAGTCAAGAACGGCTTGAGTCGCAGAGTAAACGACTCCTCCCAAACGGGCAGTAAGAAGGAAGCCAAGTCCCCAGTTACCATATTGAAAGTCATTGCGCCATGCCATATTAGCTTTTGGAAAAACAGATCCTAAATAAATATCATCAGCTTTGTCATTCACTGCTACATTTCCATCGGCATTTACATAAATCTTATTATTTGAATCTCGAAGCAAGTCAGACTGTGAGTAGAGATCACCTAAAGATCCACCTACTTTTAGAATGAACCGTGCCTTTGATAAACCACCTACATCCATACGGTCTTTTGTTATTTCTTCACCGGTTACAGGGTTTATGTAACCATCAATCAGGCTTAAAATCTTGTTTTTATTGGCACTGAATGTGTAGTTAGAACTCCATGAAAACTTGTTCCATGTATTCTTGTAACCAAGTGAAAGTTCTACACCACGGTTACGTACGTTACCAGTCTGCGCATAGAATGTACTATAGCCTCCTGTTGGAGAAAGCTTTGCATCCATGGTTTGATTGTAAGTCTTGGTATTATAGAATGAAACATCAAAATTGAAATGTTTAAGGAAACGTGCAGTAAGACCTACTTCCCAAGAATCTGTACGTTCCGGTTTCAAATCATACAATGGATATGCAGACTGAGAAGAGTATGCTCCTGTTGAAGTATTCCATGAAAAAGTTGGATAAGCAAGGAAGCGTCCAAATGGTAGACCTACGGATGCCCAAGAAGCACGTAGTTTTAAGTATGAAATACTTTCAGGTAATTTGAAAAGTTCAGACAAAACAACAGAGCCTCCTACTGACGGGTAGAAAAAAGAAGACTGTTTTGAGTTCGGTCCCGCTAATTGACTTGGCCAATCATTACGTCCGGTAAGAGTCAAGTAGTAAGTACTTCTATAACCAACTTCTGCAGATGCAAATATAGATTGTGTTTGTTCACGATAACCAGTTTCTTCACGTTTCCCAGTTTCTTTATCCAATTGAGCAACTGTGAAAAAGTTAGGAAGTCCATTCGCTGCAATTGGTCCACTAACGGCAAGAGCTTCAGAACGATTGTCTGAATAAGATGCTCCGATATTAGCTGTTAAACTCCAATCCTCGCCAAATGTTTTATTTATATTCAACAATAAGTCTGCATATGTTTGCTTGTCACGAGTGTTTGTTACACCATAAAAACCATTTTCACCTTCAGCAATAGTTGCGATGGTAGAGGCATAGTATTTTTGTGTATATGTGTTGTATGAATTATCTAGACGTACACGTCCAGCTACGTTCAACCAACTTAGAATATCGTAACTTAAAGCTGCACTCAACATATAACGATCTTTGTCATTTTCACGCAAGTTACGATAATTAATCCAGTAAGGATTTTGTAAACGGAACGATCCCCCTCCTTGAGGCCAATATTGCGTATACATATTACGCTCTAAATCATAACGTTCGTACATTTTGTAATCTTCCCAGTCATTTCCACGCGGAAACAGGTAAGCAGAAGACAACGGGTTTGCATAAATACCTTGATTCACCATATTACGGTCTTTCTGCATAATATATTGAGCACCAACATCCAGTTTCATCTTATCTTCTAGAAAAAGAGTGGTGTTACGGAATGTAAAGTTATAGCGGTCGTATTTGTTATTTGGAATAATGCCACGCGAATTAACGGCTGCGGCAGAAAGATATGTCTGATTGTGTTCAGTACCAGTAGAAAGTGTTACAGATTCTGTTCCAATAAGCCCAGTCTGAAAATAATCACTTGCAGGATCGTATCCGCGGTAATTAGCTTCATTCAATCTTTTACCCCAACTAGCATCTGTTCCAGAAGTTCCATAGCGATTCTGAAACTGTGGCATGACGAATGGAGATAACATTTCTGTATTACTAGATACGGTCAAGGCTACACGACCCACTTTTCCTTTTTTGGTTGTAATCACAATAGCACCATTAGATGCATTGCTACCATACAATGCGGCAGCAGCGGCACCAGACAAAACTGACATTGATTCAATGTCATCTGGGTTTATATCAGCTATAGCTTCTGTAGAGCCTTGCGATTGCATCTCTTCAGAACCACCAGAAGCGCTCAGGTTATACATTGGAATACCGTCGATAACATAAAGAGCATTAGACGATTGTTCGATACCCCTGGAGCCACGCATAACAACTTTACTTGCACCACCAATACCAGAAGAAGAAGAGTTGATATTTAAACCCGCAACCTTTCCGTTCAGTGAATTAATAAAGTTCGCATCTTTTACAGCTAAAGCTGATTCTGCATCGACCTGTGTGACATTATAACTCAAAGCTTTCTCTGAACGCTTAATACCCAAAGCTGTAACAACTACCTCGTCAATCACTTGGGTATCATCCATCATCGTAATATTAATGGCTGTCTGTCCTTTCAAAGGGATTTCTTGTGTCTTATATCCGATATAAGAATAAACAATAACTGGGTTATTGCTTTTTGTCACAATTTTGTAGTTACCATCCAAATCGGTAATAGCTCCGTCTGTTGTTCCTTTCACTAAAATGCTAACACCAATCAATGGTTCTCCTTTAGCATCTACAACTTGTCCGGTTATAGTACGTTCTTTCCCGCTTTGTTGTTGTAGTGAATCGGAATTTTCTTTTTCTGATAAATAAATTATATTCTCTTCTATTTTATAAGAGATATCTTTATTTTTCAAAAGTGTGTTTAAAACTTGCTCTAAAGAAGCATCTTTTACTTTTAAAGGTTCAACTGTGACAGTTGATAGCTTGTCATTGTAGAAAAATTGGTACTTTGATTGTGATTGAATTTGTTTAATTACAGTTCCTAAAGTTGTACGGGGAGTTGATAAGGTCAACTGTGCCGCAGCCCATTGTACAGGAACTGCTATCAACAAAAGAATCAATAAAGCTCGAAATAACTTCGACTTTCGAAGCGAATGTTTGCTTTCCATACATTTAATTTAATGGTTATACATTTTATTAAACTCAAAAAGAAGAGTGTCGACTTTCCCTTCCTTTGTTAATAAAACAATGCTAATATAATAAACACTTAGTCCATTTTCTCTTTTTTTTCGAAAAAAGTAAGAAATATCTGATATCTCCTTGAATAACCTATATTTAGAATTTACCAAGTACTTAGAGAACTTGGATGAAAATAATGTGATTAAAATCTTTAAGTGATAATATATATGAAAAGAATAGTAAAAAACAGTTTGTTTACAGCAATATTGATGGTGTGGGGGATGATGTATTCCTCATGCGAAGGCTGGACAGACCCAGAAAGCATTAACATCCATTACCCTACATTTGAAGAGCAAAACCCGCAACTGTATGCTGACTATATCAGAGATCTGAAACGCTACAAGGATGGAGAACATAAGTTAGTCTTTGTCTCTTTTGACAATCCGGAAACTAATCCAATCAATCAAACCGAACGTCTCACCGCTATACCGGACAGTGTGGATTTTATCTGTTTGAATAATCCAGAAAAGCTCTCGTCTGAAACACAAGCCGAAATGGTAAAAATACGCGAGAAGAATATCCGCACGCTTTCCTGCATTAATTATGAGAGTTTAGAACAAGAATGGAACAATAAGGCAAAAGATAATTCCGAATTGACGGAAGAAGATGCACAAAGGTATCTGAATGAACGTACGGATGCTATGCTGGTTCTATGTGACAATTATGGATATGATGGTATCCTAATTGACTATACAGGACTTTCAATGGTGGGTATGCAAGAAGATGTGTTACAACAATACAAGGCACGTCAGCAAAACTTCTTCAGCAGAGTGTTGGATTGGCGGATTAAGCATACCGACAAAACATTGGTTTTTTACGGTTATGTGCAGTATTTGGCTCCAGAAAACATGGATATGCTGGATAAATACAATCATCTGATACTGAAAACCGCTTCTTCCAAAAACATGGAGGATCTGACATTAAATGTTTTTATGGCTATTCAAGCAGGCATAGACGTAGCAGGAACGAATGCGGATCTTGTTCCAAAAGATCGTTTTATTGCCTGTACACAGTTTCCTCAACAGGAAGATAAGGATATGATAATTGGTTATTGGGATACACGGGATGCAAATGGAAATAAAGTATTGGCTGCACAAGGTACAGCTCAATGGATTGTACAGGCATCACCAGATTATACCTGCACTGGTATTTTTATCATCAATATCCAAAAGGATTATTACAATAATACTTATGGAACAGTACGTGAAACTATTCATATAATGAATCCTAATAAATAGAAATACAATATGAAATTGCATATTTATCAATTAGCATTTATAGCACTTACTGCATTTACGGTAAGCAGCTGCAAGGATACGGATATTAATGATGAACATCATTATGACAATAAGCTTTATATAAGTTCGGTACCCGTAACAGAAGATTTACTGATTAAAGAAGATGTATTGTTTGACAGTCGTAAAATTACTTATCGGCTTGCTGCTCCTGTCGACAACGAAATCCAAGTCAGCTTTGATGCCAAACCATCTTTAGCGGCTACCTACAATCTAAGTTATGGAGATAATGCTACAGCACTTCCCGAAGCGTTTTATGATATTCCTGTGAAGAATGTTACGATTCAACCCGGAGGAATTTCTGGAGATGATATCATAGTGAATTTCGTTAATTTGAATCAATTGGACGACTCAAGACGTTATGTGTTGCCTGTTACAATCACAAATGTATCTGGAATTGGACTTCTTGAGAGTGCCCGTACTACTTATTTTATCATCAAAGGCGCTGCTCTTATTAATGTTGTAGCTAATATTAAAGAAAACTATTTTCCGATAAAATGGAATAGTGATGTAAGCAAGATGACTACTATTACAGTGGAAGCATTGGTACGAAGTGATGACTGGGTGGCCAAACGTGATAATGCACTAAGTTCTGTTTTTGGAATTGAAGGTAATTTCCTTATACGTATCGGTGATGGCGACCGTCCACGTGATCAACTTCAGGCATTTGTGCCAGGTGGAAGTTTTCCTCCAGCAAATCACGCACCAGGTATTGGACTTCCGGTAGACGAATGGGTACACATAGCTGTTGTGTATAACACTGTCAATAAAAACCGAATCTATTACAAGAATGGTGTGGCGGTGTATAAAGACCAGTCAGCAAATAGTACGGTTAATTTAACTAAGAATTGCTATATAGGCCGTTCTTTTGATGGTACCCGCTGGCTTCCGGGAGAAATTTCAGAGGTTCGTATTTGGAGCGTAGAAAGAACTGCAGAGCAAATTGCAGATAATCCTTATAAAGTAAATCCTGCCAGTGAAGGACTTGTAGCCTACTGGAAATTTAATGAGGGGTCTGGAAAGGTTGTTATAGATCGTACAGGTAATGGAAATGATATCACTGCGAGTAAAGATCCGATATGGGTTCCTGTAGAACTTCCTCAAATATATTAATCCTTTTAATTAAAAAGAATATTATTATGAAACAAAAATATCTGATAACAGGGTTGATGGTTGCCATATTTGCAGGCGGCATAACTTGCCTTACCTCTTGTGATGATGATCTTGTCATAAATAAAGCAATAGATGAGTCAGCATATACTGGCATTTATGAAAACAATGGATACTTGCGTGACGGAAAGTCCAATTTGTCCTCTAACGTAGTGGAGCTATACAAAGATACTTATACTACTTCTGTAAAAATGAGTCTTAGTAAAATGGCGAGTACCAGTACTTTTGCTCAAGTAATTATTGATGCAGACTATTTGGATACTTATAACAAAGAGCATGAAACCGATTTTGAATTGTATCCTGCGCACTTGGTTTCTTTTAAGAATGACGGGAAGCTTATTGTAGATGCACAAACAAAATCTGCTCAGACTGACATCACCATTCAGACGGACGGCACTTTGAAAGAAGATAAAACCTATGCTTTACCTATAGCTCTTACCCACGTAAGTAGCGACATTACCATAAAAGATGAGAAAGCTGGTCATTGTATCTATTTGATAAAAGATATGAGAAAGCTGGGAAACACTTACAAAGGGGAAGATGTAGTAAAGTCATTTGTCTTCTTTGATGGTACAAATCCACTGAATGCTCTTTCTTTTCAACTGGAAAACGGAAAATTGCTGTGGGATGTAGTATCTCCATTTGCTGCCAATATCAACTGGGACGCACAAGCCCAACGCCCTTATTTAAAATGTAATGCTTACATACAATATTTGCTAGATAATAATGAGAAATTTTTGCAACCACTTCGTAAACGTGGAACTAAAATAGTATTAGGAATACTTAGTAACGGGGATATAACAGGAGTGGCGCAACTTTCTAAACAAGGTGCCAAAGACTTTGCACGAGAACTAGCTCAGTATTGCAAAGCATATAATCTGGACGGGGTATGTTTTGATGACGAATATGAAGGTGCTTATGATCCGAATAATCCAGCATTAACAGAGCCTAGTGAGGAGGCTGCGGCACGTTTATGCTACGAAACTAAACAAGCAATGCCTGATAAAATCGTAGCAGTATATGCATTAAGAAGAATGTATAGTTCGAAGGCAACCGTTGTTGATGGAGTAACTATTAAAAACTGGATAGATATTGTAGTTGGTGATTATGGTAGAGATCCTTCTCAAGTTCCGTATGGGGACCTGACATCCAAAGAATGTTCCGGTCAATCCATGGAGTTTGTTAGAGGTACAGGTGGCGATTTACAGGGACAAAGACTGATAAACCAAGGTTCTGGATGGTTTATGGGCTTTTCACCGAAGCCGGAAAATTATGGCAATGTATTCCGGCGTCTGTCTGATGTGAGAACTCTGTATGGTTCTCCGTTACAAGCACCTACCGTGTTCTACAAAGACAATGATGCCACACCTTACCAATATCCCGATGATTTGCAATAAATTAAAAAACAATTGTAGAAATGAGAACACTTTATAGATTTTTCTTATTATTGGCAGTCGGTTCGCTGACAGCCCTTTCTGGATGCGGCGAAGATGAAACTCCAAGTCTGGCTACCTATCCGGATAACAATTTTTCTCTTGTGGCGGAAGACGGAGAAGGCTCGGAAATAACAGTGAATGCCACCTATAATAATGAGGGTATATTAGAATTCGATAAACCCGTAATATTCACCTTTCGTTTTAACGCTTCACCCGAGGACGCAATAGTTACTTTTGAGCCAATCGGAGAAGATGTTGAGTTAAGTGATACCAAATTGATAATTCCGGCAGGCTATACGGATGCCAGTGTTACTTTGGGTATAAAAAATATGGATGTTTTTCAATCTAATTACGATGAAGCTACCTGTAATTTAGGAGTGAGAGCTACTGTGCAAGGATATAAAATGCCATCTATTACCTTGGAGGCAAAAGCTTTGATAAAGAAAGAGGCGTATGTAGCTACAGGTTTCTTGGAAGGAAAAGTCGGTAATAAAACTACATTCGAACATACTTATTTCAACGGAGAATTTAAGGACACGGAGCGGAATCTATATACATTCAGTGTACAATTGGATCGTCCTGCTCGGAAAGATGTAAAGGTGAAACTTACAACGGAAGGAGTGGATGACGAATACCTGAAAGACATTAGTATTACTCCTGCAGAAATTATAATTCCTGCTGGTGAAAAGACATCAGGAGATATTACTTGGGAGATTACTAATGACTTTTTGTTGCGTACATCGGACGACTCGTCAAACACATTAAATATCACAGCTGTTTTTGAATGTGAAGATCCGGTCTTCGTGCAGGATGAGAAAAGAAGTTCTTTCACCTTGAATATAAATAAATATATAAGAGGATTTGAACACATATCTTACAAACGGCCTTCCGGTTGGATAGAATGGGCCAAACAGGGTTGGTCTGTAGATGTGGAAGATAGTAGTGATTTTTATCAAAACGATGGTGGCGGTTCGCTTATTGATGGTGAAACCAAAGGTAACTATGAAGGTATATGTTCTGATGGAGATATTTCATTTACACTCGATATGGGAGAGGAAAAAACAATCACTGGAGTAGGTCTTGATTATATATATTATTATGCTCCTCAAAATGTACAATTATCAGTTTCTTCTGATGGAAACACATGGAATTATCTAGGAAAAGTAGCTACTGCTGATGAGAATGCCGATTACTATCAATTCATTGAACCTATAACTGCACGGTATGTGAAATTTGATCTTTTGGCTTCTTGGGGATGTGAGCTTTATGAAATATACGTCTTTAAGTAGTATTGAGTCTAAAAAGAATATAGGTTAAAGTTTGTATTCGAGAGGCTGTCTCAAGATTGTTTTTGAGTCAGCCTCTTTTTAATTGCTTTTTCAAAGAATGGGCAGGCGCTAACTTCTTTAAGTCTAACGTTTGCTCATGTTCCTAAATATTTGAATTAAATGCTACATAGTGAAATAAAATATCTATCATAGTATCATTTATTTCAATAATCTTTTAATTATCAAAGGAATAAGTATGATAGATAGCTTTTAGAAAATGCATCTATCATACTTTTACCAGTAAAAACAGGTTATCTATCATTGTGCAAAATAGCCATATAAGGGTCATAATAGGTGTAAGATAGCTTGTTTTTGTCACAAGGGAGCCATATAAATCTGATTATCGTGGCTTAATAATGTAAATGTAATGGCGATAAGTTTATAGCCCACGTATGTGTGCTGTACAGTCCGCATGTGTGGGCTGCACGGTTTACATACGTGGGCTGTACAGCCTGCACATGTGAACTATAGAAAGACAGCCGCTTCCAATAGATTATTAAGTTGTCAATACAGGTTATCATCCTATAAAGTGTGCATTCTTATGCCTTTAAATGGATACTCTCACCTAATGCTACACTAAATAGATATAGTATGGGTGTGATAGATACCCGTTTTTTGCAATAAAAGTATGATAGATGCATTTTCTAAAAGTTATCTATCATACTTATTCCTTTGATAATTAGAAGATTATTAAAATGAATGATACTATGATAGATGTTTTTCTCACTATGTATTCAAACCTGTATCATTTTACTCATTTCCGTACGGTGTTGAAACCAATTTTTGATATGCTTGCCTTGTTTTGTCGAATAAAAGCAGCGAAAGATAATAAAAGCAATAGCCTGAAAGCAGACTTCTTTGCTTTCAGGCTATTACTTTCAGCCGGAATATTGATGAATAGTTACTTTCTGAAAAATACAGAAAGACTCAAACCAAGATTAGGGCTAAATTATCTCGCAAGGATTATTGTTGCTTAGAGAAAGAATAGGGCATATCTTCTTCTTTAGTTCCTCTATTCTGATTAGGTTGATTACTCATTTCAACATTGATCGTACCTCCCTTGAGCAAATTTTCGTGTCGGAGATAATTTTTAGTGTAATCAGCACCATTGACATTCATCGAATTGACATAAAAATTCTTCTTACTATTATTCGGAGCATCAATAACCAAACTATTGCCATTCTCAAAATGAAGTGTAGCTTTCTTGAATAACGGAGCACCTATAATATATTCATCCGTTCCCGGACAAACAGGATAGAAACCTAATGCCGAGAATACATACCAGGCAGAAGTTTGTCCGTTGTCTTCATCGCCACAATAGCCGTCCGGAGTAGGAGAGTACATACGATCCATTACTTGACGCAACCAGTATTGGGCTTTCCAAGGTTGTCCTGCATAGTCATATAAATAAATCATGTGCTGAATCGGTTGATTGCCATGTGCATAGTTACCCATATTCATCACAGTCATTTCACGGATTTCATGAATCACTTGGCCGTAGTAGCTATCATCAAAAATAGGAGGTACGGCAAAAACAGAATCCATCATGGTGATAAACATCTCTTTTCCACCCATCAAGTCAATCAATCCTTGAGGATCGTGGAATACAGACCAAGTATAGTGCCAGCTATTTCCTTCCGTAAAGGCGTCCCCCCATTTCAGCGGAGAGAAAGGAGATTGGAATGTACCATCTTCGTTGCGTCCACGCATTAACTTAGATTCCTTATCGAAAAGATTCTTGTAGTTCATGGCACGTTTTGCGAAAAGATTAATCTCTTTTTTCGGACGTTTAAGTTCCTTTGCAAGTTGGTAGATACACCAGTCATTGTATGCATATTCCAACGTGCGTGCGGCGTTCTCATTGATTTTTACATCATAAGGCACGTAACCCAGTCTATTGTAATATTCATATCCCAAACGTCCTGTTGATGATACTTGTGGATGTACATTCTCCGTTCCGTGAATCAGCCCTTCATACAATGTTTTTATATCGTCCACTTTCACTCCTTTCATGTAAGCATCCACTAAGACAGAAGCAGAATTGTTACCAACCATACAGCCTCTGTGCCCCGGACTTGCCCATTCCGGGAAGAAACCGCTCTCTTTATATGTATTGATCAGACCTTCCTGCATTTCTTTGTTGACTGACGGGTACATTAGGTTCAATAACGGGAATAGGCAACGGAAAGTATCCCAAAAGCCTGTGTCGGTATACATATATCCCGGTAATACTTGCCCATTATAAGGACTGTAATGAACCGGTTGTCCGGCAGCATCCAGTTCGTAGAATTTGCGTGGGAAGAGCAATGAACGATATAAACAAGAATAGAATGTGCGATATTGATCGAGATTGCCTCCTTCTACTTCTATCTTGCCTAACACTTGATTCCACGCTTCTTTTCCTTTTTTGGCTAGCTGTTCAATATTATCTTTGCCCAACTCTTTCATATTCAAAGCTGCCTGTTCAAAACTGATGAAAGAAGAAGCAATCCTTGCATGTACTTGTTCGCCTTTATGTGTTTGGAAACCAATAATGGCTCCGGCATGATCTGTTGTCTGTTCGGTAACATTTTCTTGCAGATTACCATTGGCTACCGTAGCTTTATAAGTGAAAGGCTTGTCGAATTCAATAATAAAGTAATTTTTAAAGTTTTCGGGAACTCCACCGCTGTTGCGAGTCGTGTAACCGATAATCTTGTTTTCTTCCGGAATAACCTTAATATACGATCCCTTATCAAAGGCATCCACTACAACATACGAATGATCGTTTTCCGGAAAAGTGAAACGGAAAAGAACGGCACGCTCGGTTGGAGCCATTTCTGTCACTACATCATGCTCTGCAAGATATACTTTATAATAATAAGGAGTGGCGGTTTCTCCTTTGTGGGCAAACCAACTGGCACGCTTCTCTTCATTGAATTCCGGTTTGCCTACTACGGGCATAATAGAGAATTGTCCGTAATCATTAATCCACGGACTGGGTTGATGTGTTTGTTTAAATCCACGAATCTTATTAGCCGTATAAGTGTATTGCCATCCGTCTCCCATCTTTCCTGTCTGTGGAGTCCAGAAATTCATCCCCCATGGACGGGCAATGGCCGGATAAGTATTACCTGTTGATAACTCGAAACTAGATTGAGAACCCATAAGCGGATTGACATACTGCGTCCAGTCTTTGGCTTTTGCAAAGACGATACAACTTAATGCACATACTAATAGGAGATACTTTTTCATGGTCTTATTTATTATTTATGGCTCAATCGAATCAGAAATCAATTGAGCCAATTTATTTTTCAAGGTTTTGTTTTTTTATTCAATTTGAACAGCCAGTAGTACCAACTCATTCCTCTTTTTTGGAGGAGAGAGCCGGAGAGAGGACTCCCCATTTCGTAGGATGATCGGTCATCTTGATTTCCATTGTTCCTCCATTCGCAATATCCTGATGGTTAAAGAATGGAATGTTTAGAGCCTTACCGTTCAGCGATACACTTTCAATGTATTTATTCTTTTTCCCATTATTCTTTACTACAATACTGAAAGTCTTTCCTTCAGGCAGATTGATAACTGCTTTGTCGAAGGCAGGACGTCCGATGGAATATACCGGCTTGCCGGGACATACTTGATAGAATCCCATAGAGTTGAGTATATACCAGGCAGACATCTGACCGCAGTCCTCATTACCCGAAAGACCATCTATACTGTTGGCATACTGGCTCCGGTAAACACTATCTACCAACTCTTGAGTTCTCCAAGGGCGGTTAACGTAGTTATACAAATGGATTACATGATGACTGGGTTCGTTTCCATGTGCATATTGCCCGATAAGTCCGCTGATATCTGATGAGGTTGTCTCACCTTCAAGTGATGAATCGGCCGAGAATAAGGAATCAAGTTTCTGTACAAAAGCATCTTCTCCACCCATCAGATTGACTAATCCTTCTACATCATGCGGCACAAACCAAGTCCATTGCCAAGCTGTTCCTTCACAATAATCATCGCTACGGTGAGTAGATGCGCGCGGATTGAATGGAGTACGCCATTCACCTTTTGAATCTAATCCACGCATGAAGCGGATTGACTTGTCGAAATAAAATTCGTACGCCTTGGCGAAGCGTTCATACTTTGCTTTGGATTCAAAATCACTCATCGCTTCTGCAAAGATAGAGATACACCAGTCATCATACGCATATTCTAACGCTTTGGCCACTGATTCGTTTTCGCGGTCACAAGGGATATATCCGATGGCATTCTTATAATATTTTGCTTTAGGCATGAGATGAGGCAATACCAAATCCGGACATTTGATGCCGGTAGTGTCATATTCGGCGGCACGCAGGCAGGCTTTATAAGCCTCTTTGGTATCAAAATTGCGATACCCTTTCATGTAGGCATCCACGATGACCGGAACAGCATGATAGCCAATCATAGTGCCGGTGTAATTGGAAGCCAAGTCCCACATGGGGTATATCCCACCTTCCTGATGTTTCTTAATTAACGAATTGATAAAGTGATTATTCAGATCGGGATCAATGATAGTCATTAGCGGATGTAGCGCACGGAAAGTATCCCATAAAGAAAAGACAGTGTATATCGGATTAAGGGTGTCTCCTTGATGTACTTCAAGATCCATTCCTAAATAACGTCCGTCTGCATCAGTGAACAGATTTGGACTGATTCCCGTGTGATAGAGGGCCGTGTAGAAGATGGCTTTATCTTCTTTATCGGAAGTTGTAATATCAATTTTGGAAAGATATTCATTCCATGCCGTACGTGCGTCTTTACGTACTTTTTCGAAATCCCATCCGGGAATTTCTGATTCAACGTTCTTCCGTGCACCGGCAATATCGACAGCGGACACACCTACTTTAACAAGAACCTGCTCGTCTTTATTGGTGTTGAAATGCAATAATGCTTTGCAGACAGGAAGTCGTTTACCATTATCCATGGTGATAGAGTCCGTAACGAGCGTATAAGAGAATGGTTTGGAAAATTTAGCGTAGAAGTTGATATATTGGTCGAAAGCCCAATAAGTTGTTTTCTTATGTCCACAGATTTCCGTATCGCTTATTACTTCTATTTCCATCTCGGAGTTAGTCTGTCGTTGCAGGCTGTAATCCAGGTCGATGATAAATCCGGATTCGGTGTTTTCGGGAAAAGTATAGCGATGGATTGCTCCTCGTTTGGTGGATGAAAATTCAGCTTTCACCTGATAAGTATCGAGAAAGACAGAATAATATCCTGGTTCTGCAATCTCATTCTTGTGCGAGAAAGAGGAAGCGTATGCCAGTCGCTGGCTTTGGGGATCGGTTGTTCGATATTGTTGTTTACCTACGGTTGGCATGAGCAAGACATCTCCATAGTCGCAACAACCTGTACCACTGACGTGTGTGTGAGAGAAACCATTGATGGTAGAGTCGGCATAATAATAACCGGAACAAGCATCCCAACCATCGATCCGGGTGTCCGGGCTGGGCTGAATCATCCCGTGGGGAACTACCGCTCCGGGGAAGGTATGACCATGTCCACCGGTACCGATGAAAGGGTTGACGTAAGCACTATAGTCTTTTACATTAGTGGGGGCTGTACAGGAGCTAAGTGTGAATAAACCTCCTAAACATCCTACTATTAGGAATGTTTTTAATTTCATGGTATTAATAGCTTTTAAGTTTTAGCCGGTTCATCTTTTACTTCTTATTTGGGAGAAATGAAGATATTGTTTCCGACAATTTTATAATCAATAGGTATAGAGTTTTGCAATGATTTTAACACTGACTCGATATTCGATTTCCTTTTCAGTACACCGGAGTAAGTTTTACCCGTCTGAATGTCAGGAGATAGAATGATTTTCACATCATAGAAACGCTCCAGCGCTTTGGTGATGGTGAAGATATCTGCTTTTTGGAATGGAATCAGATTATCGTGCCAAACAGCATCCAATTTGGCATCCACTTGTTTCACGGTCAATCGTCCATTATTTTTGTTCAGTTCCGCACGTTGTCCCGGAGTGAGGATAATCTGCCCCTCTTCCTTATTGCCTTTTACTTCAATCTCACCTTCAATAAGTGTCGCCTCCGCTATCCGGCAACGCTTATCGGATTTTAAATTGAACGTAGTTCCCAATACGCGTACGCGTATTGCATCACTTTGAACGGTGAATGGCTTATGGCGGTTTTTGGTGACCTCAAAATAAGCTTCTCCTTCCAGGTAGACATTGCGTTCCTTTTCGGAGAACTCACGTGGATATTTCAAGGTTGCTGCATTGTTCAGCCAAACCTTGCTACCATCCGGCAAGACTACCTCCTTAACAATGCCTTCGCTGGCTACTGCAACCATCATTTGTTGATTGTTTCCGCTTTGATAGAACCAATATCCGACTCCACCACCCATGACCAACATTGCAGCAATCACTGCGGCATATTTCATCCAGCGATGCATGCTTAGTATTTTGCTCTGTTTACCTTTCTCTTCGTCCAGCTTTTTATAGAGTTGTTTTTCCGCACGAAGTATCCGTTGTTCATCAGTGTACTGGTCGAATTTACCCAAATGATAAATTTCTTCCATACGAAAGAGCTGGCGGGCGTTTTCTTCCGATTCCTTCATCCAGGCATTGACCTCGATAAGCTCTTCTTCAGAACACTGTCCTGTCAGATATCTGTTTATTATTTCTTCACTCAGATTACTCATTTTCTTTTCCTTCATATTAGTAATACAATTCAAAACGCAAAAACACTTATTATAATCGCCATAAAAATAAGAAAAGAATCGCCCAAAGAGGATCGAGTCGGCCACGCAAGTATTTTAAAGCCTTATACATATGGGCTTCCACCGTGCGGAGTGAAACTCCGAGAATATCGGCTATTTCCTTGTTTTTCATATCATGCAGATAGCTAAGTTTGAAAACCTCTTTGCATTTGTCAGGGAGCTCATTAATTGCATCATGAATTTCCTTGCGGAGTTCCTTGTCTTCGATCCTCCGAATCACTTCGTTGTTGTCCGGTTGATAGAATTCTGCGCGTCTTTGGTTGATTTCTTCCATGGCAACACAATAACCGTCTTCCACACTGCGGTGTTTCAAGACATTAAGGGCACGGGTGTAAACGGCACGATAGAGAAAGGCCTGGATTTGGTCGCCTATCTCTATGTGGTCTTTCCGCTTCCATAATTCTACAAATACGTCCTGCACTACATCCTCTGCTTCTTCTTCTCCCACCAAACGGGTTGCATAGAAAATCAGGCTGGGATAGTACCGGCGAAATAGTGCTTTATAGGTTACATCAAAGTTTTCATTCATTCTCTCGATGGACTAAGTTCATGTTTCGTTTATGGGTTTTTATCTTCGAATATGACTCCAATTGCTTTAGGGGTGTTACTCATTTCGAATTCGACAGTCGCTCCACTCATGATTTGCTCGTGAGTAAGATATGTTTTGTCATACGGTTTTCCATCTATTTTGATGGATTGGATATAGATATTTTCTTTGTTTACTTTGGGGGCCAATACGGTGAAAGTCTTTCCATTTGCCAGATGTAATTGCATTTCCGGGAATAGGGGAGTACCTATCTCATATTTTCCACTGACGGGATTGACGGGGTAGAATCCCATCGCACTGAATACATACCATGCTGACATCTGACCGCAATCTTCGTTGCCACAAAGACCGGCTGGGTCGTTCTTGTAGAGCTCGTTCATCACTTTGGCCACATATTCTTGTGTGCGATTTTCGTGTCCTATAGCATTGAACAGATAAATAACGTGATGGCTTGGCTCATTGCCATGCGCATATTGTCCTATCATGCCTGTGCTGAAGATCGGAAGTTCGTCATCTGCTGCCGGATGATAGGTGAACATACTGTCCAGTTTTTCGGCAAATCGGTTTTTACCTCCTACAAGGTCGATCAGTCCGTTAATGTCATGCTGAACAGACCAAAAGTATTGCCATCCGTTGCTTTCGCAAATGTGTGGTGTATAGTCATCGGCCTTGAAGTCCTTGATAAAGATGCCTTTGTCGTCACGTGGCTGCATGAAAGAAGTAGCGGGGTTATAAACATTCTTGTAGTTTTGAGAACGTTTGTAAAATTCGTCCGCAATGTCTTGTTTGCCCATCTTCTTCGCCATTTCGGCAATGCAATAGTCATCGAAAGCGTATTCCAGTGTTTTGGATAACGACCAGTTTTCTGCGTTGTAGTGGTCTGTTACGTTGTAAGGTATGTATCCTAATTCTTTGTAGAGTCCGATGCCGCGGTAATTATCCAGATTAGCCGTTGCTATGCAAGCATCCAAGGCTTTCTTTGCGTCGAAGTCGCCGATTCCTTTCAGATAGGCGTCTACAATAACAGGAACAGCATGATAACCGATCATCATGTCTGTTTCACTTCCGTAGAAGTTCCACACCGGTAGGCGGCCATTCTGTTCGTAGAAGGCGATGAAGGATTTCACCATGTCGTTTACACGTTCGGGTTCGGTATAAGTAAAGAGCGGGTGGGCAGCACGGTATGTATCCCATAGGGAGAAGGTGCTATAATTAACCCAGCCGTCGGCTTGGTGTATTTTCTTATCGGGGCCGTAGTAAGCTCCGTCTACATCACTGTAAATAGTTGGAGCAATCATTGAGTGATAGAGAGCGGTATAGAAGTTTACTTTATCGTTCTCATTATCACCTTTTATTTCAATCTTTCCGAGCTGGCGATTCCAGTTTGCTTTTGTTTCCGCCAAGTATTTGTCGAAGTTATTTTCGGGGACTTCAGCTTGCAGGTTTTTGGCTGCTCCTTCCATACTGACACCGGAAATGGCAGTGTTTACTAATATCTGTTCATCCTTTTGGGTATTGAAATCGAAGCGGGCGATAACAGCGGTGCCGATACGTTTGTTATCTTTGATGATGGCAGTTGTGTCCAGTTCCATTTTCTCAAAAGGCTTGGAGAATCGGGTGCGGAAATAGATGTGTTGATCGCGTGCCCAGCCGTCGGAGAAACGGTAACCTTGAATGGTGACGGAGTCTACGACTTCGATATGAGAATCGTTGGTAAAATCCCAGTTCATGGCTTTCTTCAGATTTAAGAAGATAGCAGATTGGGCTTCCGGAAATGTATAACGTTGGATACCACAACGCTCGGTGGCAGTCAGTTCGACGTTGATGTTATAATCAGTCAGGCGTACTTGATAATAACCGGCATGAGCACTTTCATCCTTGTGGGAGAATTTAGAATGGATGCCAAGTGGTGCTTCCGCTTCTTTGTAGGGAAGAGTGACAGGCATGAAAGAGATGTCATACAAATCTCCCGCTCCAGTGCCGGAAAGATGTGTGTGGCTGAAACCGGCAATCGTACTGTCCGGATAGAAATAACCGGAGATACGGTCCCATCCGGGGAGTCCGTTGTCCGGGCTAAGTTGCACCATGCCGAAAGGAGCTTGGGCACCAGGATAAGTGTTTCCAGTGAAGTCTGTTCCGATAAATGGATTTACATAAGATGTGTAATCTATTTCGTGTTTTTCTTGCGTAGGGGTACAAGAAATGAGCATGCAGGTTAACAGCAGGCATAGATAAGCAGGTGTTCTCATCATTCTTTAGGTATTAGTGATTACTTATTTTATTTATTTGAAGGATAAGAAAAATAATTAATCTGGTCACAAAGGTAGAAAAAAACTGTGACAAGCCTAATTTATAGGCTTAATATTTTTTAAGAGAGACAAATAGACTTCTACATCCGGTCGATATTCCTCGGTGCCGGACAGTGCTTATCGGTGCCTCGATTAGTGTAATATTTAGGCGCGGATTTCGTAGATTACACGGTTTTAAGAATAAAAAATCCGTGTAATTCGTGTAATCTGCGCCTAATTTTAAATCTTTATGTAAAACGAGCCTATTATCTTTTTATTAGACTCCTTTTCATTTACTTTTAGATTCCTGCTAGCTCCAGTACTTTTTCAACAGCTGCTGGTAGTCCGTCAGTGTTTTTACCTCCTGCGGTTGCAAAGTGAGGCTGACCACCGCCACCGCCTTGAATTAGTTTGGCAGCTTCTTTCACTAAATTGCCAGCTTTCAGACCACTCGCAACCAGATTGTCGCTAAGCATGACTGTCAGCATCGGTTTTCCGTTATCTATATTTCCGGCAACGAAGAACAAGTTTTCTGTAATCTCACCACGAAGTTGGAAAGCGATATTCTTCACTACTTCTGCCGGTAGCGGAGCACAGAACTTAACCACTTTGATGCCGTGAATTTCTTGTATATTCTTCAACAGTCTTTCCTTCAGCGCTGCTTCTTTTTCTTTCATGAAGTCTTCCACCTGCTTCTTCAATCCTGCATTTTCATCCAGATATTTGCGGATTGCAATACCCAAGTCAGGAGCATTGTTGAAGAGAGCCTTCAAGTCGCTAAGTGTATCTTGTATTGTATCCAGCATTTCTTCCACGCGTGCTCCGGTATAAGCTTCAATACGGCGAACGCCGGCAGCAACAGAACTTTCGGAGATGATTTTTACCATACCGATATTTCCGGTTGCAGCTACGTGTGTACCACCGCAGAACTCGATAGAAGTGCCGAACTGGATCACACGAACTCTGTCGCCATACTTTTCACCAAAAAGAGCGATAGCCCCCAACTCCTTAGCTTCCTCGATAGGAATATTGCGATATTCTTTCAATGGGATATTAGCGCGGATTCTTGCATTGACGATATGTTCAACTTTACGGATTTCTTCATCGGTCACTTTCTGGAAGTGAGAGAAGTCGAAACGTAATGAATCCGGTGTAACCAATGAACCTTTCTGTTCGATGTGTTCACCCAATACTTCACGTAAAGCAGCATCCAGCAAGTGGGTCGCCGAGTGATTAGCTGCGCAGGCAGCACGTTTGTCGGTATCTACACAAGCCATCATCGGAGCTTCCGGATGATCGGGTAACTTTTTGGTAATATGTATCGGAAGATTATTCTCTTTCTTTGTATCGACCACTTCAATCGTTTCGAACTCGCTTACCAATACACCGGTATCACCGACCTGACCACCACTTTCTGCATAGAATGGAGTATAGTCGAGTACAATCTGATACAATGTCTGGTTCTTTTGTTTGATCTGACGGTAACGAAGGATAGAAGCCTCGTATTCAGTGTAATCGTAACCAACGAATTCAGTAGTCCCTTCTTTCAGTACAATCCAGTCACCTGTTTCGATGGCGGCGGCATTACGTGCACGCTGTTTCTGTTGCTGCATTTCTTCATTGAACTCTTCAATGTTGACAGTCATTCCGTTTTCACGGAGAATCAGCTCTGTCAAGTCGAGCGGGAAACCGAATGTATCATATAAAGTAAAGGCATCTTTACCGCTGATTTCAGTTTTTCCATTGGCTTTGGTATCTTCCATTGTCTTATCCAATAGACGGATACCAGTTTCCAAAGTGCGGAGGAATGATTCTTCTTCTTCCTTGATTACTTTTTCAATCAGTGTCTTTTGTGCAACCAGCTCAGGATAAGCTTCTCCCATGTTATCAATCAATACAGGAAGCAACTTATACATAAATGCCTGTTTCTGTCCGAGGAAAGTATATCCGTAACGAACAGCACGGCGAAGGATACGGCGGATCACATAACCAGCTTTCGCGTTAGAAGGCAACTGACCGTCTGTGATAGAGAATGCAATAGTACGGATATGGTCGGCAATTACACGCATGGCGATATCCTGCTGCTTATCTTTTCCGTATTCTGTACCCGACATAGCTGCAATAGCTTTCAGCATTGGCTGGAATACGTCTGTATCGTAGTTGGATGTTTTTCCTTGTAAAGCCATACAAAGGCGTTCGAATCCCATACCGGTGTCAATAACCTTTGCAGGAAGCGGCTCAAGGCTGCCATCTGCTTTGCGGTTGTATTGCATGAATACGAGATTCCAGATTTCAATTACCTGCGGATGATCGTGGTTCACGAGGTCGCGACCGGAGATCTTGGCGCGTTCTTCAGCAGGACGGAGGTCGATATGGATTTCGGAACAAGGTCCGCAAGGTCCTGTATCACCCATTTCCCAGAAGTTGTCGTGTTTGTTACCGTTGATGATGTGATCCTTTGGCAAGAACTGTTCCCAATAAGAAGCCGCTTCGTCGTCACGGCTCAATCCTTCTTCGGGACTTCCTTCAAATACGGTTGCATAGAGATGTTCCGGATTCAGTTTCAAGACTTCTACCAGATATTCCCACGCCCAGCTGATCGCTTCTTTCTTGAAGTAATCGCCGAACGACCAGTTACCAAGCATTTCAAACATGGTGTGGTGGTACGTATCGTGTCCTACTTCTTCCAGATCATTATGCTTTCCGCTTACACGCAAACATTTTTGCGAGTCCGCGACTCTTTGGTATTTCGCCGGATGGTTACCCAAAATAATATCTTTAAACTGGTTCATACCCGCGTTCGTAAACATCAGGGTAGGGTCATCTTTAATCACCATCGGAGCCGAGGGAACGATGTGGTGTCCTTTCGACTCAAAGAAATTCTTGAATGAATCTCTGATCTCTTTTGCAGTCAACATATAATGAAGAATTATGATTTATGAATTATGAATTATGGGCTGTGGGATATGAGAGAGGGGAAGAATCCCCAATAAATCATAAATCACAACTCATAAATTCGTAAAAACTGTGCAAAGATAGCTTGTTTTTATTACTTTTGCCGTATTAACAAGCGAAATATTTCCAAAAAGATGCGCAAAGTATACTACATCTATAATCCACAGACCCAGACTTATGATCGAATTTACCCTACCGTACGGCAGCGTGCGCTTAGTATTCTGCGTCGGCTTTTCTATGGAATGGGGTTGGGAGCAGGTTGCTTTATTGTATTGCTTTTGATTTTTGGTTCTCCGTCGGAGAAGGAATTAAGAATTGAAAACAGCCGTCTTTTGGCGCAGTACAATGTGCTTTCCCGGCGTTTGGACGACGCTATGGGGGTGCTTCAGGATATTCAGCAACGTGACGATAATCTGTATCGGGTGATTTTACAGGCAGATCCTGTTTCTCCGGCTATTCGCCAGGCAGGTTATGGTGGGACGAACCGTTACGAAGAACTGATGGATTTGGCGAATGCCAAGTTGGTGGTGAACACGACTCAAAAGTTGGATGTGCTTTCCAAAAGGCTTTATATCCAGTCGAAATCTTTCGATGATGTGATTGATATGTGTAAGAACCATGATGAGATGCTGAAATGTATTCCGGCCATACAGCCTATTTCGAATAAAGATCTTCGTCAGACAGCATCCGGTTATGGTACACGTATCGATCCTATTTATGGTACGACAAAGTTCCATGCAGGCATGGACTTCTCTGCTCATCCGGGAACGGATGTTTATGCTACCGGAAACGGAACAGTGGTGAAAGTGGGATGGGAAACCGGATACGGTAATACTATTGAGATAGATCATGGTTTCGGGTATCTTACTCGGTATGCTCACTTGCAGGGATTTAATACGAAAGTCGGAAAGAAAGTGGTGCGTGGTGAGATTATCGGAAAAGTGGGTAGTACAGGAAAAAGTACCGGTCCGCATCTGCATTATGAAGTGCACGTGAAAGGGCAGGTAGTGAATCCGGTCAATTATTATTTCATGGATTTGAGTGCCGAAGATTATGAAAAGATGATTCAGTTGGCAGCCAATCATGGTAAAGTATTCGATTAAAATCTTAAAACAGGAGTGTTATGCTTAATACAGACAAAGAATTGAAGCTATATTATTCAATAGGGGAGGTTGCCGACATGTTCGGAGTCAATCCGTCATTGCTCCGTTTTTGGGAAAAGGAATTTCCGCAAATCTCTCCTAAGACAGCGGGAAGAGGAATACGTCAGTACCGCAAAGAAGACGTAGAAACGATCGGTCTTATCTATCATTTGGTAAAAGAAAAGGGCATGACACTTCCCGGTGCCCGGCAACGTTTGAAGGATAATAAAGAAGCTACGGTTCGTAATTATGAGATTGTAAATAAGCTGAAAGCGATAAAAGAAGAGCTTTTGGCTATTAAACGCGAATTGGATGGACGGGAATAAATAAATGCTAATCGATCATGGATTCGATAGGCAAGAAACCTCATAACAAAATGAACGGTGAACAATTTGCATGATACTGCAACTTATTCACCGTTCATCGTTTTCTTATTTACCGTTTGAAAGCTATTCTTCTACACGGCTCACCTGTTTGATATTCTGTATTTTCTTCAGATTGTTGCAGATGGTTTTTACATCATCCACATCATGTACCCATAACTGAATTTTTCCTTCAAAGATACCATCTTCGGTTTCGATGGTTAGCTTACGGATATTTACATTGAGCTGCCTGGAGATAACCTGGGTGACTTCATTCAAAAGTCCCATATTGTCTATACCTTTTATATATATATATACCAGGAAAGATAATTCTTTGTGTGTATCCCATTCGGTCGCTAATATGCGGTTGCCATAGCTACTCTTCAATTTGGCAGCAACAGGGCATTGGCGCTTGTGAATAATGATCCGGTCGTTTTCATCCACATATCCCAATACATCGTCACCGGGAATAGGATGGCAACATTCGGCCATGATATATTTCTTCTGCAAACTTTCTTCCGTCAGTTTGAGCACCTCTTTCGGGTTGATTTTTTCTTTTTCCTGCGGTTCTTTCTCTTCCTGCTTCTCTTTGCTATTGCCGAAAGAGAAAGTCAGATATTTCTTCCAGTTACTGGTTTGCTTTTCTTTCAGTTCATTCTTGTCCGCTTCTCCCAAAACGATTGCTTTACTGCCAATGGCAGCCAGCAGTTCTTCCTCATTCTTGGCATTATGCAGTTTGCGTAGCTTTTCGATAACAGCTTCTTCCGGACGGACTTCCTCCTTTTTCAGAAACTCACTAAGGATTTCTTCTCCTATCTTCTGGTTTGCTTTACGCTCTTTGCGGAGAATGGCTGCTATCTTGGCGCGGGCACGGGCAGTGGTTGCAAAAACTTCCCATTGCGGTTGTACGCGTTGCGATTTTGAAGTAAGGATTTCAACTTGGTCACCACTTTGCAATTTGTGGCTCAACGGCACTAATTTATGATTGACTTTGGCGCCAATACAATGGCTACCAATATCCGTGTGCAGGGAAAATGCAAAGTCGAGAGCCGTAGAGTTCTGCGGCATAGTCTTCAGTTCGCCTTTAGGAGTGAACACGAATATTTCAGAAGCAAATAAATTTAGCTTAATGGTATCCAGAAAGTCAATGGCATCCGGTTGCGGATCATCTAATATCTCCTTAATCGTTCTTAACCATTTTTCCAATTCACCTTCATCCTCGCTGCCTCCTCCTTCTTTGTATTTCCAGTGGGCTGCGAAACCTTGTTCGGCAACGTCATTCATCCGTTCACTACGAATCTGGACTTCAATCCATTGTCCGTTGTTACCCATCAGAGTGACGTGCAATGCCTGATAACCATTAGCTTTAGGATGGCTGACCCAATCGCGCAAACGGTCCGGGTGGGGTTTGTATATCTTGGAGATAGAAACGTAGATATCGAAACAGTCATTGAGCTCTTCTTCTTCATTACGTGGTTCGAAGATGATTCGAACAGCCAGTAAATCGTATATTTCTTCGAAAGGAACATGTTTGGTCTGCATCTTGTTCCAGATGGAATAGATTGATTTTACACGGGCAAGTATCCGGTATTTCAATCCCATCTTATCCAGTTGGGTACGAATCGGGGCCGTGAAGTCGTTGAAAACCTTGTCACGTTCAGCGGCAGTAGCATTCAACTTCTCTTCTATTTCCGCATATTCTTCTGGATGTTCATATTTGAAGCTTAGATTCTCAAGCTCCGTTTTTATCTTATAAAGCCCCAAGCGGTTGGCAAGTGGAGCATAGATGTAAAGCGTTTCGCCTGCAATCTTATATTGCTTGTTGGGTAACATGGAACCAAGGGTACGCATGTTGTGCAAGCGGTCTGCTATCTTGATAAGAATGACCCGGATGTCGTTCGACATGGTGAGCAGCAACTTCTTGAAGTTCTCTGCCTGTGCCGAAGCGCGGTCACCGAAGATTCCACCGGATATTTTAGTCAGTCCGTCCACAATCTGGGCGATCTTCGGACCAAAGATATTCTCGATGTCTTCCACTGTGTAATCAGTGTCCTCTACCACATCATGCAGCAAGGCTGCACATATAGAAGTGGAACCGAGACCTATTTCATTGCATACAATGCTGGCAACGGCAATCGGGTGCATAATATAAGGTTCGCCCGAACGGCGTTTGATACCTTTATGCGCCTGATTGGCAAAGTTGAAAGCCTTCGTAATGATTTCAACTTTTTTGCGATGCTTAGTATTGAGATAATCATTCAGTAGTTCGTGGAACGCCTGATTAATCATCTCTTCGTCAGCTATTTCTTTGGGGGCCAGATTATCCATAATTGTTATCCTTTCACTTGCTTAGTTCTGCAAAAATAAGCAAATTTCCGAACGATGCAAGCAGGAAGTTATTTATTTGTATATTTTCAATCGTTTTCCTGCTGCAATTTTAGTGCTAGACATTCCATTCCACCTTTGTATATCCTTAATTGTGACACCATACTTTCTGGCAATAGTGGATAAAGTGTCTCCACTTTTTATTGTATAATAGGTCAGATTTCCCTTACCGGCAACTGCTGATGTCGTTTTGCGGGTTGCAGGTGTAATATCCTTTACAGCAACGGTTTTCCGGTTGCGGAACAACTCATCGGCACGATGCGTATAAATCGTATCTTGCTTATCGATAAAAGTACTGATCGCGTCAATAGGCAGTCTTAACGTATAAGGTTTGCTGTCACCCGGAATCATTTGCTTCTTATATTGCGGATTCAGACTCTTGATCTGATCCAGAGGTACATTACAAAGGTCAGCGATTTGTTCGAAGTGCAGATTTTTGTTTACTTGCACTGTGTCGGTACTTGCCGGAATATTAGTTTCCATCGGGCAGATATTGTGATCGCAGTAGTAAGTCATCACATAGTTGGCAGCGATAAAGGCAGGCACATAGCCACGTGTTTCTTTAGGCAGATAATTGTAGATTTTCCAATAATCAGTTTCGCCATTGGCACGGCGGATTGCCTTATTGATTGTACCGGGGCCACAGTTATAAGCAGCAATTACCAGGTTCCAGTCTCCATAGATATCATACATTTCTTTGAGGTAACGTGCGGCAGCCCAAGTCGCTTTAATCGGGTCACGGCGTTCATCTACCAGGCTGTTTGATTCCAAACCATAGATCTTACCTGTACCGATCATAAATTGCCACAGACCGGAAGCACCTGCACGTGATACGGCTGATGGGTTCAACGCAGATTCGATAATCGGCAGATATCTTAGTTCCAGTGGAAGTCCGTATGCATCCAGTGCTTCTTCAAAGATCGGCATATAGAAGTTGCAGGCACTTAGCATGAAAGAAACCTGATTGCGCAAGCGTCCTGCATACATATCGATGAATTTGCGGATAATATCATTATAAGGCATTTCCATGATGGCCGGGATGCGTGACAAGCGGTCGATATAGACAGAGTCACTGAATAAAGGATTGATTTCAGCCGTACTGCAATCCTTGCCTAAATCAATATAATTTTTAGCTTTCCAGTCATTCAATAGACTGTCAAGTGGATAAGTCATACTTTTAGGCAGGTCGATGCTTTCTTTGCGTTCAGTTCCATTTTCACGAATCACTACATCTACACTTTGCGCTTTTACCTGCGACGTGGCCACTAGTAAAAGAAAAATAATCGAACAATAGTTAACTAATTTCTTCATGCTTCAATAATAAGATCAATCTAAATTGTGTTTTTAAAATCGTAATACGCATTGCAGACCAACCGACTTGCTTTTTAAACTGCTGGAGCGGAACTGGTTGTTATTGTCGATAACAGCCGGTTCAACTTTCATACTCAAGTCGGGGGTTATATCGAAGTTAGACAACTCTGCATCTACATAAGCGTCGATGATAGAGATCAGATAAACTCCGATAAAAGCAAATATACTAAGGTCCCGATAACGACGGAACATATCTTTTCTTCTTTTTAGTGTGTTTTTTAGCTGCTCCTCATTATAAGTGGAGTTCGGGGGCAACAAATCTTCGTAACTTTTCGTATTCGGATTGCTGTCCATAATGTCCAGATAGGCTTGCGAATAGTCTTTGTACATCTTACCGTTCCAACTTAAGGCGTAAGCACAACCCGCAAATCCTCCATATATAATAGGTAATTTCCAGTATTTACGGTTGTAAATCTGTCCTCCACCGGGGAATACGACTGCCAGCCACGTTGCTTTGGTCGGATTCGGGATAAATATTTTCTTGTTAATATCTTGAGCAGGTGGCGGCACAGTGTCGGTCTTTACAACAATGGAGGCAGGTTGCTCTATCTTTTTCAGCTCTTTCTTGTTGGCTGCATCCAAGCTATCCGCTATCTGTATTTTAGCAGCTGACAAACTGTCGATGGCCGGAAGTTCTTTGGATGGTATGATTTGGATAGAATCCTTCTTCACCGAGTCCTGTATAATCGGATCACGATGCCTTCGTGCACGGGCTTTCGGCGCTTCGCGCTGTATGATTGTTGTATCTTTCCGTGCCGGAGTAACAGTGGATTGTGCATACACATCAATCCCTGCCACCTGTAAAAAACAGAGAAGCAGGGCGCTGACTAGTAACTGATATTTCTTACTTTTTCTTGTCATTTACTTCTTTAGCGTATCGAAGATTTCCATGATACGTTCCAGTTCCTCCTCGTTCCCGAAAGGAATACTGATCTTGCCTTTTCCCTTTTCAGAGCAGGTGAGTTGTACCTTGGTGTTGAAAAAGCCGGAGAGTTGTTGCTTCAATAAGTTGAATTCTTCAGGAAGTTTGCCACGTTTGGGTGTTATTTTCCGTGTGCCGCTTTTCACAGCTTCTCCTTCGCTTAATGATTTAACAATTTCTTCTACTTTGCGGACTGAATATCCGTGTTCTTGTATTTCTTCGAATATTTTAACTTGTAGTTTAGGGTCGCCTAATGAAATCAGCGCACGGGCATGTCCCATGTCCAGCTGCTTGTTTTGCAGGGCCATCTGTATTGGAGCCGGCAATTTCAGTAAGCGCAGGTAGTTGGCGATCGTCGTTCGTTTCTTTCCGATACGTTCGCTAAGACGTTCCTGTGTCAGTTCGTACTGATCGAGCAGATGCTGGTAGGCAAGTGCGATTTCTACGGCATTCAGGTCTTCACGCTGGATATTTTCAATCAGCGCCATTTCCATCATGTTTTCGTCGTCGGCAGTGCGTATATAAGCAGGGATTGTTTTCAGTCCTGCTCTTTGTGATGCACGATAACGACGCTCTCCCGCGATGATCTGATACTCATCGTCCGAGAGTTTGCGTAAAGTGATAGGTTGGATGATACCGATTTCCGCAATGGAATCAGCCAGTTCCTGCAATGCTGTTTCGTCAAACTCACGGCGGGGCTGGTTGGGATTGACAGTAATCTTTGCCAGCTCTATTTCATTAATGGAAGAAGACCCTTCGGTTTTCACATCATCCATTGAGAGCAAGGCGTCGAGACCACGTCCTAATGCATTTCTTTTTTGTGTTGCCATATCTTCTTCTTTCTTTTATTTATTTCGGTTGATAATCTCTTTAGCAAGGGCCAGGTGATTTTTGGCGCCGGTAGATTCCGCATCGTAAAGGATGGTCGGGACACCGTAGCTGGGAGCCTCGCTCAATTTCACATTTCGTTGAATAACGGTGTTGAATACCAGTTCCTGGAAATGACGTTTCACTTCATCGTAAATCTGATTAGCCTGACGCAGACGAGAGTCATACATTGTCAGTAAGAAACCTTCGATTTCTAAAGCCGGATTCAGTTTCGACTTGATGATTTTGATGGTATTCAACAATTTGCTAATACCTTCAAGAGCAAAATATTCAGCTTGAACGGGGATAATCACGGAGTCGGCTGCCGTTAGGGCGTTGATCGTGATTAGTCCTAATGAAGGAGAACAGTCTATCAGAATATAGTCATATTCTTTCTTCAAAGGCGTGAGTACTTCTTTTAGTATCTTTTCTCGGTTTGGGAGGTTCAGCATTTCAATCTCTGCTCCTACGAGATTGATGTGCGAAGAGATTACTTTCAAAGAATCAATCTCCGTATCAAGGATAGCGTCCTGTACGTTGGCTCTGTCAATAATACATTCATAGATAGTGCATTCCGACTGCTTGATGTCTACTCCCAAGCCGGAAGAGGCATTAGCTTGCGGGTCGGCATCTACTACGAGTACCTTTTTTTCCAGTGTAGCAAGTGAAGCTGCGAGATTAATCGTAGTCGTTGTCTTTCCTACACCGCCTTTTTGATTGGCCAAAGCAATAATTTTTCCCATATTCTCTAAATTTATTGGCAGCGAAATAAGTGATAAATCCTTAGAGCGCCTACGAAAAAAGAGAAACTTTGCAATTTCTGTTGATAAGTCGCCTGTTTTGTTAATAACTGTCGGACGAAACGGTTACAAAACTTCAACAGGTTCATCATCTTCTTTTCTCTTTAACGAGCTTGCAAATATACATATTTATATTGGATATCTATTTCTTTTTTTGCTCGCTTGCAGAAGATTAAGATTTGTAAACGGGTAGGAGTGGGGCGGAAAGAGACTTTTCGATCTGATGTAGGGAGGTGTTTGGCGGTACGGCTTCTTTTTGTTACTTTTGTGCGAATATAAAAAAGGAAAGGATTGAAGATATGGAAAATGAAAAGCCGTTGATACTTGTTTCAAATGACGATGGCGTGATGGCTAAAGGGATTAATGAACTGGTGAAGTTTCTTCGCCCTTTGGGAGATATTGTGGTAATGGCACCTGATGCTCCGCGCTCGGGCAGTGGTTGTGCGCTGACGGTGACGCAGCCTGTTCATTACCAGTTAGTAAAGAAAGAAGTAGGTTTAACTGTTTATAAATGTTCGGGAACACCGACCGATTGTATCAAATTGGCACGGAACACAGTGCTCGACCGGACACCGGACTTGGTAGTCGGCGGTATCAATCATGGAGACAACTCTGCCACTAACGTGCATTATTCCGGCACAATGGGAGTGGTATTCGAAGGCTGTTTGAATGGAATCCCTTCTATAGGCTTCTCTTTGTGCAATCATGCACCCGATGCCGATTTTGAAGCTACCGGACCTTATATTCGCAGTATTGCCGCCATGGTACTGGAAAAAGGACTTCCTCCTTTAACCTGTCTGAACGTAAACTTCCCGGATACGACCGATATCAAAGGAATCAAAATCTGTGAACAGGCAAAAGGTCGTTGGACGAACGAATGGGCTGCCTGTCCCCGTCTGAACGATCCGAATTATTTCTGGTTGACCGGTGAATTTACCGATCACGAACTTGAAAATGAGAGGAACGATCATTGGGCTTTGGCAAATGGCTATGTTGCTATCACTCCGACCACGGTTGATGTGACAGCTTATCACTTTATGGATGAACTTAACAAATGGTTTAGTTAACTATCAACTATCATGAAGTATTATCTGATTGTCGGCGAAGCTTCCGGCGACTTGCACGCTTCTCATCTGATGGCTGCCTTAAAGGCAGAAGATCCGCAGGCTGATTTCCGGTTTTTCGGAGGTGATTTGATGGCTGCCGTCGGAGGAACGATGGTGAAGCATTATAAAGAACTGGCATACATGGGTTTTATTCCCGTGTTGCTCCATCTGCGCACTATCTTTGCAAATATGAAGCGTTGTAAAGGAGATATTGTTTCCTGGCAACCGGATGTTGTTATTCTGGTGGACTATCCGGGATTCAATCTGGATATAGCCAAGTTTGTTCATGCAAAGACACAGATTCCGGTTTATTATTATATTTCTCCGAAGATATGGGCGTGGAAGGAGTATCGTATCAAGAATATAAAACGAGATGTAGACGAACTTTTCTCCATTCTTCCTTTTGAAGTAGAGTTCTTCGAAGGAAAGCATCAATACCCCATCCACTATGTTGGTAATCCTACCGTGGATGAGGTGGTGGCTTATCAGAAAGCTCATCCGAAAAATAAGGATCAGTTTATTGCGGAGAATCAACTGGAAGATAAACCGGTAATAGCTCTTCTTGCAGGTAGCCGGAAACAGGAAATCAAAGATAATTTGCCGGATATGTTGAAGGCTGCTTCTGCTTTTTCCGATTATCAGCTTGTTCTGGCGGGTGCTCCTGCCATTGCTCCCGACTATTATAAAAAATATGTAGGAGAAGCGAAAGTGAAAATCATTTTCGATCAAACCTATCGTTTGTTGCAACACGCAGATGTGGCTTTGGTCACTTCAGGCACGGCTACTCTTGAAACGGCATTGTTCCGTGTTCCCCAAGTCGTTTGTTATTACACTCCGATAGGGAAAGTGGTTTCCTTCTTGCGGCGTCATATCTTGACCGTGAAATTTATTTCGTTAGTTAATCTGATTGCCGACCGTGAAGTGGTAAAAGAGTTGGTGGCGGATACGATGACCGTGAAGAATATGCAAAATGAATTGAAAAATATCATTGAAAATGAAGCATATAGAAATGAAATGCTTTTGGGATATGAATATGTGGCGGAACGGTTGGGACCTGCCGGTGCTCCCCGTCATGCAGCTCGTGAAATGCTGCGCTTGTTGAAAAAATAACTTTCTTTTTCTGAATAAACGTAAAGCCGATGCAGTAATTGCACGGCTTTTTTATTTATTAAGCAGAAGACTAAAAAAAGAAAGGAAAAAGATATGAAAAAAATTAAGTGGCTTTTAGGAATGTTGTTATTGGCATTAGTGCCAATGTTGCAATCATGTGATGATGATGGTTATTCTATCGGAGATTTCAGCTGGGACTGGGCGACCGTTCGGGCAACCGGTGGAGGAGGTTACTATTTGGAAGGTGATCGTTGGGGATTGATTGATCCGGTTGCTACTTCCATACCTTGGTTTAAACCGGTGGACGGTGAACGTGTGGTGGCCTTTTTCAATCCTTTGTATGACATGGAAGGAGGAAAAGGAGTTCAGGTAAAGATGGAAGGTGTACAGGAATTGTTGACAAAGGAAGTGGAAGATATGACCACAGAGGAAGAAGCGGTGGAATTCGGCAATGATCCTATCCTGATTTATCAGGGTGACATGTGGTTGGGAGGAAAATTCCTGAATGTTATTTTCCGTCAGGAGCTGCCTCGCTCGGAGAAACATCGTATCAGCCTTGTGCAAAATAAGATAGAAACGGGAGAACCATCAGAACCGGGAACATTGAATGTAGCTGAAGATGGTTACGTACATTTGGAACTGCGTTATAATACGTATGAGGATGTGACTGACTATTGGGGATGGGGACGAGTTTCTTATAATCTGGAAAAGTTCTTCCCAACGGAAAAAGATGCCGAATCAACAATGAAAGGTTTTAAAGTGACTATAAATTCAAGAGAACATGGAGAAGGAAGAGTGATCGTTCTTGATCTGGAACATCCGGTAGGTGTGCCGGAAGCTGCGAAGGATGTACACTCCACTTCTTCGATCCGATAACCTAACTATGATTTACTGTGTGTGAAACGAGGTTGTGTCAAAACGTTGGCACAACCTCTTTTATATTTTACAGTTCTGCTATATTTTCTTTTGGCTATGCTGCTT
>NZ_JBDFVF010000004.1:0-241884 GCF_040913205.1 Bacteroides sp. MSSM.1001136sp1_RTP21357st2_D2_RTP21359_211015 | reverse complement strand
ACAACTTTTAATAGGATTAAGAAAGAAGAAGACAGTTGAAATAAAAAAGAGATTACCACCAAATTTGACGAAGAACCGAGATTTGTCTTTTTTATTTCTCATTTCTCATAAAATCTAGATAATGAGTTTATAATCAGTAATATATAGTATGAGAAATGCTTTCTATGCAGGCATTTCTCATTCTTTTTACAGATATTTTAACTAAAAAACGGCTATTTCTCATTCGTTTTTCAATGATTTCTCATACATCTGCCCTGTATTCGTCCTGCATTTCTCATACATTTCTCATGATGATTGCATAGACGATGGTTGCTGATCTTATTTACATTGAAAACAGATGAAAGGTACTTATCATTCAAACAACCCTATGCCGGCATGTTTTTCATTCGTTATCGTCCAGTTATTGATAGAGCATCTCCATCGTTCCACTAGAGTGACGAGGGTTGTTCACTAGAGTGCATAGATTCGTTCACTGGAGTGAAAAGACTTGTCTACTGGAGTGGAACGATTGAGATGTCAGTCAGATAATCCGGGCATGTCGGTTGGAAAACATGAAGAGATAGGTTATATCATACATAAACTATAGCTTTAATACATTCAATATATGAATAAACTAATCACAATCTCCTCTGCACTTCTCACAGTTGCTGCTGTAAAAGCGCAAACGCCCAATATTGTATTTATATTGGCGGATGATTTGGGTTATGGAGACATCTCGGCCTTTAATCCCGAATCTAAAATCCATACTCCTAACATTGACAAACTGGCCGAGCACGGGATTGCCTTTACGGATGCCCATGCTTCTTCCGCTTTATCCACTCCTTCCAGATATTCTCTTCTAACCGGAAGATATCCGTGGCGAACCAAGCTGAAACGAGGTGGTCTTGATGGCGATTCGCCTGCAATGATTGATCCTGAACGTCGCACAATCGCGCAAATGTTTTCAGCGAATGGCTATAATACCGCTTGTATCGGTAAATGGCACTTAGGCTGGGACTGGGGATATACGAACAATGGCAGAAGCATGAAAGATATAGATTTCTCGCTTCCGATCAAGAACGGACCCACCGACAGGGGATTTGATTACTATTTCGGCATACCGGCGTCATTGGATATTTCTCCCTATGTTTATGTGGAAAATAACAAAGCAACCTCTATCCCCGATCATGTGATAGAACCCCAGAAAAAGAATCTGGCATTACTGATGCACGGAGGAATGGCAGGAGCCGATTTCAAGCCGGAAGAATGTTTTCCCAACATCATTCGTCATAGCCTGAACTATATCAATGAGCAGAAAGACAGCAAGAAACCATTCTTTTTATATTTGCCTATTACTGCTCCTCACACCCCTATATTGCCTTCGAAAGAGTTTCAGGGCAAAACCAGTATCGGTCCTTATGGCGATTTCGTAGTCATGATAGACGACATGGTGCGCCAAATCGTAAAAACATTGAAGAAGAACAAGCAACTGGATAATACCATCATTGTCTTTGCTTCGGATAATGGGTGTGCCAGTTATATCGGCGTGAAAGATATGGAAAAGAAAGGACATTTTCCTAGTTACATCTACAGAGGCTACAAAAGCGATATTTACGAAGGCGGACACAGAATTCCCCTTATTGTCTCCTGGAAAGGAAAATATGGGAAAGAGACAAACAACTCTTTAGTTTCATTGATAGACTTTTATGCCACTTTTGCTCAAATGCTTAACCACAATTTGGAGACAGAAGAAGCTGTTGACAGTTACAGTATGTGGCCGATATTGAGTAAGAAAGGTGCTTCTGCGCGTAAGGACTTGGTGCACGAAGCGGGAGAGGGGTATTTGTCTTTGCGTACTTCCCAACTGAAATTGGTATTCTACGGAGGTTCGGGTGGCTCTTCCTATCCTCTCAAACCTTCTGATGTGGCGAAGTTCCCTCCGATGCAATTGTTTGATATCGTGAAAGATCCTTCGGAAAAAGAAAACATTATCGGTGATAAGCGTTACGAAAATGAGGTGAAAGAAATGAAACGGGCTATGAAGCAATATGTAGAGAATGGCCGTTCTACTCCTGGTGAAAAAGTATCGAATGATACGAAGAATAGTTGGAATCAGGTAAAGATCTTCATGCAGGAAGAATAAGCATTTCTGAAAAAGAATATGAATATAAAAAAACAGCACCCTGAATAGACGTCAGAGGTGCTGTTTTAGTTTCAACAAGGAAAAGAGTATTATTCTATTTATTATTTATTATTTATTCAGAGAGTTACAGATCTGTTGGTTGATTTCTCTGACTTTAGCTTCATTCATCTTGATAACTTTACGGTCATAAGTCATCAGACCGTTGATCTCACCTTCTACGTCTGTTGTCTGGGTATATACGGCAGCAGAGAATCCTTTCTGGATCAATTCCAACAGATGTTTGCCATATTTAATGTATTCGTTCGTTACTTCGTCTGATGTATTGAACTTCACATAACCCCAGTTTTTCTTGTCATTCACCCAAGTATTTCCTTCTACTACCAAGCCGATACCTCCATATTCACCCAATACGGTAGCACGTCTCGGATCGTAAAGGAACATGTTCGGACCCGGATAGTGGTGAAGGTCGAGAATATCGCCACAAGTATAGTGATTACCACCGCTGGCAGGATTCACCAGGCGGCTAGGATCGTATTCTTTAGTCCATGCTACGATTTCCGGAGTCTTGAATTGTCCCCATGCTTCATTGAAAGGAACCCATACAGCGATACTCGGATAAGAATACAAACAGTCGATGATTTCTTTCCACTCTTTGCGGTAGTTAGCTTCCGAAGCAGCGGAACGAATCACTTCTCTGCCGTTAAAGTAGTTGCGTGCCTGCCACTGTGGGCTAGGACCACCGTTCGGCATATCTTGCCATACGATCAATCCTAATTGGTCGCAATGAGTGTACCAGCGTGCAGGTTCTACTTTGACGTGCTTACGTACCATGTTGTAGCCGAAGTCTTTCGTCTTCTTCAAGTCATAAACCAATGCTTCATCTGTCGGTGCAGTATATAAACCGTCAGGCCACCATCCCTGGTCGAGCGGACCGAACTGGAAATAGTCTTTGTTGTTCAATTGCAGGCGAGTGATGCCATTCTGACCCTTGCGGATAGAATATTTGCGCATAGCCGTATAACTCTTTACCTGGTCTATTGCTTTTCCGTCTTTATACAGAGTCACTTCCATATTGTAGAGGAAAGGAGAGTCCGGAGACCACAGTTTAGCATTAGCAGGCATTGCCAGTTCAACAGGTACTCCGTTCAACGCTGCGCCTTTGGCTACAAGGTTTTTGCCATCGAATACTTTTACTTCCACTTTGTCTGCGGAGGTCGTATTGGCAGCAACTTCTACCTTAACAGAATTGTTGTCAATATCGGGAGTAGTTTTCAGATTAGTGATGTATTGTGTTGCTACCGGTTCCAACCACACTGTTTGCCAGATACCTGTAACCGGAGTGTACCAAATGCCATGAGGGTTTGCTATTTGCTTTCCTCTGGGTTGTTCGCCACGATCTGAAGGGTCCCATACTTTTACTACCAGGTCATTATTTCCTTTATTAAGTACAGAAGTAATATCGAAATAGAAAGGAGTAAATCCGCCTGTGTGTTCGCCTACTTTTACATCATTCACCCAAACTTCTGCTTTCCAGTCTACTGCTCCGAAATGCAACAGGATTTGTTTACCACGCCAGGCAGAAGGAACGTCGAAAGTACGTTGGTACCACAGTTCTTCTTTCTCGTTTATCATTTTGCCTACGCCTGATAAAGACGATTCTACGGCAAAAGGAACAAGAATATCACCCTGGTAAGCGGTAGGCGTAGGAGTACCTTTGGGAGTGATTGCATATTTCCAAAGCCCGTTCAGGTTTTTCCAGTCGTTGCGCTCCATGATAGGACGCGGATATTCCGGCAATACGTTTTTAGGGTCAAGCTGTTCTCCCCACGATGTTTTGATTTTGTCACCGGCAGGTTTCCATTGAG
The DNA here is from genome assembly GCF_040913205.1 of Bacteroides sp. MSSM.1001136sp1_RTP21357st2_D2_RTP21359_211015. NCBI lineage: Bacteria > Pseudomonadati > Bacteroidota > Bacteroidia > Bacteroidales > Bacteroidaceae > Bacteroides > Bacteroides sp. MSSM.1001136sp1_RTP21357st2_D2_RTP21359_211015. The sequence continues at coordinate 237,897 of NZ_JBDFVF010000004.1, read as the reverse complement.
CAAAAGTCGAACTGCATAAAGCCAATGCAAGCAGCATTGTTAGAAAATTCTTTTTCATGTTCATGGTATAAAAATATAGTTAGTTATTAGATATAAATTCTATTAAAAGGATATTGCAAAGAAAGGGGAATTAAAAGTGAATAAAGGAAAATTACCGTTCAAAAAACAGCAAATTCTCTTCTTTTTTATATAAAGTCCCGTATAAAAGCGGCTTTGGGTAATAGAGAATGGAAGTGATGGTCAGTTTTTGTCCTTTATGGGTTCATGTTAATTAGCGTTTGACTGCTGAATCGTATGAATCAATGTTTTTGTTATTTTTCAGCTATTTTTGTTCCTGATGGTTTGGGCAATATTGTTCCGGTTTTATCCGGTATTCCCAGTATAGGCATCCCATCTTTGTCCCACTCTATTTTTTGTAAACGGGGAGTACGTGAGTCCATTGCACCCGGAGCATCATTCGGTATCTGACGGGCATGATAAAACATATAACATTCCTTTCCATCCGGTGAAGAGACGAAAGAACTGCCGCCGGGGCCAAAAACTTCATTCTCCGGTTCCTGCTGAAATACGGGTGTCGGATGTTTCTTCCAGGAAGCAGGGTCCAACAGGTTGGCATTGGCGTCTGCTGTTAGCAATCCTACACAATAATAGGGAGTCCAGCTACCGCTGGCGGAATAAAAAATGCATACTTTATCTTTATTCTTCGGCTGAAAGAAATGAGGGGCTTCGTTCACATGGATCGGATAGGCTGTTTTGCTGCCATCGGGATTCACCCATTGACACTCCCATTCATATTCAGGTTTGGAAATCAGAACTCTGTCGGAAGAAAGAGTCCACGGATTTTCCATCGAAGCGATGTAAATACATTGTGTCTCGCTGTCAATTCTTCGTTTTTGCCATCCGCACCAAATCATGTAACGCTGTCCGTTGTGTTCGAAAGTACTCGCATGAATTGCCCAGTTGTTATCTTTGTCGGTCGGTATGCGCCCTTTCATGACAAACTTACCCTCTGTAGGAATATCAGCCTCGTTTTCAATCACATAAATCTGGTGATTGTCCATATTACCATCGTCTGCTGCGAAGTAAATATACCATTTGTTGTTGATGCGATGCATTTCGGGGGCCCATAAGTGATGGGAATTGCTTGGATCGGTTGGTATCCATACCGGCTTTCTAAGACTGTCATTCAAATTTGTAATATCACTGGTCTCCCAGAGCATGATTCTGCTTTCAGAGCCTTGCGTATAATAATATTTCCCTTCATAAAAAACAGCCCATGGCTCTGCTCCTCTTTCACGTAGCGGATTTGTATAAGTAGCTCCTGTTACGGCTTCCTTTTCCGGCTCTGTTTTCTTCTTGGGTTGACAGGATGCACAAATAATGACTAAAAGTACGGCTAGTAATAACAATCTGCTTTTCATGGTATTTTTCATTTAATAATGACACTGCAAAGAAAGCACAAAATCCTGATAAATCATCTTTTTTTTGCAGATTGGTTAGTATTTATCCTTAATTGGTTTGTATTTATTGAATTTCTAGTTGTTTTTTCTCATCTTTGTGGCACGAACTTTAAAATTGATATTGTATGAAACTGAAGCACCTTATTCTTCTTAGTGTTATTTGCTGTTCCCAGTCTGTATTTGGACAAAAAGCCAATCAACAACCGAAGACGAGTGGCAATCCTGTATTTCCGGGATGGTATGCCGATCCGGAAGGAATTGTATTTGGGGATGAATACTGGATTTATCCTACGTATTCGGCGCCTTATGACGAACAGACTTTCATGGATGCCTTCTCGTCTAAAGATCTGGTGAACTGGACAAAGCACCCGAAAGTGTTATCAAAAGAGAATATAAGTTGGTTTAAACGTGCTTTATGGGCGCCTGCCGTGATTCATGCGAATGATAAATATTATATATTCTTTGGTGCGAATGATATTCAAAGCAATAATGAACTGGGCGGTATTGGTGTAGCTGTGGCCGACAATCCTGCCGGACCATTTAAAGATGCGTTAGGCAAACCTCTGATTGATAAATTTGTAAATGGTGCGCAACCGATCGATCAGTTTGTTTACAAAGATGATGACGGACAATATTATATGTATTATGGTGGCTGGGGACATTGTAATATGGTGAAACTGGCCCCGGACTTGTTGAGTATTGTACCGTTTGAAGATGGTACCCTTTATAAGGAAGTAACTCCCGAAAAATATGTAGAGGGACCTTTTATGTTGAAACGTAACGGAAAATACTATTTTATGTGGTCGGAAGGCGGTTGGACCGGACCGGATTATTGCGTTGCTTATGCCATTGCCGACTCACCGTTCGGACCCTTCAAAAGAGAAGCAAAAATATTACAGAGAGATCCCAATATTGGAACTGGTGCCGGCCATCATTCAGTTGTAAAAGGGCCGGGAGAGGACGAATGGTACATCATTTATCATCGCCATCCTTTGGGTGAAACGGATGGAAACGCTCGTGTGACCTGCGTTGACCGTATGTACTTTGATAAAGATGGAAAAATAAAACCCATAAAGATGACTTTCGAGGGAGTAAAGGCAAGCCCATTGAAGTAAAATCTGAAAAGTTCAGCCCATCCGTAATTAATATTTTAATAAAGATGGGCTTTTTTTGATTTATTGTTTTATTTTTGTCCTTGTAAATCAAACATACTTATTACAATGAAACCAGATATACACACTCTTTCCGACTCCCTTTTGTGGAAAAGGTTTCTCGAGGGAGATTCGAGTGCGTATACCCAAATCTATAATCGAACGGTGCAAGATCTGTTTCGATTCGGACTATTATATACTTCAGACAAAGAATTAATTAAAGATTGCATACATGATGTGTTTGTGAAAATCCACATGAATCGTGCAAAGTTAGCCCCAACAGATAATATTGCAGCTTATTTGACGGTAGCGTTGAAAAACACTCTTTTTAATGCGCTAAAAAAAACAACAGATTCTCTTTCGTTTGATGAAATAGGTGAGAGAGAAGAGACGGTTGACGAATCCCCCTCCACTCCGGAAACTATATATATTAATAATGAACAGGAAAAACAAGTTCAGGCAACCGTGCATACTATGATGTCTGTATTGACGGACAGACAGCGTGAAATTATTTACTATCGATATATTAAAGAGATGAGTATCGATGAAATAAGTAAGGTGACAGACATGAATAATCAATCTGTTTCTAACTCCATTCAACGGGCTTTGGGACGTATCCGGGACTTATTTAAGAGAAAATAAGAGAGAATAACCAACCTATTTTTCCTGCCTATCAAAAAAAAGTGGAAAAAACTTCGGAAAAGGTGAGTATAAAATGAAAGTACAACTGTTATTCATACGTAAAGACAATGAAAATGATGAACTCTGAACAAAAACATACAGATTTTTCCCTATATACTTTTGAAGAATTCCTTCAGAATGATTTCTTTATTTCTTCCATGAATCATCCTACGGAAGAAACACAGAAGTTCTGGGATGAATTTGAACAGATGAATCCTTCTAATATAGATGAATATATAGCAGCAAAAAGATATTTGGAGGTTTTTTCAAAAGAGAAAGAAGAAGTACTTTCAAATGAGGAAACGGATGATTTATGGACTCGTATACAGGCAACCAATATAAATAAGGAGAAGGCGAAACGTAAGAACTATTTCTTAATAGGATTGAGCTCGGCGGCTAGTGTTGCTATTCTTGTGGGATGTTTCTTCTTATTAAAGAGTTATTCTTCGGTGCTGGATCCGGATATTGCCACTTTTGCAGTGAATACCAAAGCTGATTTGCCTCTGACGGAAGAAACACTGTTGATTTTGGCGGAAGATAACGTAGTGAGTCTGAAAGAAAAAGAAACGGAGATTACGTATGATTCCGTAGAAATCAAAACAAATCAGGAAAGTATACAAAAGGAAAAATCGGCAGCTTACAATCAATTGGTCATTCCGCGTGGAAAGCGATCGGTGTTGACGTTTGCCGATGGATCTAAAGTCTGGGTGAATGCCGGCACGAGAGTGATTTATCCGGTAGAGTTTGAAAAAGATAAACGTGAAATCTATGTGGACGGAGAAATCTACATAGAAGTAGCCAGAGATGAAAACCGCCCTTTCTATGTGCGGACCAAAGATATGAATGTCAGGGTGCTTGGTACTAAATTTAATGTAACGGCGTATGAGTCGGAAGCAATTAGAAGTGTAGTGCTGGCGCAAGGATGTGTTCAGGTAGAGACAGCCCGGACTCCGAAAGCGATTTTGGCTCCTAATCAGATGTTCAGTTCTGCCGATGGAAAGGAAAATATATCACAAGTAGATGTAGAACAGGCAATATCGTGGATAAATGGACTCTATTGTTTCCAAAGTGCCGATTTGGGAATAGTCTTGCAACGCCTGTCTACCTATTATGGTGTGAATGTAGAATTTGACCCAGCGCTAAGTAAAATAAAATGTTCCGGAAAAATCGATTTGAAAGACAGCTTTGAAACAGTTATTAATGGATTAACCTTTGTTGCACCAATTTCTTATGCCTATGATGAACAATATAAAACGTATCGAGTAGTAAAGAAATAGATATAAAAAATAAGATAATAAACTAATCTAACTCCCTTATTTTATGGTAATTATTGAAGAGAGTGGATGATACGAACTATCATCCAGATGGGATTTGTGCGCCCATGAATGTTTAGATACAGAAAATAATATTATGAGAAATTTTTAACATGTTTAATATGAAAAATGCAATTAGAGAACGAAAGAGTAAGGTTCTCGGGCTATTCCTGTGCTTTTTACTTCTCGGAATAGACTACTCTTTCGCAAGTTACAACAATTATTCTCAATTTAAGACCCTTTCGGTCAGCGTGAGTAACTCGACGTTGAGAGAAGTGCTTAAAACAATAGAGAAAAGTAGTCAATTTGTTTTCTTCTATTTAGATGACGCTGTCAACTTAGAACGTAAGGTATCTATCGACAGTAAGAATAAGAATATAGAAGAAATCCTTTCTGAACTTTTCGAAGGTACTTCGTGTACTTATCGGATCTCTGACAGGCAAATATTTATTTCCGGAAAAGCCCCTGCTTCAACCGAACAGCAACAGAATAAGCGGAAAATATCCGGACGTGTCACTGATATAAAAGGAGAGCCGCTTATTGGGGTGAACGTTACTGTAGATGGAGATGCAAACGGTTCGATTACGAACATGGATGGTTTGTATGAGATATTCGTAACCAAGAAGAGTGTAGTGCTTAAATTTACCTATATCGGGTTTAAAACTTCTGAAATACGAACCAATGCCTCGACCAACATTTATGATGTCACCTTGGAAGAACAGGTCAACGAATTGGAAGAGACTGTTATTGTGGGTTATGGTACCCAGCGTAAAATAAGTAATATCGGTGCACAGTCTTCTATGAAGATGGAAGATATTAAGACGCCTTCTGCCAGTTTAACAACTACATTGGCAGGTCGTTTGGCGGGTGTTGTGGCTGTACAACGTACAGGAGAACCGGGAAAAGATGCTGCTGATATCTGGATTCGTGGTATTTCCACTCCCAACACTTCTTCTCCGCTAGTATTGGTGGATGGAGTGGAACGTTCGTTCAATGACATCGATCCGGAAGATATTGAATCGTTGACAACGTTGAAAGATGCATCAGCAACAGCTGTGTATGGTGTACGTGGTGCCAATGGCGTAATTTTGATTAAAACCAAACCGGGAAAGGTAGGAAAACCGACAGTGAGCGCGGATTATTATGAATCGTTTACCCGTTTCACGAAGATGGTCGATTTGGCAGACGGTATCACTTATATGAATGCAGCCAACGAGGCAATGCGTAATGACGGTATTGCTACGAAATATACAGAAGATCAGATACGTAACACGATTGCCGGTAAGGATCCTTATCTATATCCGAATGTGGATTGGTTGAAAGAAATCTTTAATGATTGGGGACATAATCGCCGTGTGAATGTAAATGTACGCGGTGGTAGCGAGAAAGTCGCTTATTATGCATCAGTCAGCTACTTTAATGAGACAGGTATGACGGTGACTGATAAGAATATCGACACCTATGATTCTAAAATGAAATATAGCCGTTACAACTTTACTACCAATTTGAATATCGACGTAACTCCTACTACTAAGGTCGAGATCGGTGCGCAAGGTTATCTGGGAGAAGGAAACTATCCAGCCATCTCTTCTGCCGATTTGTATAATGCGGCAATGTCTATCTCACCGGTTGAATATCCGAAGATGTTCTTTGTTAACGGAGAAGCCTTTGTGCCGGGAACTTCAACCAATAACAACTTTAATAACCCTTATTCACAGGCTACACGTCGTGGTTATGACAACCTGACGAAAAATCAGATTTACTCTAATTTGCGCGTCACACAGGATTTGGATATGCTCACGAAAGGACTGAAACTGACTGCTATGTATGCATTCGACGTATACAATGAGATACATGTACATCAGGACCGTGCAGAGTCTACCTACAACTTCCTGGACACTAGTGTTCCTTACGATATGAATGGACAACCTATTCTGCAACGTATTTATGAAGGAAGTAACGTGTTAAGCTATAAACAGGAAACGAGTGGTAACAAAAAGACCTATTTGGAGGCTTCCTTGAACTATGACCGGACATTTAACGACGATCATCGTGTTAGTGCTTTATTCCTGTTCAATCAGCAATCCAAACTATTATATCCGAAAGGGACATTGGAAGATGCGATTCCGTATCGTATGATGGGTATTGCCGGTCGTGCCACTTATTCATGGAAAGACCGTTACTTCGCAGAGTTCAACATCGGTTATAACGGTGCCGAGAACTTTTCGCCTAAACATCGTTTCGGAACTTTCCCTGCATTTGGTGTAGGATGGGTTGTTTCAAATGAGAAATTCTGGCAACCTTTGTCGAAGGCAGTTTCTTTCTTGAAGATACGTTATACGGATGGTAAAGTGGGTAATAGCGAAGTTTCCGACCGTCGTTTCATGTATCTGGATCAGATGAAAGAAAATGGAGACTATGGTTATAAATTCGGACCGAATGGAACTAAGTGGTCCGGTTATGAAACAGTGAATATGGCTGTTGACCTGATTTGGGAAGAATCTCGCAAACAAGACTTGGGTATTGACCTGAAGCTATTTAATGACGATCTGTCTATTGTATTCGACTTGTTTAAAGAACGTCGTGAAAACATCTTGTTGAAGCGTGAACATTCTATACCTTCATTCTTGGGATACAACACATCTGCTCCTTACGGAAACATCGGTATCATAGAAAATAAGGGATTTGACGGAACGATCGAGTATAACAAGCGTATCAATAAAGACTGGGTAATTGCGCTTCGTGGTAATGTCACCTTTAATAAGGATAAATGGATTCAGGGAGAATTGCCGGAACAGAAATACGAATGGATGAACCAATATGGGCACAACATCAATGGAGTGAAAGGATATGTTGCCGAGGGGCTGTTCACTCAAACTGAAATAGATGATATGGCACGCTGGGAATCTTTGTCGGATGCCAATAAAGCCATTACTCCCAAACCGTTTGCATCACAGTTTGGAACAGTGAAAGCCGGAGATATCAAATACAAGGATTTAAACAATGACGGTCAGATAGACGCATACGACCAGACTTACATTTCTCGTGGGGATGTGCCGACAACTGTCTATGGTTTCGGATTTACAGTAGGTTGGAAAGACTTGTCTGTGGGTATGATGTTCCAGGGCGTAGCAGGAGCCGAACGTGTTTTGAACGGTAGCAGTGTTAATCCGTTTAATGGCGGTGGTGGTAGTGGTAACCTTTACTCTAACATTGGCGACCGTTGGACAGAGGAAAATCCGGACCAGAATGCCTTTTATCCGCGTTTGTCTTATGGAAGTGAAACAACCAGTAATATTAATAACTTCCAGAAAAGTACCTGGTGGGTACGTAATATGAACTTCCTGCGTTTGAAGACATTGCAGGTCTCTTATAATCTGCCTAAACCCTGGGTGAATAAAGTTCATCTGAAGAATGCGGCTGTATATGTAATGGGAACTAACCTGTTCACTTTGAGTCGTTTCAAATTGTGGGATCCGGAGTTAAATACCGATAATGGTGCTTCTTATCCGAATACGACTTCTTATTCAGTTGGTATTAATTTCACATTCTAAACAAAAAGATAATGAAAAAATATAATTATATAATCGTTAGTTTGCTGGCGTGTCTCTTGACGACATCTTGTAATGACTATTTTGACCAGGTGCCTGATGACCGTTTATCACTCAAGGAGATTTTCACAACCAGAGATGGAGCCTTGCGGTATCTTTCGAACGTATACACATTCTTACCGGATGAATTTAACCAACGTCAGGTGCACGAAACAAGTCTGTACCGTACTCCCGGTCCCTGGACAGGCTCCAGCGACGAAGCAGAGTGGACAAATGACAATAAAGGGAAATTGATAAATAACAATTCAATCGATGCTACCGAAGGAACGATGGTATTGTATCGCTGGAAGAGCTGGTTTTCAGGTATTCATGAAGCGGCAGTATTTACAGAAAATGTAGATCAGGCACCGCTGACTGTTACAGAAAGAAATCAATGGAAAGCGGAAGCAAGAGCTTTGCGGGCGATCTACTATTTTTATTTAGTACGTACTTATGGTCCGGTTCCTTTGCTTGAAAAGGACTTCCCGATGGATACTCCGAGCGATGAGTTGCAACTCCCGCGTAATACGGTAGACGAGTGTTTCGATTTTATCGTATCAGAACTGAAAGGTGCGCAAAACGATGGTTTACTGGATGATGCTTCTACCGACAAAGTGTCCGGATATGGCCGTATTGATAAGGCGATTACACAGGCGTTTATCATCGAGGCATTGACTTATCGTGCCAGCTGGTTGTTTAATGGAGAGTGCAATTACTATTCAGACTTGGCTAATACGGACGGAACAAAACTGTTCCCTAACAAACCGGACGAAGCTACCAAACGTGCCAATTGGCAGAAAGTGATTAATGAATGTAACACTTTCTTCTCTAATTACGGAAGTCGTTATCATTTGATGTATACCAATAAGGACGGTGTTTCTGTTTCCGGTCCGGACTCGGAAGGCTTCAGCCCGACGGAATCTTATCGCCGTGCAGTAAGAACCCTGTTTTCTGAAATGGGTAACAATAAAGAAATGATTTTCTATCGTTTGGATAATGCTGCCGGAACCATGCAGTACGACCGTATGCCGAATAGATCCGGTAATACGACCAACTATAGAGGTGGTAGTTTGTTGGGAGCAACCCAAGAAATGGTAGATGCCTATTTCATGTCAAACGGAGAATCTCCTATTTCCGGTTATAGTGCTGACGGAGTCACTCCGATTATCAACGAAAAATCCGATTATGTAGAAGAGGGAGTTTCTACAACAGAATACAAAGGAACAGACGGTACCTTATATGCACCGGCAGGAACCAGAATGATGTATGTTAATCGTGAACCTCGTTTTTATGTAGACATAACCTTTAGTAATTCAAAATGGTTTGATGGAACAGAAGGCGATTATATAGTAGATTTCACTTATAGCGGAAGTTGTGGTAAAGAACAAGGTAGCAATGACTATACAAGTACAGGCTATTTGGTGCGTAAAGGAATGGATTCCGGCGATCGTAACCAGAACTTGGTTTGTGTGCTCTTGCGTCTGACTAATATTTATTTTGACTATATCGAAGCGCTTGCGCATGTCAGCCCGACTCATGAAGACATCTGGACGTATATGAACATGATCCGTAAGCGTGCGGGTATTCCGGGATACGGTGAAACAGTCAATTTGCCTAAACCGACTACAACGGAAGAAGTCATGGAGCTGATTCGTAAGGAGAAACGCATTGAGTTGAGTTTCGAAAACTGCCGTTATTTTGATGTACGTCGCTGGGGATTGGTAAATGAGTATTTCAACAAAGCAATTCACGGTATGAATGTCAATTATGACGGAAATGAATTCTTCAAACGTACGGAGATTGTGAAGCGTATTTTTGACCGTCAGTACTTCTTCCCCATACCACAGGGCGAAATTGATATTGATAAAAACTTGGTTCAGAATACAGGATTCTAAATACTGATTATAAAATAGAAATTATGATGAAACAATATATTTTCTCTGCAGTTTGTCTCATGTCCGGTGCCCTTTGTATGTCCTCTTGCAATGAGGATAAACAGGCAAAGCCATATACCCCGGATTACGAGATTGTACCGGAGTATACCAATGCGGATACCTGGACTGCCTATGAAGCATTTAATGATAACTTGCTGGATCCCGATAAGAATATTTATAAAACAAGTACCGCTTATACTGCTGCTACCGACCGTAATAACGGAGCTGCCGCTATCTGGTGCCAACCGATCTATTGGGATATGGCCATGAACGCATATAAACGTGCAAAAGCGGAAGGGGATACGGAAAGAGAAAACAAATACAAGCAGTTGTGTGATGATTTGTTTGCCGGAAATAAAGCACATTATGTAAACTTTGATTTCGACAATAATAATGAGAATACCGGCTGGTTTATCTATGATGATATACAGTGGTGGACCATTACTTTGGCACGTGCTTACGAATTATTTAAAGTGGAAGAGTATCGCAGTCTGGCAGAAGCAAGTTTTGCACGTGTATGGTACGGTTCTCCCCGCGTAGGTGATACGGGTTCTTATGCAGATCCTGAAAAGAATTTGGGTGGAGGTATGTTCTGGCAATGGCAGCCTATCGGCAATCCGAATGAAAATGCTGCCGGTGATGGTAAGATGGCTTGTATTAATTTCCCGACTGTGGTAGCTGCATTGACCCTTTACAATAACGTTCCTACCGATCGTGTGGCTGATCCGAATCCGGAAAGCTGGAGTAATAAGTACGGTGATTTTACCCGTCCGCATTATGAAACGAAGGAAGCTTATCTGGCAAAAGGAAAAGAAATCTATGAATGGGCTGTGAAGAATCTGGTAGACAGCAATACCGGAGAGGTTGCCGACAGCAAGCATGGTGAAGGCAATCCGGCATGGTCGGACCATGTATACAATCAGGCCACTTTTATCGGAGCTTCATTATTGCTTTATAAAGCTACCGGTGAGAAAACATATTTGGACAATGCAATTTTAGGAGCTGACTATACAATGAATACCATGTCCGAAACGTACGATTTACTGCCGTTCGAGAGTGGCGTGGAACAGGGTATTTATACCGCTATCTTTGCGGAATACATGGCCATGCTGGTAAATGATTGTGGCCAGACCCAGTACGTACCGTTCTTGAAACGTAACATTAATTACGGCTGGGCTAATCGCGACCAGACACGTAATTTGTGTGGTGGCGAATATCATAAGGCACAGATAGAAGGTGCTACTATTGACAGCTATAGTGCATCCGGAATACCGGCATTGATGTTGTTGTTTCCGGCAGATAAATAATTGTAACCCATAAAAAAGAAGAATAATGAATACGAAATATTCAAATTGGAAAATGTGGTATTATGTGTTATGCATGGTACTGACACTTCAATTGGCGGCTTGTTCTGAAGAAACGCATGACGAGTATACTGCGGCTCCTGAAATAGAAGATACCTATATCGACCAACTGGATGCATTGATTGCTGAAATGACCGATTTGCAGCAAAATTCAGACTACGGAGATAAGAAAGGACAGTACCCCACCGAAAGCCGGGCAATTCTGACAGATGCGATAGATGATGCCAATCGTGCGGTACTTTTAATCAAATATCAGCAACCCTCTCCGTCGGAAAGTGAGAAACAACGCTATGTGGCAGAAGCCAAGGCGTCTATAGAACAGTTCAAGAGTACGATCCGTACAGAAGATGCTGAAACAACACCGGCTGAACTGTTTGTGGACGGACGTGGTGATGGTGGTTCTTATATCGATTTCGGACGTAGCGAAGAATATGTCAATTTCGGAACCGAAGGAAATCAAGCCTTTACTGTTGAGTTTTGGGTGAAAGTAACCAAAGGTGGTGGAAAAGACCAGAATGTGTTCCTGTCAACTTACATGGGCGGTGACGGATGGCGTAATGGCTGGATGATGTACTGGCGTAATGCAGACGGTGGTATTTATCGTGCAACTTGGGGCGAAACAGGAGGAAATATCTGTGAACCGTCACTAAAGGCACCGGAAGATGGAGAATGGCAACATTTCTTGTTTGTGTACAGTGATAAAGGCTTGCCGGGCAGTCCGGAGCTTCGTGCGAAATTATATGTGAACGGAGAAGTGAAAACAACCGAAGGAAGCGTGGGTAGCAGATTCTATAATTCAAGCAACTATGCCAACTATAATGCCCCGATGACTGCTTTCGGACGTTATATGCGTACCAGTGATAATCTGTTTGAAGAAGGCTTTGCCGGTTATATGAAGAAAATCCGTATCTGGAAGAGCGCAAAGGATAACGAATATGTTCAGAATTCTTATAACGGAACGGCTGAAGTGACGGGTAAAGAAGCAGATTTGGCGGCAGCATGGGATTTCATGACCAAACCTTCCGGTTCGGGTAATGAAGTAATAGACCTGACAGGTCGTCATACTGCTAAGATTATCGGTACTTACGAGTGGCAACGTATTGTTGAATAATAATGTAAAAACGATGAAAAACATGAAATGTTTAACTAATAAATGGAGAGAGGGAGCAATGCTCCTCTCTTTCCTCCTGATTTCTAGTCTGGCAGGGATATTTACCGCTTGTGACGATATTGAAGACGAGTATATAACAGATACACAATTAAGTATCTTACAGGAAAGTCGTGCGTCATTGAACTATTTATTGAAGAATTCAACCTACGGAACTGCTCCCGGAACATATCCTGAAACCGGAAAGGATATATTAAATGCTGCTATTACCGAGTTGGATGCACTGATAACACGGGTAGAAGCTGGTGAGGAATTGGATGAAACAACTTTGGAAGCTGCTGTAGCAAAGGTAAATCAAGCGATTGACGAGTTTAAAAATTCAAAATATTATAATCTGTCTCCGGAAGCACAGCAATATATCAATAATTTACTGGCTAAGGCAGATGAAATACTTGCAATCGTTAATGATGAAACGAAGTGGGGAAATCATCAGGGACAATATCCGGTAGAAAATAAGTCGGTTTTGGAGAGTGCAGCTAAAGACTTGGAAAGTCTGGCTGAAAGAATCAAATCCGGTTCCATCACAGATATGACGCAGGAGATTTATGATGAGGCTATTGCTGCTGCCGATAAGAAAGTAGAAGAAGTCGAAGATTCTGCATGGCCGGATAACAGTCAGATTACCTGGAATCTGTTTGTAGATGGAAATGCCGGTTCCTATATAGACTTTGGTTATAGTGAGGATTATGTGAAGTTTGGAGAGGATGACAATCAGGCATTTACGATTGAACTTTGGGTGAATATCAAAGAATATTGCAATAAACAGGGAGAAGACAACTGTACTTTCCTTTCTACCATGACAAACGATCCTTATTGGAGCGGATGGCGTGCCCAGGATCGTACGAAGGGATTGTTGAGAACAATGGTTGCTCACTGGCAAGATAATAATCATACAAATCCACAAGAATGGGAACCGGGATGGAAAAAGTCGGACAACTGGACCAAAGATCGTTGGACGCATTATGCATTCCTGTTCAGGGATAAGGGATTGCCGGGATTTGATACTCCGACAGATGTGAAGTGTTATTCCATGATTGACGGTACGAGGCAAGGAGATCCTATTCGTGTGGGTGAGTCTTGGAGAACGTATATCAATGAACAATCCATAGCCAATCAGATTCGCATGACGGGATTCTGTATGATGGACAAAAATGGAAATCGTAACGAATGGTTCTCCGGTTACATAAAGAAGATACGTATCTGGAAAACAAATCGGACAGAAAATCAGGTATATGCTTCTTATATGGGTAATGAAGAAGGTGTAAGTGCCGATAATCCGAATTTGGTAGAAGCCTGGGATTTTGAAGTGAAAGGTGATCAGCCTACTCAAAGTGCTACCAGCACAATAACAGGTTTGAAAGGCCATACGGCAACATTGGTTGGTGATAACTGGCAATGGATTGAATCCACAGATATTACAGATAACAAATAATTGTTTACCGGAATGAGTTTTCAATAGGTAGATTAAATATTCCCCTTATCTCTGTCATAAGGACAGAGTGAGGGGAAATTATTCTCCAATAACCCTTTATTAATCCTTTATTTTTATTGTAGAAAAGTGTTTTGGTCTGTATTTGTTCTTTATTGAATAAATATTATCGTTTTTTTTCAGCTATTTCTGCAATCTTTGTAACAGGAAAAATACTATAAACTTATAAACTATCATGAAAAGCAAAATTCTTTTGGCTCTGACACTACTATTGGGAGTATCAACTACCACATGGGCAGTCGGTAATTTAGGAAAAGCAAACCAGAAGAAGCATGTGTATACGAACGAAGATGTATGGGCAGCTTATGAAGGATTTAATAATACACTACTAGACTCCAATAAATATATTTACAAGACAAATTCGTCCTATCCAAGTGCTGTTGACCGTGGCAATGGAGCAGCGGCTATCTGGTGTCAGCCTATTTATTGGGATATGGCAATGAATGCCTATAAACTGGCAAAGGCACAGAAAGACAGAAAGAAGACAAGTTATTATAAAACACTCTGCGAGAAAATATTCGCAGGGAACAAAGCGCAATATTGCCAGTTCGATTTTGATGATAACAATGAAAATACCGGCTGGTTCATCTACGATGACATCATGTGGTGGACTATCAGCCTAGCACGCGGCTACGAACTTTTTGGAGTGGATGAATATCTGAAACTCTCGGAAGCTAGTTTCAAACGGGTATGGTATGGCTCGGAAAAAGTCGGTGATACCGGCTCGTATGACAAAGAAAACGGAGGTATGTTTTGGCAATGGCAACCCATTCAAAATCCGAAACCGAATAAATTCGGTGATGGAAAGATGGCATGTATCAACTTTCCGACAGTTGTTGCAGCATTAACCCTCTACAATAACGTGCCTGAAAATAGAAAAGAATCGACCGACAAACGGCCGGATTATCAGACGAAAGCTCAATATCTTGCCAAAGGTAAAGAAATCTATGAATGGGGAGTGGAAAATCTCTTGGATAAAGCAACAGGAAAGATTGCCGATAGCCGTCATGGAAATGGCAATCCCGCATGGAAAGCACATGTATACAACCAGGCAACCTTTATCGGAGCGTCCATACTGCTTTATAAGGCGACCGGAGAGAAACGTTATCTGGACAATGCTATTCTGGCAGCAGACTATACAGTGAAAGATATGTCTGCAGAACATAAAGTGCTACCTTTCGAAGGTGGTATTGAACAGGGTATCTATACTGCCATCTTTGCGGAATATATGGCATGGTTGGTGTATGATTGCGGACAAACCCAATATCTCCCGTTCCTGAAACGTACCATCAAAACAGGTTGGGCAAACAGAGATAAGACACGGAACGTATGTGGAGGCGAATACTATAAAAAGTTGCCGGAAGGTGCGGAAATCGACAGTTATTCTGCTTCCGGTATACCGGCATTGATGCTTTTGTTTCCGGCTAAGAAATAAATAGAAAACGACGGAATTTGCGTAAAATAGATTAAATAAACAGGTGATTTAAATTATGAAACAACAACTGATGATGCTGTTACTGGGAACAGCTTCTGTATTTTGTAGCTGTGAGACCCAGGTAGAACAGCACGAGAAGAATGAATTACGTGCTCCGGCATATCCGCTGGTGACAATTGATCCTTATACTAGTGCATGGTCTACTACGGACAATCTATACGACAGTCCTGTAAAACATTGGACAGGCAAGGATTTTTCTTTACTTGGTGTTGCAAAAGTAGACGGACAAACCTACCGTTTCATGGGAACGGAAGAACTGGAACTACGTCCTTTGGTAAAGACATCCGAACAAGGTAGCTGGACAGGAAAGTATACCACTCAACAGCCTGCTGACGGATGGCAGAATGCCGGATTCAATGATAAAGCCTGGAAAGAAGGCGAAGCTGCCTTCGGAACCATGGAGAATGAACATACAGCAAAGACTCAATGGGGTGAAGAATTTATCTGGGTACGCCGGGTAGCTGATATTCAGGAAGACTTGACAGGAAAGAATGTATATCTTGAATTCTCTCATGACGATGATGCTATTATTTATATCAACGGCATCAAGGTAGTGGATACAGGCAATGCTTGTAAAAAGAACGAACGGGTGAAACTGTCGGAAGAAGTAGTAGCTTCTTTGAAACCGGGTGAAAATCTGATTGCAGGTTATTGTCATAACCGGGTAGGAAACGGACTGTTGGATTTCGGATTGCTGGTAGAACTGGACGGTTACCGTTCTTTCCATCAAACAGCGCAACAAACTTCTGTAGATGTACAACCCATGCAGACTTATTATACATTTACTTGTGGTCCGGTAGATTTGAAACTGACATTTACCGCTCCTATGTTCATGGATAATCTGGACTTGTTGTCACGTCCTGTCAACTATATCTCTTATGAAGTAGCCTCCAATGACGGAAAGAAACATCAGGTTGAACTGTATTTCGAAGCATCTCCGCAATGGGCAATCGACCAACCTCACCAGGAATCTGTTGCCGACAGCTTTACTGACGGCGATTTGTTATTCCTTCGTACCGGAAGCCGCAATCAGGATATTCTGAAGAAAAAGGGTGATGATGTTCGTATCGACTGGGGACATTTCTATCTGGCAACTGAAAAGGAAAACAGTACTTATGCAATCGGTGACGGCAGAGAGCTGCGCAAGAATTTCGTAGCCAATAAACTGGAAGCTCCTACCACAAACGGTTATGATAAACTGGCTTTGGTACGTTCATTGGGCGAAACACAAAAAGCTGATGGCCACCTGTTGATCGGATATGATGATATTTATTCTATCCAATACTTTGGTGATAACCTGCGTCCTTACTGGAACCGTGAGGGCAATGAAACGATTGTTTCCCAATTCCAGAAAGCGGAGAAAGAATACAAGACACAAATGAAGAACAGCGCTGCTTTCGACAAGAAGCTGATGGAAGAAGCTACTGCTGCCGGTGGACGTAAATATGCCGAACTTTGTGCATTGGCTTATCGTCAGGCATTGGCTGCACACAAATTGGTACAGGCTCCGAACGGCGACTTGGTATTCCTTTCTAAGGAGAACTTCAGTAATGGTTCCATCGGAACAGTCGACCTGACTTATCCGGGAGCTCCGTTGCTTTTATACTACAATCCGGAATTGGTGAAGGCTACCATGAACCATATCTTCTATTATAGCGAAAGCGGAAAATGGGCGAAACCATTTGCTGCACATGATGTCGGTACTTATCCATTGGCTAACGGCCAGACTTATGGCGGTGATATGCCGGTAGAAGAATCGGGTAATATGGTAGTATTGGCTGCTGCCATTGCAAAGGTAGAAGGTAATGCAGATTACGCACAGAAACACTGGGAAACCCTGACTACGTGGACAGACTATCTGGTAGAGAACGGACTTGATCCGGCCAACCAACTTTGTACCGATGACTTTGCAGGTCACTTTGCACACAATGCCAACCTTTCTATCAAAGCAATCATGGGTGTTGCTTCATACGGTTATCTGGCAGATATGCTGGGCAAAAAAGACGTGGCTGAAAAGTACACACAGAAAGCGAAAGAAATGGCTGCCGAATGGGTGAAAATGGCTGATGATGGTGACCACTATCGTCTTACATTTGACAAACCGGGAACATGGAGCCAGAAGTATAACTTGGTGTGGGATAAACTGTTGAATCTGCAAATCTTCCCTAAAAATGTTGCAGAAACGGAAATAGCTTACTATCTTTCGAAGCAAAATAAATATGGTCTTCCGTTGGATAACCGTGAAACATACACAAAGACCGACTGGATCATGTGGACAGCTACATTGGCAAATGACAAAGCTACCTTTGAGAAATTTATCGAACCCGTATATCTGTTTATGAACGTTACACCTAACCGTGTTCCGATGTCCGACTGGGTATTTACAGACGAACCGAATCAAAGAGGCTTCCAGGCACGTTCCGTTGTAGGTGGATATTATATCAAAATGCTTGAAGGAAAACTGATTAAATAAAACAAAAATACCATGAAGAAACTAGCTCTATTCGCTTTTACGTTACTTAGTGCATGGGCTATGACTGCAAAAACAATTACCGGACCGGTGGACTATGTTAGTCCGCTGGTTGGTACGCAGTCAAAGCACGCATTATCTACCGGAAATACTTACCCTGCCATTGCGCTGCCTTGGGGAATGAACTTTTGGGTTCCGCAGACTGGTAAAATGGGTGATGGATGGGCCTATACGTATGACGCTGACAAGATCAGAGGATTCAAACAAACCCATCAGCCAAGTCCCTGGATCAATGATTACGGTCAATTTGCCATCATGCCGGTAACCGGTAAGGCAGTATTTAATCAGGATGAGCGTGCCAGTTGGTTCTCTCATAAAGCTGAAACGGCTACTCCTTATTATTATAAAGTATATCTTGCCGATCATGATGTAGTGACCGAAATTGCTCCGACAGAGAGAGCGGCTGCTTTCCGTTTCACTTTCCCCGAAAACGACCACTCTTATGTAGTGGTAGACGCCTTTGATAAAGGTTCGTTTGTGAAAGTAATCCCTTCGGAGAACAAGATTATCGGTTATACCACTAAAAACAGCGGTGGTGTTCCTGCCAACTTTAAGAACTATTTTGTACTAGTATTCGACAAACCGTTTACTTATACGGCTGCCGTAGCCAGTGGTGTGATTGACACCAACAAACTGGAAGCGACAGACAATCATGCCGGTGCACTGATCGGTTTCAAAACCCGCAAGGGCGAACAGGTAAATGTGCGTGTAGCTTCCTCTTTTATCAGCCCTGAACAGGCGGAACTGAACTTGAAAGAGCTGGGTACGGACAATGTTGAACAGATTGCAGCGAAAGGCCGCAAGGTATGGAACGATGTTTTAGGACGTATTGAAGTGAAAGACGATGATATCGATCATTTGCGTACCTTCTACTCTTGTCTGTATCGTTCAGTATTATTTCCCAGAAGTTTCTACGAGATAGATGCCAAAGGAGACGTGATGCACTACAGTCCTTATAATGGCGAAGTGCTTCCGGGCTATATGTTTACCGATACCGGTTTCTGGGATACGTTCCGTTGTCTTTTCCCATTCCTTAACCTGATGTATCCATCCATGAATACGAAGATGCAGGAAGGATTGGTGAACACTTATAAAGAAAGCGGATTCCTGCCGGAATGGGCAAGTCCGGGACACAGAGGTTGTATGGTTGGAAACAACTCTGCTTCCGTAGTTGCCGATGCTTACCTGAAAGGATTGAAAGGATACGATATCGAGACATTGTGGGAAGCCGTGAAACATGGAGCGAACGCAGTGCATCCGAATGTTCGTTCTACCGGACGATTAGGACATGAGTATTATAATAAATTGGGATATGTGCCTTATAATGTAGGTATTAACGAGAATGCAGCCCGTACACTGGAATATGCATACGATGACTGGTGTATCTATCAATTGGGCAAAGCCTTGAAGAAACCGAAAAAAGAGATTGAAATCTTTGCAAAGCGTGCAATGAATTATAAGAATCTCTATGACCCTAAACATAAGTTGATGCGTGGCAAGAATGAAGACGGTACGTTCCAGTCTCCGTTCAATCCGTTGAAGTGGGGGGATGCCTTTACGGAAGGTAATAGTTGGCATTATACCTGGTCGGTATTCCATGATCCTCAAGGTCTGATTGACCTGATGGGAGGTAAAGACGGATTCAACCAGATGATGGATTCTGTATTTATCCTGCCTCCGATTTTTGATGAAAGTTATTATGGAGCCGTTATTCATGAAATCCGTGAAATGCAGATTATGAATATGGGTAACTATGCACATGGCAACCAGCCGATTCAGCACATGCTTTATATGTACAACTATTCCGGCCAACCCTGGAAAGCGCAACATTGGATTCGTGAAGTGATGGACAAACTTTATACCCCTGCTCCCGACGGTTATTGCGGTGATGAGGACAACGGCCAGACTTCTGCCTGGTATGTATTCTCGGCAATGGGATTCTATCCGGTATGTCCGGGTACGGATGAATATGTTTTGGGTACTCCCTACTTCAAGGAGATGAAGTTGCATCTGGAAAACGGAAAGACGGTGACTATCTCTGCTCCGAATAACGGAGACGATAAACGTTACATTTCGTCGATGAAATTGAACGGTAAAGAATATACCAAAAACTATCTGACTCATCAGGATTTGTTGAATGGCGCTAGCATTTCTTTCAAGATGGATGCGAAACCCAATCAGCAACGTGGTACCAAAGAGACCGATTTCCCTTATTCTTTCTCTAACGAATTTAAAAAGAAGAAGTAATCATGAAGAAACAGATCAAATATATCAGCGCAGGTATGCTGGCAGGTATGCTTCTCTGTGGCGGGGAGCTGCAAGCCTCCAACCGTATGACGGAAATGCATGTATGTCTGGCGGATGCTATTCAGAAAGATAACCGCCCGGAAATATCCAATCGTTTGTTCCGTTCCAATGCGGTAGAGAAGGAGATTCTCCGTGTACAGAAACTTTTGAAGAATGCGAAGTTGGCATGGATGTTTACCAACTGTTTCCCGAATACACTGGATACAACCGTACATTTCCGTAAAGGAAGCGATGGCAAACCGGATACGTTCGTATATACGGGCGATATTCACGCCATGTGGCTGCGTGACTCCGGTGCACAGGTATGGCCTTACGTGCAATTAGCTAATTCGGATCCCGAACTGAAAGAAATGCTGGCAGGTGTTATTCTCCGCCAGTTCAAATGTATCAATATCGATCCGTACGCGAATGCTTTTAATGACGGCGCTATTCCTGACGGTCATTGGATGAGTGACCTTACGGACATGAAACCGGAGTTGCACGAACGTAAATGGGAAATAGACTCTTTGTGTTATCCGTTGCGCTTGGCCTATCATTACTGGAAGACTACCGGAGATGCGAGCATATTTAACGAAGAATGGATTCAGGCAATCACTAATGTACTGAAAACATTCAAAGAGCAACAACGCAAAGACGGAGTAGGTCCTTATAAATTCCAACGTAAGACGGAACGTGCACTGGATACTGTGAGCAATGACGGTCTGGGAGCACCGGTGAAACCAGTCGGTTTGATTGTTTCCAGTTTCCGTCCTTCGGACGATGCTACTACGCTTCAATTCCTGGTTCCTTCCAATTTCTTTGCCGTATCTTCTTTGCGTAAGGCAGCCGAGATTTTGGAGAAGGTAAACAAGAAGACAGCTTTGTCCAAAGAATGTAAGAACCTGGCGCAGGAAGTGGAAACAGCATTGAAGAAATATGCGGTGTATAATCATCCTAAATATGGTAAAATCTATGCCTTCGAGGTAGATGGTTTTGGAAATCATCATCTGATGGACGATGCCAATGTGCCGAGTTTGCTTGCGATGCCTTATTTGGGTGATGTGAATGTAAACGATCCGATTTATCAGAATACCCGCCGTTTTGTATGGAGTGAGGACAATCCTTACTTCTTTAAAGGCAAGGCAGGCGAAGGAATCGGCGGACCGCATATCGGTTATGATATGGTGTGGCCGATGAGTATTATGATGAAAGCCTTCACAAGTCAGAATGATGCCGAAATCAAAACCTGTATCAAGATGTTGATGGACACCGATGCCGGTACCGGTTTTATGCACGAATCTTTCCATAAGGATAATCCGAAGAATTTTACCCGTGCATGGTTTGCCTGGCAGAATACTCTTTTCGGTGAGTTGATTTTGAAGTTGGTTAATGAAGGAAAGGTAGATTTATTGAATAGTATACAGTAATATGCTGACATAGTAAATTGAACGCGGATAACGCGGATGATGCGGTTCTTTTTCTGGTGCAAAATCAGAAAAAACGTGTTATCCGCGTCGTCTGCATCTAAATATGAATAGCTGAAAACTAATAGTTAAAAACCAATTGTATCATGAAAAAGTTATGTGTATGGGCAGTTGCCGCCCTTTTAATGGCAGCTTGTACTCCGAAAGCTGAAAAGGCTACAGATTCCGGTTTATTGCAGAGTAAATTCCAGACAGAAGTAGATGGAAAGAAGACTGATTTGTTCACTTTGCGTAACAAGAACAACATGGAAGTTTGTATCACGAACTTCGGTGGACGTATTGTTTCAGTGATGGTTCCCGACAAAGACGGACAGATGCGTGACGTTGTTCTCGGTTTCGATTCTATTCAGGACTATATCAGCAAGCCTTCGGATTTCGGTGCCACTATCGGACGTTATGCCAATCGTATCAATCAGGGACAGTTCACTTTGGATAGTGTAGAATATCAGCTTCCCCGCAATAACTACGGTCATTGTCTGCACGGCGGACCGCAAGGATTCCAATACCGGGTGTTTGATGCCGAATTGCTGAATCCGCAGGAATTGCAGTTGACTTACCGTGCAGAAGACGGTGAAGAAGGTTTTCCGGGAAACATCACTTGTAAAGTGTTGATGAAACTGACGGACGATAATGCCATCGATATTCAATACGAAGCGGAAACAGACAAACCGACGATTGTAAATATGACCAACCACTCTTATTTTAATCTTGAAGGCGATGCCGGCAACAACTCCGGTCATTTGTTGATGGTGGATGCGGACTATTATACTCCGGTGGACAGTACCTTCATGACAACTGGCGAGATCGTTCCGGTAGAAGGAACTCCGATGGATTTCCGCACCCCGACTCCGGTAGGCGAACGTATCAACGACTATGATTTCGTACAGCTGAAAAATGGCAATGGTTACGATCACAACTGGGTATTGAACACGAAAGGCGACGTAACCCGTAAATGCGCTTCTTTGAAATCACCGAAGACTGGTATCGTACTCGACGTTTATACTAATGAACCGGGTATTCAGGTATATGCAGGTAATTTCCTCGATGGTTCACTGACAGGAAAGAAAGGCATTACTTACAACCAACGTGCTTCCGTATGTCTCGAAACACAGAAATATCCGGATACTCCGAACAAAGCGGAATGGCCGTCGGCTGTACTTCGCCCGGGCGAAAAGTATACAAGCCAATGTATCTTCAAATTCTCTGTTGATAAATAGGTTATAAAGGCAGTTCATGCCATTGAAGAACGGGTTGTCTGATTAGAGATTATCCGTTCTTTATTTTAATGTAATTTGTTAGTGCTCAATTGGGTTCATAGGGAAATTAGGATGATTTCCGGAAGTAGTAGAATAGACGAAATGAAAAAAAATAAAACTAAAGGACTTTTTGCATCGATAGTGCTTGGAGTGGTGGTTACAGCTTGTGCGTCTGCTTCCTCCAGTGGTACGGTGACAGTAGTGGACCGACCGGACATACAGTCCGTCAATACCAATTACATCGGGTATCGCGCTCCGCTTCGACCGTTGAATTTTATAAAGTTGCCGGTAGGCAGTATTCAGCCCGAAGGCTGGGTGAAGAAGTATCTCGAATTGCAGCGCGACGGTCTGACCGGACATTTGGGGGAGATCAGCGCCTGGCTGGAAAAGGATAATAATGCCTGGTTGACAACCGGTGGCGATCACGGTTGGGAGGAAGTTCCTTACTGGCTCAAAGGGTATGGCAATCTAGCATATATCCTGAATGATCCGAAGATGATTGAAGAAACCAAATATTGGATTGAAGGTGTATTTGCCAGTTGCCAGCCGGATGGCTATTTCGGTCCGGTCAATGAACGTAACGGGAAACGCGAACTTTGGGCACAGATGATTATGCTCTGGTGTCTACAATCTTATTATGAGTATTCTCAGGATCAGCGTGTCATTGACCTGATGACGAATTACTTCAAGTGGCAGATGACCGTTCCCGACGACCAGCTTCTGGAAGATTATTGGGAGAAAAGCCGTGGCGGTGATAACATCATCAGTATCTACTGGCTTTACAACCATACCGGGGATGCTTTCCTACTCGAATTAGCCGAGAAGATTCACCGTAACACAGCCGACTGGACGAAATCCACCTCCTTACCTAACTGGCACAATGTAAATATCGCCCAATGTTTCCGTGAACCTGCCACTTATTATATGCAGACCGGAGATTCAGCGATGCTGAAAGCCTCTTATAATGTCCATCATCTGATTCGGCGTACTTTTGGTCAGGTTCCCGGAGGTATGTTCGGTGCGGACGAAAATGCCCGTCTGGGATATATTGATCCTCGACAGGGAGTGGAAACCTGCGGCTTGGTAGAACAAATGGCTTCCGATGAAATCATGCTTTGCATGACAGGAGATCCCATGTGGGCGGAACACTGTGAGGAAGTAGCGTTCAACTCTTATCCGGCTGCCGTGATGCCCGATTTCAAGGCATTGCGTTATATCACTTGTCCGAACCATGCCATCAGTGATTCGAAGAATCATCATCCGGGCATTGACAATCGTGGCCCGTTCCTTTCGATGAATCCTTTCAGTAGTCGTTGCTGCCAACACAACCATGCACAAGGCTGGCCTTACTTCACCGAACATCTGGTATTGGCAACTCCCGACAACGGAGTGGCAATAGCTATTTATGCAGCTTGCAAAGCTACAGTGAAAGTGGGTGACGGCAAGGAAATCACTCTTCACGAAGAGACAAATTATCCTTTTGAAGAAGCTATTGCCTTTACTGTTTCTACCGGTGAAAAGGTCGCTTTTCCGTTCTATCTCCGTATTCCTTCATGGACTCAAAAGGCGGAAGTGCGGGTGAATGGCAAGAAGGTAAGTGCAGCTCCTGTAGCGGGAAAATATCTTTGCATCAATCGTGAGTGGGCGAATGGTGATCGTGTGGAATTGACTCTTCCGATGTCTTTGTCTATGCGTACCTGGCAGGTTAATAAAAACAGCATAAGCGTAGATTACGGACCTTTGACTTTGTCTCTTAAGATTGCAGAGAAATATGTAGAGAAAGACAGTCGGGAGACAGCTATCGGTGATTCAAAATGGCAGAAAGGTGCTGATTCGAAAAAATGGCCTACTACTGAAATCTATCCGGATAGCCCCTGGAATTATTCATTGGTATTGGATAAGAAAGAACCTTTGAAGAATTTCAAGGTAATCCGTAAATCCTGGCCGACTGACAACTATCCTTTCACAGTAGCCAGTGTACCTTTAGAAGTAAAAGCTATCGGTCGTCCGGTACCTGAATGGAAGATAGACGAAACAGGACTGTGTGGCGTATTGCCGGAAGAAGATGCGGTGAAAGGTGATAAAGAAGAAATAACATTGATCCCCATGGGTGCGGCACGGTTGAGAATCTCTGCGTTCCCGAACACAAAAGAATAAATTAATAACTAGAAAACTTAGAATAAATGAAACGTATTGTTTTTTTAGATTACATCCGTGTGTTTGCATGCTTTCTCGTCATCCTTGTTCATGCCAGTGAAAACTTCTACTGTGCTCCCGGAGCCACTGATATGGCAGGGCCGCAGTCTTTTTTGGCAAATGAAGTAGACCGGTTATGGGTATCAGTGTACGACGGTTTTTCACGTATGGCAGTACCCCTGTTCATGATAGTCTCTGCCTTCCTGCTTGCACCGATGAAGGAAGAGCAGTCTATGTGGCAATTCTATCGCCAGCGCTGTCTTCGCATCCTTCCACCGTTTTTCATATTCATGATACTGTACAGCACTCTACCTATGTTGTGGGGACAGATAGACGGAGAAACATCTATGAAGGACTTGTCGCGGATATTCCTGAATTTCCCGACGCTAGCCGGACACTTGTGGTTTATGTATCCTCTGATAAGCCTTTATTTGTTTATCCCAATTATATCCCCCTGGTTGAGAAAAGCCACGGCTAAAGAAGAACGTTTCTTTATAGGGCTGTTCGTGTTGTCAACCTGTATGCCCTATCTCAACCGTTGGTGCGGTGAAGTGTGGGGACAATGTTTCTGGAATGAATACCACATGTTGTGGTACTTCTCCGGTTATCTGGGCTATCTCGTTCTGGCACACTACATTCGTGTACACCTTACATGGAACCGTTCCAAACGTTTTATTATAGGAACTATTTTAATGGTGATCGGTGCTGTATGGACTATTTATTCATTCTATGTTCAGGCTATACCCGGCGAACTCCATTCCACCCCTGTAATAGAAATAGGATGGGCTTTCTGTACTATTAACTGTGTGCTTCTCACAACGGGTACATTCCTTATGTTTACATGTATCAAACGTCCGAAAGCTCCGACGCTAGTGACGGAAACATCGAAACTTAGTTATGGTATGTACCTTATGCACATATTCTGGCTCGGACTGTGGGTGACTGTGTTCAAAGATACATTGGCGCTTCCCACTGTTGCCGCTATACCATGTATCGCAGTGGTTACGTTTATCTGTTGTTTTGTAACAACTAAGATAATCTCGTTTATACCGGGCAGTAAATGGATAGTAGGATAAATATCCGGAAACAATAAGATTTTGAATAGAAAATCAGGAAAAACTTGATTATCTATTCAAAATCTTATTGTTTATAGCTTATTTCCCTCTTAATATCCTCTTTCTCTTTTCACCTCTTTCACCCCTTTGTAAACAGTTTTTCCCCAGCTTCTTACGGGTGAACCCTCCCTCTGTTTGGAGCTTTATGCCGCTTTCATCGGTTTCACCAAATACACGTTCCCATATTTGGTATGTTTGCGGGTGACCCCTGCCGCAAGCAAAACTTGCGCGAACGTAGCCGGATTACTTCCACGCATGGCAGCGGGGTTATACATCTTCAGTCTCCTGAATATGTCCGAAGCCGAGAGCCGTTCGCTTCCCTCTTCATCATCTTTAGCTATCCGGAAGCAGGCATGAAAGACTTCCTCTGCCGGACACGGATGATAAAAAGCAGCATTGTGGCGTTGCAGTTCCCGTTCCTCTTCTTTTGTGAACCAATAGCGGATGCCGGAGAGCAGTTCAGCTTTCAGTTGGGCATAGATCTGATCGTGCATGATACCTTCGCAGTCGATCAGATGTTCTGCTTCAATGCAGATGAATCGCCGGCTACCGGTGGGATCGGTGAGCAAGTCAAAACGGTTGCTTGTACCGATGAAAGAAGCGATGCGCGGCAAGTTGCGGAAATTCTTTTGATAAGCTTTGCAGATATTCAGGTTTGCCATTTGCATCAGATTCTTCAATAATGGCATTTGCTGCGTTCCGTATTTGTCAAATTCATCCATGTTCAGGAGTCCCATTTCGGCAAGTAACCTTTCCGGTTTTCCTTGTGCAGACAGTTTCAGGTTGTCCATGTAATAACGTGACAGTGCCGGCGGCATCAGTGCCTTGCAAAATGTGGATTTTTGTCGTCCCTGCTCGCTGCTGACAAGTATGGGGGCTACGCTGTTGGCATGTATTCCCGTCATGCCTAACCATTGGGCGGTGAGTCCCAGCATCCAGGTATGGAAGCTTTTTATCCAGAGCTGATTGTCAGAGACACGCTGCGCCAAAGCTTCCAGTCTGTCTGTCCCATCCCAGCCGGGCAGTTCTTCCATGTAAAGTCGGAAAGGATGGTATTCAGGAATACAAGTGGAATAAATGTAACGGCTCAAGTCTTTATCCCAGCAGGATATGCCCTGGTCGTGTGCTTCCATGCAGAAAGTGTTCAGTTCCCGCTTACTTACAGGTTCGAAAGGAACGGCACGTTTGTTGGCAGGACGATATTCCGTTTCTTCCGTCAATAGGTTGTAACGAAAATCATACTGTTTTTGCAGGAATGTACGTACTTCTTGCGTCAGGCGGACCGGTTGTTTTTGTTCCGTCTCTTTCTTTTTTCCAGTAGGCGGTGCAGTGTCTGGCAGGGGAGCAGTATATATATCTTCATGACCTTCTGATTCTGGCGTTTTCAGTTGCTCTTCCTCGGTTTTCTCTGCTGCATCTTCTTTGTTCTTCTTCATTTGGAACAATTTTAGTTCCTTCAATACCTGTCTCCATATCAATGTTATTGCATTCATTATTTTTTCTGTTTTAAAGTGATTAAAATCGGTTTATTGTTCAGCGCTGATACTGCGAATGTACTATAGGATGAGGTCGGTTTGCAAGTATTTCTCCGGAAAAAATATTAATTTCTACGTATCTGAAGAAGTCGGCTTCTTATCATCCTTTTCTCTATTTTTTATCGTATCTTTGACGAAGAGTTATTGATGATTCACTTTCGTGGTCCAATCAAATGACAAGAGTGATCTAATTGGATAACGACTGTGATTTGAATGAACCACGGTAGTGGTTTAATAATAAACTTAAAGTTTTTACATGAAATATATTCACTATCAAAACGTTAACTACTAATGGCTATACTTTACGATTGGTATGAGAATCCCGGTGAGTCCGATGATTCGGAAGAGAAAGGTTTGCATCCCCGCATTTTTTTGAATGGTAAGGTGGGAACGGATAAACTGTGCCGGATGATTCACGGACGCAGTTCGCTTTCCGTAGGTGATGTAAAAAATGCGTTCGAGATGCTTGCCCAGATTTGTGGTGAAGAACTGCGCGAGGGGCGTGAGGTGCATATTGAAGGACTTGGCTATTTTGCTCCAATCTTGCGGAGTACACAAAAAGTGACTCGCAGCACTAAGAACAAATGGTTGAAAATGGAGTTGAAAACAATCGGTTTTCGTCCTGATGCCCGTTTGCGGGGGGAGTTGGTAGGTGCTAAAGTCAGCCGGAGCAAGTATGCACGCCATTCGGAATCCTTGTCGGAGGTAGAGATAGATATGCGGTTGAAGGAATATTTTGTCGATCATGATGTAATGCTTCGTTATGATTTTCAGGAAGTATGCTGCATGACACGGACTACGGCGAATCGTCATCTCCGGCGATTGCTGGAAGAAGGTAAATTGCGAAATATCGGCAAACGTATGCAGCCGATTTATGTGGCTGCAGCGGGTTATTACGGGGTGTCTCGTGATGTGCTTCGGCGGTAAATGGAAACGATTTGAGTAAGCGTCGATTTGAAGTGTGTCGGTGAAAGTGGTGAAAGCGTGATAGAAGGGCTTTTGCATGGTCGCTTTCACCCGCTTTCCTGCTCTGGACAGAGGTTTCGGGAAGAAGGTGGAAGCGGTGAAGGCTGTAATCATTTCGTATGATAATATAGGGCTTTTTTGTTTTTCGGTAAAAATATAGAGGTCGATTAATGATGTAAAGATACTTTTTTCTTATATTTGTGATTCAAGAGCACAAGATAAAGAGAATGATGAAACAGTCTATTTATTCTTTTAAACAATTACTGTCGGGAGGCTTGCTTTGTTGCGCGATTCTGTTGGCTGCTTATATATTTCAGGCATTTTTCCCTGAAATGTATGTTGATGCGTTTTCATCTTCCATACATCTTTCAATGTGGCTGACACTCTTTGTGGGAGCATTATTGTGGACATTCCGTGAGAGGGAGGCACATGGTATACCTTCCGAAATAACGGACTGGCAGTGTATCGCTGCTTTTCTTTTAATTACAGCAGATCAGATATATGTCGTTATGCCAAAAGAAATACATCAGGAGGTGGCACCGGCATTGTCTACCTATACAATTCCTACTTTAGTGGTTGTTGGCATATTGATAGCCGGTATAATTAAGTATTCGATTTTATTATATCAAAAATTGCAGAATGAACGGCAACAATCTATTATTCAATCTCAAAAGTTACAGCAATTGCTAGCTTCTCCTTTATCTACCCAAAGAGGTATTTCTTTAGTTCGTAAATTGATAGAGAATAAATCTATTGCTCAATTGTCTGCCCAAGACTATCTATCATTGGTAGAAGGGTGTAGAACGATAGATCCTGACTTTTTTTGTTGGTTGAAGTCGCAAAACTTTCAGCTTCCTCCACGAGATATTGTGTTATGCGTATTGATCCGAATGTATAAAACAAAAGAAGAGATTTTGTCAGTTCTATGTGTAAGCGACGGATCTTATCGTACTATGCGATCACGTGCCCGGAAACGTTTAGGGATTATAGATAAAGAATTGGAGGCTTTTTTACTGGAGATTAATTAACTCTTCTCTTATCTTTATGTGTCTAATATTTCTATTAGTTTGACGAAAGACTTAATTGCTGCAAGCATTCCTGACATCGCTGCACAATAAAACCATACTCGTTTATTAGAATATGCTTTTTCTGGCATACATTTGATTGCGCCTATTGTTAGTATGATCCATGAAAGAAAATCGAAGAAATGGATGAGAAACAGTTGAAGAATAGAATTGATGTTATCTATAAAAAGATCTAGATAACACATGGTAATGCAGACAGCGCATGTACTGCAATAAAGTATAATATAGCGAATCATTGTTATTGATTATTTATACAATTCTCATAATCTTTATTTGCTATTCTTATATTTGCTTTATATACTGCTGTTTCTTTCAAGTAACATGGTGAGAGAGGACCCATGCCCTTACAGTTTGTAGCTATGGCATTATCATACTCCGTTTTTGCTTGTTCGTATGCTGCTTGTCTCAATTCTTCACATTTACTGTTTCCATTTCCTTCTTTGCGTGTTTTTAATATCTTTCTTTTTGCTAGCCCACGACTTTTGGCATATTGCCTGAATAATAACAACCGTTCCTCTTCACTCAATCTTAAGAATACCGTACGTTCAAGCAAGCCTTTTTTAGCTTCATCCATTTGTCGGAGTTCTTCTTCCAGATTCGCTTTTTTGATGAAATCTTCCATATACTCATCATCATTCAGACTTTCCATGAGTTTGTCATATTCTTCATTATTTAGTTTGGATGTATAAGCACTAAACTTGTCCGCTAATTGTTCACTACATCTTTCAAATTCATAAAACTCGTCTGAATTGGCAACGGAATCTATCAATACATTTCCTGTATTCCAAGTTTGAGAGACCAAGCTGCGTGTTTGGGCAATTGAGTTTACTTTTGTTGCTGTCTCATTTGTATAGTTGTATTCATCGGTGCTACAACTATAAATAAGGAATATGGTCAATAATATTCCAAACAGTGTAATTACGTATATGCTACTCTGTTTTTTGTTCTCGCTTTTCATGTCTTGTTTATAATTTAAATTGGGAAAACAAAGAAAGGGATTTTACAGCAATTAGATGGAACGTTTTGTTCAAAAAATGAAATAATTTGTTCAAATAGCTGTTTGATGACTACAATAACTCATATATCAATGTTACAATTTATATATAAAATGACTTTTTTAGGGCTCTATATGCCCGATAAATGCCTATATGACAGGGATAGGAGTGTAACGCTCTCTTGAATGGCATTTGTTATGCTCGTATCTTTGTGTAAAAATAATATTATGAAAGCAATGACAAAGCTGATTCCTATTATTTGCCTTTTTGTTATTATAGGCGGTTCTCTTTTTTATTCTTGTTCACAAGAGAAGAAAGAGGAGACTGCTATTGTACTTCCGTTGGATGCAGCTTTGTCACAGGCTGGAGAAAATCGTGTTGAACTTGAGAAGGTTTTACATCGTTATCAATCCAATCCATCGGATAGCTTGAAATATAGGGCAGCTTGTTTCCTGATAGAGAATATGCCATCTTATACCTATTATAAAGGTAAGCTGCTGGAACAATACCTCACTTTCTTTACTCTCTTGCAAGAAGCGCGGAGTAAAAAGGTATATCCACAAGCAATGGTGGATTCTATCAGAAGGATGTATGGACCGTTCTCTTTAGATTCTTTGCAATATTGCAAAGACGTTTTGATAGTCGATTCTGCTTATTTATGTAATAACATTGACTGGGCATTTAAAGTTTGGCAGGAACAGCCTTGGGGGAAGAATGTATCTTTTGCTGATTTTTGCGAGTATATTCTTCCTTATCGGATTGGTGATGAAACATTAAGCTATTGGCGTGAGGACATTTATCGAAAGTATAATCCTTTGCTTGATTCGTTGCGTGCTTCCACGGTTCTTGATATAGAAGATCCGCTTGTTGCTGCCCGTTGTTTGTGCGATTCTCTTCGTAAACGTAGCCGCTTCTTTACAACTACGGTTCCGCAAGGACTTCCTCATGTAGGGCCGGAGATTGCTCAAAGCGTTTCGGGCAGTTGTCGTGAACTTTCCGATTATGTCGTTTATGTTTGTCGTGCGTTGGGAATCCCTTGTGCCATAGATTTTATGCCTCTTCATGGAGGTGGGAATGATGGGCACCAGTGGGTGTCGTTCACAGATAAATATGGTACGCTTTATTTTCAAGAGTATCCGGATAAGATAAAAGAAGTCCGTAAGGATAAGATGTGTGGGGCTTCGAAAATAAAGGTTTATCGGAATACGTTCAGTCTTAATCGTGCTATGCAGGCGGAAATGCAACGCTTGGATACGGCTGTTGTACCTTTCTTCCGAGATCCGCATATCGTTGATGTGACAGCCGATTATGCAAAGACATACAAAAAGAAACTGGAGATTCCTGCATCTATGCTTTATTCGGGAAAGCCCCATTCGCGTATAGCTTATCTTTGTGGCAGTAGCCGCATGGATTGGGAGCCTGTGGCATGGGCGGAATTTGATGGTGAACATCTTGCTTTTAACGATGTCCAGATAGAACCCGTCATGCGGATAGCAACTTACGAACGGGGAAGACTTCGTTACTGGACTGATCCTTTTGAAATGACTGTTTCCGGTGAATTTCATGTTTTTGCTCCGTCAGATAGTGTTCAGGATGTAACGCTGTTTGCTAAATATCCTTTGTGGCAAGATGAGAAGTATCAGAAACGTATGATAGGAGGTGTTTTTGAAGGAAGCAATGATCCGGATTTTCGTCAGAAAGAGGTGCTTTTCCTGATAGAAAAGCAACCCGAACGGTTGCGGACAATGGCGTATTCCCGTTCATTGACGCCTTGTCGGTATGTCCGCTATATGGGACCGGAAAAGGGGCATTGTAATGTGGCGGAAATAGAGTTTTATGAAGCGGGTGGACTGTTGCCATTAAGCGGTAGAATTATTGGTACTCCCGGTTGCTATCAACAGGATGGCTCGCACGAATATACGAATGCATTCGACGGTAATACTGAAACGTCTTTTGATTATACGGAACCTTATGGCGGCTGGACTGGGCTAGACTTAGGTACGCCAAAGGTGATAGATAAGATAATTTATACGCCTGCCAACCGGGATAATTATGTTCGGTCGTTGGATGACTATGAATTGTCTTATTGTACAAAGAGAGGGTGGAGGACATTAGGACAGCAAACGGCGATGTTGGATTCGCTGGTTTACAGGAGGGTTCCTAAAGGAGCGTTGCTGCTGTTGCAGAATCATACACGAGGGAATCAGGAACGGATATTTGTGTATGAGGAGGGAAAGCAGGTGTGGAAGTAGTAAGTTGCTTTACATATTTATTAATTTTAAAAGTACATTGTTATGAGAGAACGATTGGTTAAGAGAAATGTAAAACATAAAACATTACAGCCGATTTATATGAAGAATTTTATTCAATGGTTTATTGGTATATTCGTATTAATAGCATCTTTCATTGGCTGTCAAGCAACAAATGATGAAACAGGGAAAATTACTATTTCAGCGGAAGAAAGGAAGCTTAATCTACAGGCACCAAATGGAGAATACCTGGCAGGTGGTGATCTTGTTCGGTTGAAAAAAATGTTAGCTCCGTGTATTGGTACGATAGAGAAGGATAGTGTGGTCTACGATTTTGAAATCTTGAGTATTCAATATGATTCTTTGCATTATGGTTTGATTGCAGATATTGAATTTGTAACGAAGAGTGGCTATCACAACCATCTCGTTATGGAGTATGATGGAAAAGAGGAATCGTTGAGTAATACGGATGATTGAGATGTAGGATATTATGATAGTAGTAGGTGTTCATTTGTTTTATAGAATGATTATGAGAAGAGGTTGTATATTAGCATTATTCTGTGGAAATGAAGATAAAAAGAAAAGTCCTGATTGTTACATTTCAAAAACTTCAGTAAGAATATTGTTACTGTAGAATCATGTACGAAGAAGGCAGGAACGAATTTTGGTGTATGAAGAAAAGCAAATTTGGGAATAGGCCTAAATATAGTGTATGTGATTGGTGATATTACTTTTAATATAATAACTTAAATATAAAAATATGAAGATGAAAAGAAGAAGTTGCTCTCTTGGATTTAAAGTGGTGTTTATGATAATATTTATTATGTATTTTATGCAAAGTTGCAGTTCGGACACTGTAAT
This sequence comes from Bacteroides sp. MSSM.1001136sp1_RTP21357st2_D2_RTP21359_211015, assembly GCF_040913205.1. Classification (NCBI taxonomy): domain Bacteria; kingdom Pseudomonadati; phylum Bacteroidota; class Bacteroidia; order Bacteroidales; family Bacteroidaceae; genus Bacteroides; species Bacteroides sp. MSSM.1001136sp1_RTP21357st2_D2_RTP21359_211015. The sequence goes on along the minus strand of NZ_JBDFVF010000004.1, from coordinate 203,694 downwards.
CTCTGACGATTTATTCTGTATGACTGTTATGACTAAGTCTAACGATTTTATAGAACCTGAACTTACACATAAGGATAGCATATTGGTTGACTCTATAACAAAGTTGGATGAGTTTAAATCATATGCTATGGCTACCCGGCAATTGATAAAAAAAATTCAGCCTTTAATGGAATCAGATTTATGGGATAAAGAACCTTTGGGTGAGTATCAGAATAGGAAAGACTCAATAAATGCTCTTGTTTTGAAAATAAGTAAACATAAAGACATACAAAACGATTGGAATAGCTATGTGGAAAGTTACAAGTCGTTCATTAAATTAATGGAGAACGCACAACTTTCTAGTACCATTAAAACAATATTAGTTGTGAAAGTGATTACATCTTCGGATGATTAGTAGATAATATTTTGTTGCAGATTGAATAAAACTGGTAAAATAATTTTAATGTATAAATAGTATGGAAATGAGAAAAAAGAGAACTAATTTGTGTTTCTTAACTTTAATTGTTGCGGCTTTTTCTGTTTTGTTGGTTCATGGTTGTAGCTTTTCTGAATATGATTTGGTAGTAGAAGATTCTTCTGGTATGGTTTTAGAAGAGGCAAACTCTACGCGGGCTTTATCAGAACAAAATTGTAGAAATGATCTTGTTATTTCAGTTTCTGAGTCTGAAGAATATTTAGATTATCTAATGAGTCTGCATATGTTTTTTGATAAATTTGATAGCTATTACTCATCTTTAAATGACAAAGAAAAAATACAGTTAGAAGAAAATTTGAATAATGATGATTATATTGAAGATATTATTGATGAAAGTTGTATTAGGAATGAATTGGAACAAATGATAAACGCCCAAAATCAGTTGAAAAATACAGCTTATTTTCATTTGAATAAGTTAGAGAGGAGTATGCTTATCTCATTAGACTGCACGTATATACATAAAACTGTACTTCTAAAAACAAGGGGAGAGGGTGACGATGCTAGGAAATGTGCAGAAATAAGAGATAAGGCTATACAAGCCGCCTCTGATTTAGCAATAAAAGAGAAAGAGGCTTGTGATGATGCTTATGAGTCAGGAACTACTGTACATGCATATTGCTATTTTAAAGCTGCTAAAAAATTTTCAAAAGCTAAAGAAGAAGCAAAAGAAGAATATGAAAGATGTATAGGAAAGTAATGGAGAAACTTATCTTCAAAAAGAATTGATGAAAAGTACGTCTCCTTTACTGAAGGATATGTATAAGGCATATGTTGCTACCGGAAGTTTGCACATTACGATTGCGTATGGAAAATTACGTTCCAATCAATATGGCTGTTTAGATGCTTTTGAAACAGATCAAGACGTACAATTTCTTGTTACTTGGATTTTCTGGCAATATTTGTGCTATTGCGTGAATATTGATTTTATGACTGGAGAAGACAAAACGAAGTTATATATAGGAAGATAAGAAGTATAAATTTAATTTCATCAATAGATTGGTGATAAATAATTTTTTATGATATGAACAGACTGAAAATTTATTTGGAAATAGTTTTGGCATTGATATTTATGTCAAGTTGTGGCTCTTCTGCTAAATTAGCAAAGAATCATGATGAAATGAAGAGTGATTCAAGAATATCGGATTATCTCAACATCAGTAAAAGAGAACGTGCATTAGTTGATTCTATTGTAGCATTGAATGAATATGCTGTATTTCTTGATTCATTCCAGAAATATTTGACAAAAAAGAATGCTATGCGTAAGGGCGAAGATGTGGAACAAACGAAAGAGTTTGCAGAATATGTGGCAGCGTGTTCTAAAATACAAAGAATCACATATGAGTTAAAGTTAAGTAAAGATGCATCTATTGCTGTGTTTGAGAAGATGTATGAAGTTGCTAATAATAAATAAATTGAATCGTTATGAAATTATTTAAAAGTGTTTTTGGAGCTATTTTGGTAGTATCATTTTTGCAGATTGGTTATAGTTGTTCTTCTGATTTTCATCGTTTTAATGATGAGTTGGATGAAATTAAAGTAGATGGAGCAACAACAAGGGGAATGGCTGGTCATCGTATGTCTCTTGTAGACTCAGTAGCGGAGACTGATGAGTTTGTGGAATATATGATAGCTCTCAATTCTTTGTATAAAAAATCTGATGAATATTTTTCTAAATTGAGCAAACAAGAAATTGAGATGTTAGAGTCTACAGCAAAATTGAATAATGTTGAAGACGTAGATGCGGGAATAGGTTATTCAGACCTTTATCAAGCTTTAAAAAGCGAGATGGACATGGTGGTGAGAACAGCGAGAATTTTGCATGAAAAAACTGATTACTTAAGATTGAATGATGATGAATTGAACACTTTATTTAGGGTTCAGACTCTTACTTCAAGGCGGGTGATTAAGAAGAGTAGAAGTTCTGAAAATGATCGAATACAAAAATGTGCAGCAGAAAGACAAGAGAGGTATGAACAAGCAGAGCTAGAAGCTAGTAGGGCTATGGGAGAATGTGCGCTATTGAAAGATGATTGGGAATATATGCAATGTATGGGAGATGCGATAGTTGCTCGTAATGCAAAGTGGGCTCGGGCTGATGAATTATATGAAGATTGTATAAAAGGTAAATGATTTGATAAAATCGTAATGCGCCCAAATGATAGACTGGTAATCAATAGGGGTAAATTGGTTTGTTGTTGACGTTTGTAAGAGTATTATTTGATACTCTTACAAACACAATGATGTTGATTAGGTCTTTTTATATTTAGAATTAGGGTGCCGTGATCAAGAATAATGGTTATTTGCAAATTCTATACAGGAGTGAATGAAACAATAAATGTGAATAAGGAGAATATGAAAAGAAGTATTTTTTTATTCCTTCTGGGAATAATGTTGTTTGTTTGCCAGACAAAAGCATCTACAATAAACGATGTGTCTGCTATAGAGACAGAAATGATTAATTTTTTCCGTTCTACATTGCAACGTAACTACGGCAGTTCTGACGGAAAAGCAGTAAAGTTGATGATGGATGCTCTTCTGCATTATAAATTTCATTATATTATTGATGTGGATAAGGAGGCTTTGAAAGCTATTAATGACAAACTTTATCCGGACATGTTTGGTAACTATTTTGTAGAGACTAATGAGCATCCGATTGATTCGCTTCATACGAATTGGAAACGGTACGATCCTTATCATATTATTTGTGGCTATGAATTCAAAAAACAACTGAATGGAGAAACTTATTATCAGAAGGAACTGTCACAGGCTACATCTCCTTTATTTAAGGAAATATGTAATGCGTATGAAGCAACCGGCAGTTTACCTTTTACTGTCGTTTTGGGAAAGTTCCGAGCCAACAATCATCAATGTTTGGATGCTTTTGAAACGGATAGGGATGTTCAGATGCTTTTCACTTTTTTCTTTTGGCGTTATTTATGTTATTGCGTGAATATTGATTTTATGACAGGAAAGGATAAAACGAAGTTATATATAGATATGAGAAGATAAGAAGTATAAGTTTAATTTCATCAATAGACGGTGATAAATCATTTTTTATAATATGAACAGACAGAAGATTTATTTGACATTAGTCTTGGCATTAATATTCATGTCAAGTTGTGGCTCTTCTGCTAAGTTAGCAAAGAATCATGATGAAATGAAGAGTGATCCAAGAATATGGGATTATCTTAACGTCAGTGATAGAGAACGTACATTGGTTGATTCTATTGTAGCATTGGATGAATATGCTGTATTTCTTGATTCATACAAAAAGTATCGGACAAAGAAAAATGCTATGCGTGAGGGCGAAGATGTGGAACAAACGAAAGAGTTTGCGGAATATGTGGCAGCGTGTTCTAAAATATTCAGGATTATTGATAAGTTGAAATTAAGTAAAGATGCGTCTATCGCTGTGTTTGAGAATCTATATAGAGTTGCTAATAATAAATTGAATTGAATCACTATGGCATCTGTATAAGAGTAGATAGAACAAGTGAGACAATAAAGAATATGATTCAGGAAGATAAAACGTCAACTAAAAAGATGTTGTCGACTAAGAATAACATTTATATAGGACTATGTATCTTATATATATTGTTATCAATGATAAACAGGAAATATCCGATAGGGGATGTAACGCTGCATATCGTTTATCTTTCAACTTGGTTTTTTCTTTTATTATGGGAAATTGTAGATGTACTTATAAATAAAAAGAAAGATTTTGGGTGCATAATTATAATTTCGATGGTGCTGGTTACGTCCATTGCAAATATGTTGAGGTAGATAGAAACAAGATGATAAAAGATATAAATTTAATATATGCGAAAATGAAATATACACGGACATTATTAATTATTGTATTTGCTTCTGTTGTCCAGCTATTTTACGGGCAAGAAAGATACACAATCAGCGGTGAGTTTCCAGATCATTCTTTGGATGGTGAGTATGTGTTTCTATATGAACATTCAGCTCTTGTTGAAGAACCTGAACGTATGAAGCAAGCATTCAAAGATACCATATTGGTAGTTGGTAATACATTCCATTACGAAGGAACGCTCAAGCGGAAACCTTTTTTGGTTTCTCTCTCTTGCAGTAAAGGTAGACAGTTTCGTTATAATACCTCTTTCGTTATAGAACCGGGGGATATTCAACTTCGCATTGTTGATTGGGGAAGTGAGGGGAATGTTTCCGGTGCTCCTATTAATAATGATTATAATGCGTACATTATCGAATGTAAAAAGCAAGTAGACAAGATGCTCTATTTGATGAGAACCAAGCGGGAAGAGGAAGCGATGAAAAGTGATGCACGTCTAAATGCGTTGTTTCGAGATGCGTATATACGTTCCACAGAAGGTCGTTTGCTTTTTGGAGAAAAATATGCCCAATATCCCGATGTTATTCGATCTTGGTTGGCTATGTATATAGACCCTATTAATCAAACTGCGGGAGATGAGGCTATTTTATCGCGATTCTTGTATGTTGTCGATTTAATGCCTGAGGCAGAACGCGATATTCTTTTAGCTTGGCGGGAGTATAGAACCGAGTTGCAAGAACATATGGTAAAGGCCAGGGCCTTGAGAGACAGTCTGGAGGCTAAAAGGCCTCGCTTTATTGAGGTTGTTCCTAATTGTTCATCATCAACAACGGAAAAATTATGATAGGATATGAAATAGCTATTAATGATCAGTCACCTGTGGTTGTCACGTCACCTGACGTGGTATCTGTCATGGTGCATAGCAATTGCTCTTTCGGTGATAGTATTTATGTAGGAGGCTTGTATACTTCGAGAAGAATCGTTTGGGTAGATGAAAAACTGAAAGTGGGAGATAGAGTCCGGATAAAGGTTGTTGAAGTGTCAGCGGTATCTCCTGTTGTGAAGATGACCTATGATCGGGAAGAATTGAAGGCAAAATACGAACGACTCAAAGCCGAGCTTGGGGCAAAGGGACTTATATAGAATATTGATATGAAAGGGCTTTTAGTAAAAAGCAAAGATAAAATTAGCAAGGCTGGCATTCCTCAAAATGGAATTGGTCTTGTTGGTAATATTACTTGGCATAGTGGTGCGTCTTGGAGCGTTGGTGGATTGCGGGTGTCCGATGAGATGCATTTGGTATGGGACGGAGGACTATTGGAAGTCGGAGATGTGATAGAAGTGGAAGTGGCAGAATTTGATGAGGCTTCGGCGCCTGTTTGGGAGGAAAAACATTGCTGTCCGACACGAACGGCATCGAACAACACTGATAATCCGAAGGAATGGGAACATAAACTGGATCTCTACTACCGATTGAAAAAGGTATTGGAGGATGAGAACTTGATTTAATACCAAGATAGAAATGATAAGACTCTTTCATATTTTGTTTGCCGCAGCATGTATAGGCAGTATGTTTGTATATTCCCACCAATTTACAGACGCATATATTGTGCCTAAATGGTGCTGCATTTTGTTTGTGCTGTTATGGATGCTGGTGTGTGCTGCATTTTTGGCATTGCAGCGTAAATCCATAGTGACGGATATGACGATATGGGGGAGTATCATTGTTTCCAGTTGTTGGTTGCAGGCTGTTTATGGAATATTGCAATACGTAGGTTTGTTTCCTTCTCATGCAACCTTCCGTGTGACCGGTAGTTTTGATAATCCGGCAGGATTTGCCGCCTGCCTTTGTGCCGGATTGCCTTTTGTCGTTTTTTTGATCATACATAGAAATAAGTATATTCGATATGCTGGATGGCTGGCAGGGGGAGTGATGGTATTGGCAGTATTTTTATCTCATTCGCGATCCGGCATGGTAAGTGTCATTGCGGTATGTGTCATGTATTTGTGTGGAAGATTCGTTCATGGGAGATTATGGAGATATTTATTATCGGTATCTATAATAGGATTGTTAATAATCGGCTCCTATTGGTTGAAAAAAGATTCGGCAGATGGTAGGTTGTTGATTTGGCGGTGTGGTTTGGAAATGGTGAAAGATGCTCCTTGGACGGGGCATGGCGTCGGAAGTTTCGAGGCTAAATATATGGACTATCAGGCGGACTATTTCAAAGAATATGGTTCGCAAAATCGCTATGCAATGTTAGCGGATAATGTAAAGCAGCCTTTTAATGAATATTTGGGAGTTCTGATTAATTTCGGTATTGTCGGATTGGCTTTGCTTTTGGGTATGGTGGGGGCGCTTGTGTATTGTTATAGGCAAAATCCTACACAAGAAAAGAAAATAGCTCTTTATATTTTGCTATCAATAGGCGTATTCTCTTTCTTTTCCTATCCGTTTACGTATCCTTTTACGTGGATGGTGACATTTCTTGCCGTTCTCATGTTGACTGCTGATTATTTGAAGCGGATAAAGATAGGTACATGGGGCAGGAATATAATATATTCTGCAGCGGTGATGGGCTTCTTTTGGGGACAGGTTAGGCTGGGCGCACGTACACAGTCGGAACGCAGTTGGCAGGAGGCTTCGGAGTTAGCTTTTTGTCATTCGTATGATGAGGCGCTTCCGTACTATGTGAGTCTGAAACACCGATTCGAAGATAATCCTTATTTCCTGTATAATTATGCTGCTGTTTTCACGGAAGCCAAAGAATACGAGAAGGCTTTGAAGGTAGCGTTGGAGTGTCGCAAGTATTGGGCAGATTATGATCTTGAATTATTATTGGGTGATATCTATAGAGAAAAAAAGGATTATAAACAAGCTGAAGAATACTATATGAGTGCTTCGTATATGTGCCCTAGTCGTTTTTTGCCTCTTTATCAATTGTATGAACTGTATAAATGCATAGGTAATACAGAGAAGGCTTCGGAATTGGCAAAGATACTTTTGGAAAAGCCTGCAAAAGTAAATTCGGCGTTGATAAGGAAAATACGATATATGGTGAAAAAAGATGGATAATATATAAATCAATAAATATAGTAAAATGTAAAAAGGTGAGTTCAAGAGTCGGATAATGTTATAGGCGCATTAAGATATAATTAGATTATATACCTACAATTTTAGATGTGATATGCTTATGATGAAAAATGAAATAATAGATGTATTATGAAAAATATAGTAATGAGATTTATATTATTAGTGGTATTAATATTAGGAGGCTGCCATATTTTTATTGGATGTCAACAGCAGGTAGACGATTTTGAAGTTAAATCAGTATTACCTTATTTGTCTATAGAAGGTGATCTTGATAATTTGAATCTGTCGAAGGGTGAGATGAAAATACTTTTCGAAGCATTAGGGCGAATAAATGTTGAAGAAAAAGATGGTTTATATCAGTTAAAGGAGAAATCTGGTGCTGAAATAAATATATCTGAAAAATTATATAAGTTCTTTTCTGCTAAAATAGAATATGAGAACCAAGTGTTGATTTCTACTCCGTTGGTATACTTAAGACCTCGTACAAGGACTATTGAGGAATTTGGAGGTGATAAGGAACCGACTGATTGTGTGGCACATACGATTGCTGATGTTTTAGGACATTATGGAATAAATGATTCTTTTAATGATGTTTCGTCGTGGATTGAAGATGGGTATGGGGAAAATGGTGTGCCAGGTGGCAGTTATTATGAAGTAATGGATTATTATTTTATTGGGGAGCCTATAAGTATTCCTAATTATCACGATGACTATTCGTTTATTGATGATTCTTCAGTTGTTGTAGTAGGGGTTATTGGTAGACCGGAAGGTGGGGTTGCTCATTCTGTTGAAATATTGAAAATAGAAAATAATAATGTAATTTATAAAGATAATCAAAACGATGGTCAATGGCGTTATTGTTGTATTACTGATATTAGATATTTATATAGAATTGATGGTGTACGGGAATGAAAAAGAATTATAAAGTCATTTTTCTTTTCTGCTTATTACTAGGCGGAATGTTCTCTGATGCTTCAGCAAAGAGAAAAAACTCCTTCGTAAGAAAAGATGAAATATTTTCTTATTATTCGAAGTTTGTTTCCGAAGTTTGGGATATCTCGTGGAAGAAACCGAAAGGCTTTACGGATTTGATGAAGAGCGAGACGTGGGCGTTCGGCAAGAAAGACCCTTATTCTTTATTTTATCGGCTGACCGTTGAGTCAGTCGATAAGGATTGTCTCATCATGTATCCCGAACTGAAGATGGTGACGTCTTTCCCTGATATTGCATGGACGGAAAAATGTGGAAAACCGGAATTTCTGAGAAATTATGTTATGATGGAGGTCGGTGATTCTTTGATTGAAGAACGACTGACGGTGTTTTCCGGAACTGAGGCTCCGATGAATGCAGATACGGTGTTCGTGTTCCGCACTGCATTGAAGAACGTTTATAAAAGGTATTCATATTGTACAAGCATCTATGCCTACAAGGAAGGTCGACCGCCTATGATATTCCGTTGCTTCTTTACAGAAAAGGGAAAGGCAAAAGAAAAGCGATATCTTTCAAAGTTCTGCAAGTCGGTCAACTACGGAAACAACAAGGAATGGAAAATGGATGCTGATAAAATGCGTGAGGCTTCTTCCCGGATATTCTATTCGTTTACGAACGCAGAGCGGAAGGGGCTTTTTAGTGAGTATCAGGTGGAGTGTGAACGAGACTTTCATATAAAATTGAGTATGCCGGCAGGATTTGAGACCATTGATAAAATGGTTCCATTCAGAGTGAATGAAGGAAGAAGCATAGGCTCATTCTATCGTGTAGCGTTGGAATCAGAAAATAAAGATTGTTTGATTCTATATCCATTCTTTATTAAAAATAGACCTCATGGTATTGCAAAAAATATGGCTTATGGTGAAGTAATGGCGGCATTGAACTTAGCACCGGAAGAGGATGACGAGATGGGACCGAATCTGGTGAATGGCAAATTTGTGCTTTCAAGAAGAAAAAAGACAAGCCGCAATAAGGAAACGGTACAGTTCGACACAGCCCGCTATATGAGAGTGATCGCAGAGGAGAATATGGAGAATTATTGCAATGCCGATACGGTATATGTATATGAAGTTCCGTTATTGAAACCTTATAAAGGAGTCTATAAGAAATGTATCGGGATAAATATGGTGAAAGAGGGGCATCCGTATGGAATGGCAAAAATCCTTCTGATGGAAGGGGGCGATGCAAGAGACAAATATATGAAACAGCTTTTCGAAAGCATACATTACAGTGATGTTGCATCGAACTATAAGGCGAGAATGAAACCGAAAAAACAATAAAAGAAATAATGATGAGAAAGTATATCCTTTATTTGTTAGCTATCCTGTTGGCAGCCTGTTCGAAAAGTGTTCCTTATTCTGACGAAACTATTAAAAACGACTTGCGTGTACCTGCTTATCCGCTACTGATGCTCCACCCACATCTGCGTTTATGGTCGACAACAGATCAGCTGACAGAGAAGAATATGATTTTTACTAATGGGAAAAATCTTCCTTTTGTCGGTTTCCTGCGGGTGGACGGAACGATGTATCGCTTTATGGGTAGACGTGAACTACCTATGCAAGCCATTGCAACAATGGCATACGATTATGAAAGCTGGGAAGGAAAGTATACCTCTCTTAGACCGGATGAAGGCTGGGAGCAACCGGATTTTAATGATCAATATTGGCAGGTAAATGAAGGTGCATTCGGTACACGCGACAGACGTGAAACGAGAACGCAGTGGCTTTCAACTGATATATGGGTGCGGAGGGAAATCGTGGATATTGATCCATATTTGCTTGAGAACAAGAAGATTTATTTGCGTTATTCGTATGATGACATAGTTCAATTATATATTAACGGAAAACTAGTCGTAAGTGCGGACCGTGCGGCGGCAAATTTAAAAGTTGAGTTGCCGGATTCTATCTTGAATACAATGAAGGAAGGAAAAGCCCTTATTGCAGCTCATTGTGAGAATAAAAAAGGTAGTGCATTGATTGATTTCGGCTTATTTGCAGAGGAGTCGGGAATATTGGTAGAAGGCATAGCTCCCGTTTCTAATGAGAAGGAATGGATTGGGAAATATACAACAGAACAACCGGAAGAGGGTTGGGAAATGGCTGCTTTTAATGATAGCACATGGGCACAAGGAAGCGCTGCTTTTGGCACGGAAGGCGGACCGAGTGTTGGTACTCCCTGGAATACCAATAGGCTATGGATTAGAAGGGAAGTCTCATTCGATCCTTCCTTAGTGAAAAATAGACAACTTTTTGTGCGTTATTCGTATAATGACGGTATGCAACTGCTTATTAATGGAAAGGAGCTTGTTCGTACAGGAACGAAGGCACGCAACGACGTGAAAGTGCAGATCCCGGATTCTATCTTAGAAACAATGAAAGATGGAAAAGCCTTGTTTGCGGCCCGTTGCGTGAATTGGGGAGGTACTTCCTTCGCAGATTTCGGGTTGTATGGTGAGCTGAAAGAAGCCGGGCAAAAATCAGTGGATGTGCAGGCTACCCAAACACATTATATTTTTGATTGTGGAGATGTGGAATTGAAACTGACATTTACGGCTCCTTATTTATTGGATGATTTGGAACTGTTAAGTCGTCCGGTTAATTATATTTCTTATCAGGCTAAGGCATTGGACGGTAAGGAGCATGATGTCGCTATTTATTTTGAAATGGATCCTCATAAAGCCTTTCGTGCCGGACAGTCTACGGAGATGTATGAAAAAGACGGTTGGGTGATGATGAAGACCGGTCGGGAGAATCAGAAGTTATGGGTGGATAAGCTGAAGGATGCTCCGGCCTGGGGATATTTCTATTTAGGAGCGAAAGAGAATGTTACTTGTGCACAAGGGGACGCGGCAGAGATGCGGGCGCATTTTATGAAAGAAGGTGATTTGAAAGAAATGCGTCGGTCGAATGAAAAACGTTATGCGGCGATAGCACAGAAGCTGGAAATGAATAGTGAGTTTCCCCAACATCTGATTGCGGCTTTCGATGGATTGTATACAATGGCTTATTTCGGTGAGGATCTACGGCCTTATTGGAATAAGGACGGAGATAAAACGATAGAAGGGTTATATGAAGACGCAGAAAAAGTATATAAAGAAACAATGGCAAGGTGCTATGCTTTTGACAGGCAATTGATGGAGAATGCTTGCCGTGTCGGTGGTAAAGAGTACGCAGAACTGTGTGCTTCGGCATATCGTCAGGCCGTTTCGTCTTTCCAGATGTCTAAGAATTCGAGTGATGAGTTGCTCTATTTTACCACGTTGGTGGGTTCGCTGGATATTTATTATGCTGCTTCACCGCTATTTCTTTGTTACAATCCCAATCTGCTGAAAGCAATGTTGAATCCTTTCTTTTATTATAGTGAGAGTGGTAAATGGAATAAGCCTTTCCCGGCTCATGATTTGGGCGGTTATCCGTTTGTAAACGGACAAGCGAAAGGGGGAGATTTACCGGTTGAACATGCCGGAAATATGCTGATTATGGTGGCTGCTATGGCTAAAGCGGAAAAAGATGCATCTTACGCAAAGGCTCATTGGGAGACTCTCTCCAAATGGGCGGGTTATTTGATGGAGAACGGGGTTGATACCGATAAACAGATTGATACTGACAGCTTTGCCGGCCGCTACTCTCATAATGCTAATTTGTCTGCCAAAGGAATTCTAGGTATTGCATCGTATGCTCTTCTGGCAAAAATGCTAGGTAAACAGGAAGATGCTGAAAAATATTTGGCAACAGCAAAAAGAATGGCCGAGGAATGGGAGAAGCAGGCTTCTGACGGAGACCATTATCGTTTGGCTTTTGATCAGCCGGATAGCTGGGGGCAAAAGTATAACTTGATTTGGGATAAACTCCTTGACCTTCATGTCTTTCCGGATAGAGTCGTAGAATTGGAGACAGCCTTTTATAGGACTAAATTGAATACTTACGGTTGTCCGTTGCATAGTAAAACTGATTATGCGAAAGCTGATTGGACTGTATGGACGGCTGCATTGCAAAATGACCGACTCATGTTTCGTGAGTTTATTCTTCCGCTTTACAATTATATGAATGAAAACAAATGGCGTGTACCAATGGCAGACACTTATAATGTTGTGAATCAGAAAACAAGAGTTACATCATGGGGAAGACCGGTAACGGGTGCCTATTTCATAAAATTATTAGAGGCGGTTTTGGATGAAAAAGGTAATAATATCGTTTCAAAAGATGAAATGAATTGTTCAAAGTAGCCTTGATAAAATAGGTGCTTGAATGTTATAATTATAGATGAATAGGGGATATTTCGTTTGTCTGTATCTTACAGAGAGCGTGAATGGTAACCTTATGGATTGTAATATACTATTGAATGATGTTGGTTTAATGTATATCTTTGTATAGCAATACAAGATGAAACATGGAATCAATATAAATCCCATAAATAAAATCAGATAATTATGAAAAACATTTTCCTTCCCAAAGTAACGATGTGTATAATTGCACTGCTTGCTTTAATTTTACCAGTTTCTGCACAAAATACAAATGTGACAGATGAGTACAAAGAAGCGTTGAAGAAAATCATGGATTTTTCTGGTACTTCGACTACTACGGATGACTTTTTCCAGAAATTATCATCTATAATGAAATTAAATGCGCCGAAAAAGGATGAGGCTTATTGGAATGAGTTCTCTAAAAATTGGAAAGAGAAAGTAGAAAATAAGGTGTTTGAAATGTATATGCCTGTTTATGAAAAGCATTTAACATTGGCAGAATTAAAAGCTGTTGCTGCATTTTATGAATCTCCCGTAGGTAAGAAATATAAAGAGGCTTCATTGATGGTTATGCGTGAGACAATGCCGCTGCTAGTGGAGCAACTCCAGACAGAGATGTCCAAAGAGATAATGCCGGAGAAAAGTGAACGAGTAAAAAGAGGTGAACAGCGGTTGAAAGAATATGAGCAAAAGCAGAAGCGTGATAAAGAATTATATGCACAAGCCTATATGCTTCCAAGCGATAGTCTAGTTATAGTTCCTGAAGAAGTGTATGAGAAAGCGTATGAGAATGGGAGGTCTACAAGTCCTTCTTTATATTCGATTGAAAGGAGAAAGAATGATACTAAAGTGACATTCATACAACCTATTTATTGGGATTGGCAATGGTTGTATTATAGTCCGGGATTTAAGATTATCGATAAGAAAAGTGGCGATGAGTATAATGTGCGGGGATATGATGGTGGAGCTCCGATGGGTAGGCTGTTGGCTGTCAAAGGATTTAATCATAAATATATTTATATCAGTCTTTTATTCCCGAAACTGAAGAAGAGTGTGAAAGAAATAGATATTCTTGAGTTGCCGCACAAAAAAGATAAAGAACAGTTACCTTCTAATGATGATGGAAAGTCTAAATCATATTTTAATATAAAGGTGAAGGATTATCAGGTCGTTTCCGATAAGAAAAATAAGAAGATCTATTATTAGTTCAAATGATTATTAGAATTTGAAATGATAATAGCAGGTATTGAACATGAGTGTGAACTGTTTTTTTGATATAAACTTATTCCGTATGAGAAAACGAATTATGATTTTATGCACGTTTTGTGCTATTGCTATATTTTCTTCTGCCCAAGAGAAATTCTCTATCCGAGGTATTGCTAATGAGGAATTGAATAATCAATTGTTGTATTTATGCCTGATGGGAGATGGAGAGAAAGCCAAAGAAGTCGTTTTGGACAGTACAACAGTGGAAAAAGGTAAGTTCTCTTTTTCTGGTGTACATCAAATGCCGGATATTGCAATCATCAAGGATATGGATGGAGAAACCTATCCGTTGATTTTCGAAAAAGGAGAAATATCAGTAAATATTGCTGCGAATAAGAGAGGGGGAACGCCTTTAAATGATTCATTGAATATAGCTTTAAACCGTATGCAGCTAATAATGGATAATATGTTGAAAACATCAGATAGTATTTATAAGTTAATGACTGGAATGAAATCTGAAGAATTTGCTGATAAGATGGTGAATGATACTGCATTTAGAGCAAGATATGATAAAATAGAGAAGAAATTTCTTGCACAAATGGATTCAGTATCACATTGTATAAAGGATTATAAGAATAGTATAGTGGGTGTATATCTTTTCTCCGTTGGAGGTATGATGATGCCTTTTGATGATATGAAGATTTTGATGAAAGAAGCTTCGCCTATGTTTTCACAAAATAATTTGGTGAGAAATATTGTGGAAAAGAAGAACCAAGCAGAGCTCCGAATGAAGGCGGAACTTAAAAATAAAATGACTCCGGAACAGCGTGAAGAACAAAAGAAACGGCAGGAAATGGATGCCAAGATAAAGATTGGCGAACGTTTCCCGGATGCTAAAGTGAAAGACAATGCTGGCAACATGAAGCTCTTGTCTGATTATGTGGGTAAAGGAAAATATGTCTTGATTGACTTTTGGGCCTCATGGTGTGGACCTTGTCGGCATGAAATGCCCAATGTGAAAGCTGCTTATGAAAAATATGCTTCTAAGGGATTTGAGGTGATTAGCATATCCACAGATCGAAAACTGAAACCTTGGAGGGCTGCTGTTGAAGAACTTGGAATGAATTGGGTACAATTGTTGGATGTGGATGCTTCTGATATATATGGTATCTATGCTATACCCAGAACTTTCCTTGTAGATCCTACGGGAATTGTTATAGACAAAAACTTAAGGGGTGAAAAACTGGAGGAAGCTTTATCGAAGTTGTTTGAATAATCGTTGCTTTGTTTTTATTGTATGGGTGAATTGATAGTTGAGAACTATATAATAGGATAACCACTATCAATTCACCAATGACTTTTATTAAATCAGAAGTCCGTCCAATAGCTCTAAATAAAGTCCGATCGCTTCTTCTATTTCTTTTAACATGATATATTCTTCTGCCGTGTGTGAACGTGACGAACGTCCCGGACCAATTTTTACCGATGGGAAGGACATTAAGGCCTGGTCGGACAATGTTGGAGAACCAAAAGGAACGCGTCCTAACTTCATAGCTTTCTGTACAAATGGGTGCTTTTCGTCAATTCGTGAAGAATTGAGGCGGAATGAACGAGCTTGGGCTTCACAGGAAATATGCTTTTTGATTTCAGCAAACAATTCTTCATTTGAGTAAAGCTCGTTACTCCGGACATCGACGATGAAAGTACATTTATCGGGAATCACATTGTGTTGTGTACCGGCATTGATGACAGTGACACTCATCTTTACGGGACCCAACAAGGGTGACTCTTTCTCAAAACGATAATCACGGAACCAGGCAATGTCGTCCAATACCTTGTAAATAGCATTGTCTCCTTCGTTACGTGCGGCGTGTCCCGCCTTACCTGTGGCAGTAACATCCAATACCATTAATCCCTTTTCGGCAATGGCGGGTTGCATCTCTGTCGGTTCGCCCACTATGGCAAATGAGACTGGAGGAAGTCCCGGCAATACGCTCTCAATTCCGTCTTTTCCAGAAACTTCTTCTTCACAAGAGGCCAGATAAATCAGATTATACTTCTGCGAAGTGCGACATAGTTGCAGGAACACCTGTAATAACGAAACAACGCTGGCACCGGCATCGTTACTTCCTAATCCATATAACTTACCGTTTTCTTCACGTGGAGTGAACGGATCTTTCCGCCAACCGTTAACAGGTTTCACTGTGTCTATGTGGGAGTTAAGTAAAATAGTAGGCTTCTTCAAATCAAACATAGGACTAAAGCACCACACATTATTTCCTTTACGTCCCGTCTGCATACCTGCCATTTCAATATAGTTTTGCAGGAAATCCGCAGCTTGGGTTTCTTCCCGGCTGATTGAAGGAATACTAATCAGTGATTTAAGCAGGCTTACAGCCTCTGTTGTCATATATGGAATATCATATTTCATAGTGCAAATCTTTTATCTATATCTTAATCTTTGCACAAAGATAGTCGTTTTGAGCAATAGTTTCAAATAAAACTAATACCTTTGTACCATATTTACTAATACAAAGAGTATGACTTATCATCATTTATCTGTCCTGGTCCATCGTCAGGCCGAAAAATATGGCGACAAGGTAGCCTTAAAATACCGTGACTATGAGACAGCTCAATGGATTCCTATTTCATGGAAGCAGTTCTCCGGAACAGTACGGCAAGCAGCTAATGCTTTCGTGGCATTGGGAGTGGAAGAACAAGAGAATATCGGTATATTTTCACAGAATAAACCCGAATGGTTCTATGTAGACTTTGGTGCATTTGCCAACCGGGCGGTTACCATTCCGTTTTATGCAACGAGTTCACCTGCGCAGGCGCAATATATCATTAATGATGCGCAGATTCGTTTTCTTTTTGTCGGTGAGCAATACCAGTATGATGCCGCTTTCAGTATCTTTGGTTTCTGTTCTTCTTTGCAACAACTGATAATCTTTGACCGTTCGGTGGTAAAAGACCCTCGTGACGTATCATCTATCTATTTTGATGAATTTATGGCGACGGGAGAGGGATTGCCTCATAATGATACGGTAGAAGAACGTACGGAGCGGGCTTCTTATGATGACTTGGCAAATATTCTCTATACTTCCGGCACAACGGGGGAACCGAAAGGGGTTATGCTTCATCATTCTTGTTATCTGGAACAGTTTCATACACATGATGACCGTTTGACGACGATGTCGGATAAGGATGTATCGATGAACTTCCTTCCATTAACACACGTGTTTGAGAAAGCATGGTGTTATCTCTGTATTCATAAAGGAGTGCAGATTTGTATCAATCTCCGTCCGGCAGATATACAAACAACCATTAAGGAAATTCGCCCGACACTGATGTGCAGTGTTCCCCGTTTTTGGGAGAAGGTGTATGCAGGGGTACAGGAAAAAATAAACGAAACTACAGGGTTGAAGAAGGCACTGATGCTGGATGCTATCCGGGTAGGTAGAATCCATAATCTGGATTATCTGCGTCTGGGAAAGACTCCTCCGGTGATGAATCAACTGAAATATAAGTTTTACGAAAAGACTATCTATTCTTTGCTGAAAAAAACAATCGGTATTGAGAATGGTAACTTTTTCCCGACTGCCGGTGCTGCCGTTCCCGATGAGATTAATGAATTCGTTCATTCGGTAGGAATCAATATGGTGGTAGGATATGGACTGACGGAATCTACGGCTACTGTATCTTGTACACTGCCGGTTGGCTATGATATCGGTTCGGTAGGTGTTGTACTGCCGGGGATTGAAGTGAAAATCGGTGAAGACAATGAAATCCTGCTTCGGGGTAAGACGATCACAAAAGGCTATTACAAAAAAGCGGAAGCCACAGCTGCCGCTATTGAGCCGGATGGCTGGTTCCATACAGGTGATGCCGGTTACTTTAAAAATGGACAGCTTTTCCTGACGGAACGTATTAAAGATTTATTCAAAACATCAAACGGCAAATACGTCGCTCCGCAAGCTTTGGAAACGAAGTTGGTCATTGACCGTTATATCGACCAGATTGCCATTATCGCCGATCAACGTAAGTTTGTCTCGGCTCTGATTGTTCCTGTATATGGATTTGTGAAAGAGTATGCCAAAGAAAAGGGTATTGAATATAAGGATATGACGGAACTGTTGCAGCATCCGAAGATTGTAGGATTGTTCCGTGCCCGGATCGATACACTTCAGCAACAATTTGCGCACTATGAACAAATCAAACGTTTCACTTTACTGCCTGAGCCATTCAGCATGGAACGTGGAGAATTGACTAATACACTGAAACTGAAACGGGCGGTGGTTGCCAAGAATTATAGTGAGCAGATAGAGAAGATGTACGAAGAAAGTGAGAAATAGGCGATAAGCGGTTTATCGTTAAAAATGAAACGATAAACCGTAAATAATAAATCGGAAACAATAAAGAGTGTATTGGAGCTCTCTTTAAAAGTATTACCCCTGTTACAGTTCAATTTGTAACAGGGGTAAACTTTGTGTTTAGGGGGGGCTTTGACACCTGCTAATTATTTATGGCCGGCTCGTTTCTTTTTAGTATCCGAAAATCTGTTCTTGGGTCAATTCTTCAATAGGACCTACAGCTTTCAATTTATCCAGCTCCAAATCTTTCTTATCTCCCAGGATGCAATAAACATACGTACGTCCTTTTACCCATTGCTTTTGGAAATCGACAATATCTTTTAGCGACATATTCTGTATGTCGTTGTAGAGCTTGATGCGCGGGTCTACGTTTTGCCCTAAATCTTGTGCATTGATATAACTCCAGATAATGTCACCTTTGATGATACGTTCGGTGCGCAGACGGTTGGTTAATCCGTCTTTAGCCAGTTTGAAAGCAGCTTCGGATTCCGGCATATTATTGATGATGTCATTAAATGTAGTGACGGCATCAATCATTTTGTCGTTTTGCGTGGCAATCTGTGTACGTAGTACATAGGGATACTTCAAGTAGCTCGGCGGCATTATGCTAGCCCAGGCGGAATAAGCCAATCCACGTGTTTCACGCATTTCCTGGAAGACGATAGAGTTCATGCCCCCTCCGAAGTATTCATCATATAATGCGCGGATAGGTTCAATGGCAGGATCATACTTCTTATCGAGATTGGATATCTGTGCCATGTATATTTGCTTGGCGTCATAAGGAGCTACTAGAACTTTAGTAACGGGAGTTTCGAGATAAGCATACTCGTTTCCGGCAGGAATATCCTTCAGGATTGCCGGAACCTGATGATATTGGTTGATGGTAGCCAGTAAATCTTTGCTGCTGCTTGGGCCGTAGTATAAAATACGGTGCTTGTAGCTGTTCTGATTGTGAATCCGGTCTACCAGTTCCTGTGGATTCATATTTGTCAGTTCCGCCTCCGTCAGTAGATTGGTGGCAGGGGATTTGGGACCGTACATGGCAAAGCTCATCAAACGGGAGAAGTTCTGTCCCTGATTCAGTTTGGCGTCCGAACGGGCTTTCAGTATATCGCTGGTCATATTAGTATAGGCTTCCTTATTAACCTGCGCATCTGCCAGTAGCTTTTCGAATAATTGCACGGCAGCAGGCATATTCTCATTCAGTCCGGAAAGTACGACATACGTGCGTTCGTTACCCGGAGAAACATAGAAAGTACAAGCCAGGCGATAGAATTCACTTTTCAGTTCTTCCGGTGTCATGTCCGAAGTACCGAGATATTCGAGATAATCGAATGCTGTTCCCAAAGCTTTGTCATGGTTGTTTCCCATATCAAAGACATAAATCAATTGGAACAGGTCATTGGCTACATTCTGTTTGTAAAGAATCGGAATATCCGATTTTGCCTTTAATTGGCTCATATCCTTTTGATAATCGAGAAACACTGGTTCAATCGGTTTAACTGCGCTTTCCTGTACCTCCACAAGGAACGGGCTGGCTACATCACGATTGGTTATGATAGGAGTAATCTCCGGTTTCGTCATCTTCTTTTCGTTCGGGTCTTTTCCTTGCTTTTTGTAGATAACGGCATAATTATCTTCTTTCAGGTATTTGTTGGCGAACGCTACGATGTCTTCTTTGGTCAGTTTGGCCATGCGGTCGATGGCAGTAACTTCATTTTTCCAGTCTGTGCCGTTAATAAATGAGTTGACAAACATATCGGCACGTCCTTCGTTGCTTTCCATGTTTTGTAGTTCACCGAGCTTGAAGTTGTTGATATTGGCTTCCAGCATTTTCTCGTCGAACTCTCCGGCACGGAGCTTTTTGATTTCGCTGAGTAGCAAGTCTTTCACTTCTTCCAGTGTTTGTCCTTGTTTAGGAAGTCCTCCTAGCAGCAATGCAGAGTAATCTGCCAGTCCCATCGGGTAACCGTAACTATTCAAGACCTTCTGTTGCTGGTTCAGGTCAAGGTCGATAAGTCCTGCCTTTCCATTGTATAATACTTGCGAAACGACTTGCAGGATTTCAAAATCCTTGTCGGATACACCGGGGAATCTCCAAGCCAATGCAACGCTTTCGGCATCCGGACCTAACACCTCTTTTACAACAGGTTGCGTGATTGGCGCCTCTTTCGGAAGGTCCAGTTTCGGGAGTTCCGGATTGGGTTTCAATCCACCAAAATATTTATCGATTAATGCAATTGTTGCATCCGGGTCTAAATCGCCAGACATACAGATTGCCATATTGTTGGGCACATACCATTGTTTATAGTAGTTCTTGATATTCGTGATAGAAGGATTCTTTAGGTTCTCCTGTGTACCTAACACAGTCTGCGTTCCATAAGGATGCTTGGGAAAAAGAGAAGAAAAAATAGCTTCCTGTACTTTGCTGTTGTCACGGGTGAGTGACATGTTTTTCTCTTCATATACAGCTTCCAATTCAGTATGGAAACCACGAATTACATTGTTTTCAAAACGATCTGCCTGAATCTTCGCCCAGTTTTCTATCTGGTTGGAAGGAATGTCTTCCTGATAGACCGTCTGGTCATACCAGGTATAAGCATTGCTGCCGGTAGATCCGATGGCTGCCATTAATTTGTCATATTCATTAGGGATAGCATACTTGGAAGCTTCGTAAGAAAGGCTGTCGATGGTGTGGTAGATCGCCTTACGTTCCGCTTCATCCGTAGTCTTACGATAAATTTCGAACTGTTGTTCGATTGCATCCAGCAGAGGCTTTTCGGTCGCGTAGTCTTTTGTGCCAAACTTGTCGGTGCCTTTAAACATGAGATGTTCGAAATAATGGGCAAGTCCCGTCGTTTCTGCCGGGTCATTCTTCCCGCCCACTCTTACTGCGATAAATGTTTGTATGCGCGGAGTTTCCTTGTTTACGGTGAGGTAAACCTTTAGTCCGTTGTCCAGTGTGTAAATGCGGGCTTTTAGCGGGTCATTGGGCACTGTTTCGTAGCTATACTTCTTTTGTGAGCTACAGCTGCAAATCACTAATGCCAGGAAGAGTGACAAGCAAGAAAGTTTCAATCGTTTGTTCATAATATGACAACATTTTAATAACAAAAACAAAGGTAGCAGAATTTTGCTTATCTTTGTCCCCGATATCTGAAATTTGTAAATAATAAAATTGTAAATCAAATGATTACTATTGAACAACTTAAAGACGTGAAAGAGCGCACTGATGCGCTGAGGAGGTATCTTTGACATCGACGGGAAGAAAATTCAAGTCGAAGAAGAGCAATTAAGAACACAAGCTCCGGGATTCTGGGATGACCAGAAGAGAGCCGAAGCTCAAATGAAACTGGTGAAAGACCTGCAAAAGTGGATTGAGGGTTACAACGAACTCAAAACGCTGGCAGACGAACTCGAACTGGCATTTGATTTCTATAAAGAAGAACTGGTGACTGAGGAAGATGTAGATGCTGCTTATGCAAAAGCCAGTGAGGCGGTAGAGGCACTCGAACTCAAAAATATGCTTCGTGATGAAGCCGACCAGATGGATTGTGTGCTGAAAATCAATTCAGGTGCCGGTGGTACGGAAAGTCAGGACTGGGCTTCCATGTTGATGCGTATGTATCTGCGTTATGCCGAGACGAATGGTTATAAAGCTACCATTGCCAACCTTCAGGAAGGGGATGAAGCCGGAATCAAGACCTGTACTATCAATATCGAAGGTGACTTTGCTTATGGTTATTTGAAAGGAGAGAACGGTGTGCACCGCCTGGTTCGTGTTTCTCCGTACAATGCGCAAGGTAAACGTATGACCTCTTTTGCTTCTGTGTTTGTTACTCCGTTGGTAGATGACAGTATTGAAGTTAATATTTTGCCTGCCAATATCTCTTGGGATACGTTCCGAAGCGGTGGTGCCGGTGGACAGAATGTGAATAAGGTGGAGTCCGGTGTCCGTTTGCGTTATCAGTATAAAGACCCTTATACCGGTGAGGAAGAAGAAATCCTGATCGAGAATACCGAAACCCGTGACCAACCGAAGAATCGTGAGAATGCAATGCGTCAGTTACGTTCTATCTTATATGATAAGGAATTGCAGCACCGTATGGCAGAACAGGCGAAGGTGGAAGCCGGTAAGAAGAAAATCGAATGGGGTTCTCAAATCCGAAGCTACGTATTTGATGACCGTCGTGTGAAAGACCACCGTACCAACTATCAAACCTCGGATGTGAACGGCGTGATGGATGGCAAAATAGATGGTTTTATCAAAGCTTATTTGATGGAGTTTTCTTCACAAGAATCATAAAAAATAAAATTAGCAAGAATTATTTTTGGAAAGTTAATAGATTTGTACTTACTTTGTTAGCGTTGAACTTTAAAGCTAACTATTATGGGTAAGGTGAAGAAAAAAGTAGCAATTAGTAAGAAAGAAGAAGAACAAGCCCAGAAGGTTGTCAAAATAGTGTTCGTCTCATTAATTATTTTGGCATTGATTATGCTGATCGCATTTTCCTTTTTCGGCTGATAAGTTCGCCACAAATTATACGGTTAACCCAGATTGTTTGGTTATTGATAGGATAAATATCAAATCCGATCTGTGTTAATCTGCGTAATTTGTGGCGAACTCTTTGTTTTGTAATGCATTTGTGTTCTCTGTAATATAAATGTAACTTTTCTGTCATTTTCCCGTAGTTAATTTGTCATCTCCGTGTATCCTCACAGTTGTACTTTTGCCGTGAATTTAGTAGCAGACAACTGAAATGAGTAGAATCAGAACAACCGTCGTCATGCTTTTGCTGGCGACAATGGCCTTTGGACAGGCAAAAGAAGATGCAGGGGATGGTAAGATGCTGGATAAACAGACCATGGAGTTTAAGGATTATCTGCCGGAGATTCACGGAACAATCCGGGGAAAGTACGAATACCAGACAGAAACAAGTGAAAGCCGTTTTGAAGTACGTAATGCACGCTTCAGTGTTTCGGGAAATGTGCATCCGATAGTTGCTTATAAAGCGGAAATCGACCTTTCCGATGAAGGCTCTATCAAGATGCTCGATGCGTATGCACGTGTTTTTCCGGTGAAAGACCTGAATTTTACGATTGGTCAGATGCGCGTTCCTTTCACAATAGACGCTCACCGTTCACCACATCAACAGTATTTTGCAAATCGCTCATTCATAGCTAAACAAGTAGGAAATGTGCGTGATGTCGGTTTGACGGCTGGTTATACGAATAAAGGTGGCTTCCCTTTTATCCTTGAAGGAGGATTATTCAACGGCTCCGGTTTGACCAATCAAAAGGAATGGCACAAAACGCTGAATTATTCCATAAAAGCACAGCTATTACCTAATAAGAACTGGAATCTGACACTCAGCACCCAAATGATAAAACCGGAAAATGTGCGGATTAATATGTACGATGCCGGTATCTATTATCAGAATGACCGTTTTCATATTGAGGCGGAATATTTATATAAAATGTACGGTCACGAAGCATTTAAAGATGTTCATGCAGTGAATAGTTTTATTAATTACGATTTACCATTAAAGAAAGTATTCAATAAAATCTCCTTTCTGGCTCGCTATGATATGATGACCGATCATAGTGATGGCAAGATGGATGAAACGACAAAAGCTCTGATTATAAATGATTATGCCCGACATCGTGTGACAGGCGGAATCACATTAAGTCTTTCCAAAGCTTTCATTGCCGATCTCCGACTGAACTTCGAGAAATATTTCTATAAGAACTCCGGTGTTCCAAAAGAATCGGAACGGGACAAAATCGTGATTGAGTTTATGACGAGATTCTGAAATAAATTGAGACTTGAAAATTGAGAATTAAGAATTGTAGTTTTCTGATACATGATGTGAGGTATCAAACTATCATTTTTTAATTCTCAATTTTCAATTTTTAATTTATCTTTGTGCCATGGCACAGGAAATAGAACGTAAATTTTTAGTTATCGGTGAATTCAAGTCTTCGGCTTTTGCGCAGAGTCATATTGTGCAGGGGTATATCAGTAGTGCTCGCGGGCGTACTGTCCGGGTTCGTATTCGGGATGAAAAAGGTTATCTGACAATAAAGGGAGCTTCTAATGCTTCCGGTACCAGTCGTTATGAATGGGAAAAGGAGCTGGCCTTATCAGAAGCAGAAGAATTGATGAGGCTTTGCGAACCGGGGATTATTGACAAGACCCGTTATTTGGTACGTAGTGGCAAACATGTATTTGAAGTCGACGAGTTTTATGGTGAGAATGAAGGACTTATTGTGGCAGAAGTAGAGTTGGAATCGGAAGATGAGGCTTTTGTAAAACCCGACTTTATCGGTGAGGAGGTAACGGGCGACATACGCTACTATAACTCACAGCTAATGAAAAAACCGTATAAAACGTGGTGAGCGTTAACAAATAAACCGTATATTTGTTCTTATATAAAAAAGAGAGCAGTGTATGGATATGGAACAGTTGTACAGTTATGTGCCGCGTGAATTGGTTACTTTTGTTTTAGTAACCTTGTTTTCTTTATTAATCGGACTTTCGCAACGTCGAATCAGTCTGAAGCGTGAGGGGGAAACTACTCTTTTCGGAACCGACCGCACCTTTACCTTTATTGGTATACTGGGTTACTTGCTTTATATCTTAGACCCTACGGATATGCGTCTGTTTATGGGAGGTGGAGCGGTATTGGGATTGCTGTTGGGATTAAACTATTATGTAAAGCAATCACAATTTCATGTTTTTGGTGTAACTACCATCATTATTGCCCTGATTACTTATTGTATGGCTCCTATCGTAGCTACCCAACCTTCCTGGTTTTATGTTATGGTAGTTGTGACTGTGCTCCTGCTGACAGAACTCAAACATACTTTTACAGAGTTTGCTCAACGGATGAAGAATGATGAAATGATTACGTTAGCCAAGTTCTTGGCTATCAGCGGTATCATATTACCGATGCTTCCGCATAAGAATCTGATTCCGGATATTAATCTTACTCCTTATTCTATCTGGTTGGCAACGGTAGTAGTATCCGGCATTTCCTATCTCTCTTATCTATTAAAAAGGTATGTATTCCATGAATCCGGAACGTTAGTTTCCGGTATTATTGGTGGATTATACAGCAGTACGGCTACGATCTCGGTACTTGCCCGTAAAAGCCGGAAAGCCTCTGAACAGGAAGCGACTGATTATGTTGCTGCCATGCTGCTGGCTGTCAGCATGATGTTTCTGCGATTTATGATACTGATACTTATTTTCAGTAGAGAAATCTTCCTGTCTATTTATCCATATCTGTTGACTATGGCTGTAGTCGCGGCTATTGTTGCCTGGTTTATCCATTCCCGGCAAAAACGACCGGAAGACCAGTCTGCTGAAACAGAAGAGGATGATAGTAGCAACCCGTTGGAATTTAAAGTTGCTTTGATTTTTGCCGTACTCTTTGTGATATTCACTTTCTTAACTCACTATACGTTAGTGTATGCGGGCACAGGCGGATTAAATCTCTTGTCTTTTGTTTCCGGTTTTAGTGATATAACTCCTTTCATCTTAAACTTGTTGCAAAATACAGGTAGTGTGGCTGCATTGATAATTACTGCTTGTAGTATGCAGGCTATCATTAGCAATATAATGGTGAATATGTTCTATGCTCTATTCTTTGCAGGGAAGGGAAGTAAACTTCGTCCTTGGATTTTGGGAGGATTCGGTGTGGTAATTGTTTGTAATCTCGTTTTGTTACTGTTCTTTTATATTTAAAAAATAGAGTAATAGGTTCTTTTTCATAGGCTCAAATTCTAGTAATTTATTGTTTTGTCGAATATAATCGATAAAATAGAGGTGATTTTATCGATTATATTCGATAAAAATAGCCTATATTTGTCGAATATAATCGATAATGTAAAATGGATAAGGAACTGATAAAAGGATTGATAGCTGAATATCAGCAGTTTGTAAAGAGCGTGTCATTCGTGAAACGTGCGGTGACTCTATCTGATAACTTCAATTATGTCTTTGTAGGTTTACGTCGGGTTGGGAAGTCTTATTTGATGTATCAGCAGATACATCATTTAATAGAGACAGGTATTTCACCGGAAGAGATTCTTTTCTTTAATTTTGAGGATGAGCGAATAGCTGGTATGGATACAGAACATCTTGATATGATAAAGAGATGTTATGAAGAGATGTATTCTCATCGTCCTATATTTTTTTTAGATGAAATACAGATTGTACCGCATTGGGAACAATTTGTCCGACGGCTTGCCGATCAGAAGTACAGGGTTTATGTAACAGGGAGCAATGCTAAGATGTTGAGTAAGGATATAGCTACTACTCTAGGGGGACGTTTTATGATTCAATACGTCTATCCTTTCTCGTTTCGTGAGTATTTGTCATCTAACGGTGTTCAATTAGATAAGCTTTGGATTTATAAGAACCGTTCGGAGGTAGTCCGACATTTCGATACTTACTTTCGTTTTGGTGGTTTACCTGAACTGTTAGTGGCCGAGGGACAAGAGAAACGACAATGGCTGAGTAGTCTTTTTAATAAGATATTCTTCGGTGATTTAGTGGCTCGTTATTCTATTCGAAATGATATGGCGTTAAAGGTACTCATTCGAAAACTGGCTGAAAGCGTGAAGCAGCCTTCTTCTTTCACTCGTCTGGCTAATTTAGTATCTTCCACAGGCAAGAAGATTACCACTGATACTATTATAGACTATTTGAATTATCTGGAAGATACCTGGATCATGTTTTCTTTAGAAAACTACGCTAGTAAGTTAGCCGATAAAGTGTCCAATAAAAAATATTATTTTATGGATAATGGAATACTTAGTCTGTTTTTAATGGATCCGGAAACTTCTTTATTGGAAAATCTCGTGGCAGTTACATTAAAGAAACGGTATGGTGATGATTTATATTTCTATCATCGGAATATAGAAGTAGACTTTTATCTGGATGAAGGGCATAAGGCCATACAAGTATCATATAGTTTAAAAGATCCGGAGACTCGAAAACGAGAAGTGAATGCCTTACTGAAACTTGCAGAAAATGTGGCAGTGGATGATCTGTGTATTATTACCAGAGACGAAGAGGAAATGATCGTAGAAGGAGAGAAGACGATTCGGGTTGTGCCGGTGTGGAGGTGGTTGTTGGATGATGAAGAATGAAAGTTTGTTTTTTTATTTGCTAAGTTCCTCTGATTATAAAAAGAGAATACTACGTGGATATGGAACAATTGTATAGCTGTGTGCCTCATGAATCAGTTACGATGTTTTTAGTGACTTTGTTTTCTTTATTAATGTTACTTGTCATATTAAAGTATGTTTGATATAAAGTTGAAAACGTGCAAAATATCTGCTATCTGCAACACTATGCTACATTGGCTATTGGTGCCTTTGGCATTTTTTTGTTGCAGATGGCAGATAAGGTGAAAAGATTTACAGTGTATCCTAAGCTTCTTCCCGATGATTCATGAATATTATACTATAGATTGTAATAACTTGATATTTCCTATTGGAACCATGCTTTTTCATCGTATTTAGCTTCCACTTCTGACTCAATATCGGGCGGAAGATTATGAAAGAAATCAATGTGGGTTTTCTCTTCCAGCTTATCTATAGACATAGCATAACTCTTGATAGTGGAACTTGAGTCATAATCAAATTGATTCACGTAATACGCCATTCCCTGTGTGTATTGCCCATTTTGGTATAAAAGAAGAGCTATAAAATAGAAACGTGGAACAGCAACATGATTTCCCGTATATTTTATTTCTTCGTCATCTATATACCCTCCTTTAACAACGTATAACGTATCATTATCTCCTAATTTATGTACAAAATCATTCTTTCCATTTGGAGCTTTTATTGATTGTTCGAATTTGGTCCAGAATCCAGTATTGAAAGCTGTTGATTGGGGGCTCATATTTGAATAATAGAAAGTTTGTTTGTTTGCTTCTAGTGAGTATGTACGATCGTATGATGCACATAAATGTCCTCTACTATATTCTTTATAGTCTTTTTCATAAGTCCTATATTCTTCGGGTATTTTTTTATCGTACATCCAGGCTTCAGTACGAGATACATTGGATATTTTAGTTTTACTATCAAAAGTAAATGCGACCCAGCGTGCATGCTTTTTTGAATAATCATATTCCATACTATATGTTATAATTTCTTTCCCTTCTATGTTTGTAGTATGTGTTATGAATTGATTCATGCTTCCACCTTTCAACTTCGGAATTTCAATCCTCCCTGCATATCCAGAAGGCTTTTCCGGATCCGGGTCTGGATCCGGATTCGAACTATCGCCTGCTAATTGTTTGAGTGTAAATTGGGCTTCTTCTTTTCCGGAAGTGATTGTAATAATGACACTTCGTTCAGCTCCGGTATTTGCTTTCATATATCCACTGATAGAGCCATTTCCATTGCCGGATGCTCTACTCAATGTACACCAAGTCTCACTGCTTGAAGCCTGCCATGTGCCATCAGCTTTTACACGGATGATAAATCCGCCTCCATTTGCATTGATTTGCGTTTGGTCAATAGAGGCAATTCCTTGATTGGTATTGCCCGGATTGTCCGGAAGTTCAGGAGAATCCTGTTCACTACATGAGATTGCAGTGCTACAGGCTATGAACAGGATGAATAGTCTAAATAATGCTTTTGTCATTTCACTTCTTTGATTAGATAAATAATAGTAGGCAAGTGATCGCTATATCCGTTTAGCCATACACCACCTGCTTGCGTCCGTTTAGGATAACCTTTGTATTTCCCCTCTTTTTGGAACATAAAATCACGGCGGAAGATTTCATGTTTATAGAATTTCAGTGTACTGCGGTCAGTGCCCAACAAATTCCCGGTGAATACGATTTGATCGAACAAATTCCATTTGCCTTTGTACATCAGAGTTCCGTATCCTTTTTTCAAAGTATCCCACCAAGGATTGTACAAGTCTGTAGGTCCTACATCAGCAGGTTTCCGCTTAGCTCCAAGTGCTACAGCCATACTTTTATCCATCGGGTCATCGTTCATATCCCCCATGATAACAATTTTGGCTGCGGAGTCTTCCCTTAACAGTGAGTCTTTGATCGCTCTAACCTGCTCCCCTGCGCGTTCACGCGCTGGAGAAGCGGCAGCTCTCGAAGGCCAGTGATTGACGATAAAGTGCATTTTCTCACCTGCGATATTACCGCTGGCAATCAAGAAACCACGTGTTTTATGCACCGTATCATTGATATATACATAAGGTACGAGTTTACTATTTGTCAGTTCAAACAATTTGGGATTATAGAAAAAAGCACAGTCTACACCACGTCTGTCTTCTCCTTCGTAGTGAACATACTGGTACCCTTTGTCCGCTAAGGCAGGTTGTTTCAGTATGTCTTCCAATACTCTGTAATTTTCGATTTCAGAAACGCCGATAATGGCGGGACCCATTGGTAACTTGTCGGTACTTAACATACTTAATATTTCCGACATGTTTTTCAGCTTAGCCTTATACTTCATCGTATTCCACTGATTAGTACCGTTAGGAAGATACTCATAGTCATTCTTACCTTCATCATGAATGGTGTCAAACAAATTCTCCATATTGTAGAACGCTACACTGTAGAGGGCAAATTTCTTTTCTTGTCCGTAGGCCATGAGGACGAAAAGAGCGAGTACACCTAAAGTTATTAAGCTTTTTTTCATCTTTAAAATTGATTTTAAAAGTGGGTAATTTGTCATTTGCATGACAAATATCTAAAAAGAAAACGGAAAAACCACCCTTGCTAGTTACTTTTTTTGCAAAAAACATTGTTATATATAAAATTCTTTGTTATTTTGCGTAACAACATATTTCTTTTATGTTGCAAAATGAAAGACCAATTAACATTAATATAAATTAAATTATGAAACAACGACTAGGGTTAGCGATCGTGCTATTTTGCTTAATGCCAGCACTTTTTGCGCAGCAAAAGGCAAAGCAAAACGCCCGTGAGGACAATGCTTCTTTCATGTTTACAGAATCACAATTGAATGAGGATGATGATGCAGCACAGAGCACATCTGCATTGGTCACTTCTAACAATGATGTTTATCTGTCAAATGTAGGTTATCTGTTTAGCCCAATGAGATTTCGTGTAAGGGGATATGATTCCCAGTACAGTGACATGTATATCAATGGGGTACAGTTTAATGATGCAGAAACAGGACGTTTCAGCTACGGATTAATAGGAGGATTGAACGATGCTACCCGTAATAAGGAAGGGATCGGTCCTTTTGAATTTAACAACTTTACTTTTGGCGCGATAGGAGGTGCCACCAATATCAATTTACGTGCCAGCCAATATGCGGCCGGCTCAAAACTAACACTGTCAGGTAGTAACCGCAACTACATTTTGCGTGGAATGTATACTTATTCTACAGGTCTGATGAACAATGGTTGGGCATTTACCGGATCATTGGGTTATCGCTGGGGTAATGAGGGAAATATTGAAGGAATCAAATATAATTCTTTTTCTTACTTTCTCGGTGCGGAGAAAGTATTCAACGAACGCCATAGTCTCTCTTTGGCAACTTGGGGAACACCGACAGAGAGAGGACAGCAAATGGCGGCAACCGAAGAAGCTTATTATTTAGCGAACAGTCATTATTATAATCCGAACTGGGGATATCAGAATGGAGAAAAACGAAATGCACGTATTGTACGTCAGTTCGAACCATCGGCTATTGCTTCATGGAATTTCACCATTGATGATAATAAGAAGTTAGTGACAAGTGCCGGATTCAAATATTCCAACTATGGGAAAAGTGCTCTAGGCTGGAATGGTAATGCGGCCGATCCACGCCCGGATTATTATAAAAAGTTGCCTAGCTCAATCTTTGATGTATGGGAATCTGTTCCTACTGCCGATGAATTGCAGCAGTTTAATGAAGTTACAGATAATTGGAAAAATAATAAAGCTTATCGTCAGTTAGATTGGGATGCTCTTTATTTTGCCAATAAACAGGCGAATGCATTAGGTAAAGAGACACTTTATTATGTAGAAGAACGTCATGATGATCAGTTGGCTTTCAACCTTAGTTCGGTATTCAATCATCAATGGAATGAACACAACAGCTACATTGCGGGAGTTGCCGTGAATACAACCAAAGGTATGCATTATAAAAAAATGAAGGATTTGCTGGGCGGACAGCTTTATACTGACGTCGACAAATTTGCAGTGCGCGATCATGGAGCTAGTTCCAGTATGGTGCAAAATGATCTTGATAATCCTAACCGCCGTATTGGTGAAGGTGATAAATTTGGTTATGATTATAACATCTATGTGAATAAGCAGAGTGCATGGGTGCGTTATCAGGGTAACAATGGCGGGTCATTAAACTATTTTGCTTCCGGTAAGATAGGATCTACACAGATGTTCCGCGATGGATTGATGAGAAACGGACGTGCTCCGTTGAAATCACTTGGTAGCAGCGGTACGGCTAAATTCCTTGAAGGAGGTATAAAAGCCGGTTTGAATTGGGCTATCAATGGTAACCATTCTTTCACGTTGAATGCCGGATATGAAGAACGTGCACCGTTGGCCTATAACTCTTTTATTGCTCCACGTATTAAGAATGACTTTGTGAGAGACTTGAAAACAGAGCGTATCATTGGTGGTGATTTGACTTATAACTTCAACACTCCATGGGTGATGGGACGTTTGACTGGTTATTACACTCGCTTCCAGAATCAGGTAGAAATGGATGCTTTTTATAATGATAGCGAAGCACGTTTCACTTATCTTTCTATGAATGGCATTGAAAAGGAACATTGGGGAATAGAAGCAGCGGCTACCTTTAAGTTGACAAGTGAACTTTCATTGACGGCTATCGGTACTTGGAGTGAAGCTAAATACACCAATAATCCGGATGCTGTATTGACATATGAAAGTGAGAATGAGTCAAACCTCGATCGTGTTTATGCTAAAGGTATGCGTGCTAATGGTACTCCGCTTTCTGCTTATAGCCTTGCTTTGGATTATAACGTAAAAGGTTGGTTCTTCAATTTGACCGGAAACTATTATGATCGTGTATATATCGATTTCTCAAGCTATCGTCGTCTTGGCAGCGTATTGGATAAAAATGGTGCCGGCGTAGATGCTAATGGAAATCCGGTTCTCCATGTACCAGGTCAGGAGAAACTGGATGGTGGATTTATGTTGGATGCTTCCATCGGAAAATACATTCGTTTACGCAACGGAAAGAGCATTAGCCTTAATTTGAGTTTGACTAATATCTTGAACAATACAGATTTGCGTACAGGTGGTTTCGAACAAAACCGTGATGATAATTACAAAGACGGTGACGCACGTGTTTACAAGTTTTCTAAGAACTCTAAGTATTTCTACGCATTCCCGTTCAACGCTTTCTTGAACATTGGTTATAGATTTTAAGAATGTGTAGTTATCAATCCAAAACAATAAGAAAGGAAGAAACAATTATGAAGAAATTACTATCTATATTATGTACCGGATTGCTGCTATGTGGCGCAGGTCTCACTTCCTGTGAGAACTATGATGATCCGGTGACGGGAAATGCTTATGGTAATAATTCAATCCCGGAAGGACGCACCATTTCAATAGCTGCGCTGAAAGAGAAATACAATGATTTCATTGATACGAGTACTGATACGTATACTACTATTGAGGATGAGACACGTATTGAAGGTGTAATAATTGGAGATGATGAAAGTGGAAACATCTACAAACAGCTTGTCGTTGGTGATGAAACAGGTGCTATTATTGTAGGAGTTAATAATTCCGGATTATATGCCTTCTGTCCGGTAGGTCAAAAAGTCGTAATTGACTGTAAGGGATTGCAAATCGGTAGTTACCGTAAGCTTGCACAAATCGGTTCAATTTATGAAGGCAAAGTGGGACGTATGCCCGAATATGTATGGAAACAGCATGTACGTTTGATTAATGAACCGAAGTTGTTTTATGATGAATTAAGACCTTTAGAAATCTCTACGGCTGCAGAATTGACCGCTGTGGATATGAAGCAGGCGCCATTGCTTGTTACATTAAAAAATGTAAGTTTTCCGGATGCAAATGGTACTACAACTTATGCAGCAGAGGAAGATGTAGCTAATCCAAATCTTTCTTTTGTAGAACGCAATATCAACTATGCTGATGGTACTAAGTCTGCGGCTGTGGCACATACCAGTATCTATGCTAACTTCTCAAAAGATATTCTTCCGCAAGGTACTTTAAATGTGACAGGTATACTGACCCGATATAACAATGCTTGGCAATTGATTATTCGTACTGGCAGTGATGTAAAACGCAATAAATAATTCAAATAACAATATACAATTATGAAAAAGATTCTAAATGCTTTATTCTTGACACTGCTTGCAGTGTTCACATTTAGTTCATGTAGTGATGTACCGGCTCCTTATGATATATTGGGAGAGGGTGATGTTCCGGGGCTGACGGGTGATGGTTCTAAAGATAATCCATATACTGTATCAGATTTAAAGGCTAAGGCCGATGGTACTACTGTAGCTTGGGTACAAGCATATATTGTAGCAGGTATTAAGTCTTCTACCGATATGTCCATAAGTTCTGAAAATGATGTTGTTTTTGGAACACAACCCACAGGTGTGAAAGCTACTGCATTTCTGATTGCAGATGACCGTGGAGAAAGCGATTATAAGAATTGTTCAGCGGTTAATTTAAGTGGTAAAACTGCTGGCTGCTCTGAAGTTAAGGCAGCTTTAAATTTGGTTGATAATGCAACAACTCCTCTTCCTCGTTTAGTGACTTTGAAAGGAACCTTAGTGAAAAATACATGGGGATTACCGGGATTGAAAGAAGTTACAACTGCGATATTGGAAGATGGCACTATTATTGGTGAAGGGGGAGATGAGCCTACGCCTCCGGTTGGCGGAGTTACATTCTTTGAAGAATCATTTGCTTCAGATAAAGGTACATTTACTATTGAAGATAAGACACGTCCTACTAAAGTAAGCGAAATCTGGAAATGGGAGTCTTATACACCGGAGACTGGCGGAACTGCCAGCAAATATATGAAAGCTAGTGCTTATATCTCTGCAACAGAAAAAGAAGCATCAGAAAGCTGGTTGATATCTCCTGTTGTAAATCTGACAAAAGCGACCAAAGCTTCATTGACATTTGAACATGCTCATAAATTCTGTGGTGATCCTGCAAAAGAGTTGACTATATGGGTGAAGGAAAGTACTGCTTCTGATTGGACTCAAGCTACTATACCAACTTATGGAACTAATCAGGATTGGAAATTTGTTTCTTCTGGTAATATTGATCTTGCTAGCTATATTGGTAAAAATATTCAATTTGCTTTCAAATATATAAGTACTACTTCTAATGTAGGTACATGGGAAGTGAAGAATGTGAAGATTGTTGGAGAAGGTGAAGGTGGTGGACCTGTTGATCCGGACCCAACCGAAGGGAAGTTGATCTTTACTGAAAAATATGGTTCTGATGTAGATGCCAATATATTGACAGCTACGACGGCTATCTCTAGTTTTACTCATTGGGATAATAGCTATTCATACTCGGCTACTACAGCTGATATTCGCGCCATTGCTCATAGAACTCCTGATAATACGACAGAGACGAAAAAGGTGAATAATATTTGGTTCCCAGCTAGTAAATCTGCAGAATTTGTAATTAGTGGCATTAATATTGCTGGACATACCAAGTTTATTGTTGCTTATGAAGTTGCTTCTAATGTTTATGCGACAACTGAAACAGATAATCTTAATAATTTAAAACTTACATTGAATGAAAAAGAAGTTACTCCTACCAGTAAGGAAGTCGTAGGAAATGGTAAGGCTAGCGGAATATTCCATGAAATGCAAGTTGAAATATCAGTAGCAGGTACAGATAATTCTACGTTGAAGTTTTCTACTAATGGAACAGATAATAAGTTTGGGCTCCGTCTTTATAATATAAGGTTATATGCAGCTGAAAGTGGAGAAACTGATCCAGAACCGGGAGAAGGGACAGAAGTTCTTTTTGCTGAAGGATTTGGGGTAATGGCTGATATGCTAAAGAGAATAAAACGGCTATAGCAAATTGGACACATTTTGATACCCAATTAACTATTGTGGATACAAAAGCGACAGCGGATATCCGTGTTCCTGCCAAAACTTCAACCGATGCATGTTTATGGTTGCCTTCAAGTTTTTCGGGTACGGACAAATCTACAGAAATAGAGATTTCCGGCTTTAATTCTACTGGATATACAAGTCTTACTTTAAGTTACGATTTGGCATGTGGAAAAGGAAATACATCGCAAACTGTTATTAAGGTGAAATGCGATGGAACAGAAGTTGCAGTGCCTGCTGTAACTCTTGAGAAAGCAAATGTTTTCTATCCTGTATCAATTACAAATATTCCAACCGGAACTAAAAAAATAACATTTGTTTCTGACAGTGAAAATACAATGGGATTCCGTTTGGATAATATAAAATTGGAAGGTATAAAGTAAAGACGAAATTCTTTATATACATAATGAAAGGGGTGTCTTGTAAGGCACCCTTTTCTTTCATAAAGTTTTTGAATTATAAGGAATTTAATATATAGTTTTACGATAATGAAAAGGAAGAACGAACTCTTATTGAACATTATGAATAGTTCTATACTTGTTTCTCTGAAATTATAATTTATAAAAAAAGATTTGGAAATGAAATATATTTTGAGATATTTTTGGTTAGGGGTATTTTGGGTGTGCTTTTATTCTTGCAGTAAAGACGAGAATAACAACTCCAATAATTTTGCCACCGGCATCGTAGAACTTCCTGCTCTCCGCAATGGAGCAAACGATGTATTCATAACCCACTCTACTACTTTCAAAGGGCAGAAAGTAACCTCTTTCAGTATGGAATACGATAAGAGTAAGAAACATTCCCGTTGGATTGCTTTTCGATTTGACAATCAAACTAGATTGCAAGAGGCAACTCGTAGTGATGAATTTATTCCGGACCCTTCTCTTGATATGGAATATCAACGTACTCAAGTAGATTTTGGGAAAAAAGGTTATGATAGAGGGCACCTCTGTGCTTCTGCCGACAGACTTTATCAACAAGAAGCTAATGACCAAACCTTTTATTATACGAATATGAGTCCGCAACGGAACAATTTTAATATAGGTGTTTGGTTGGCATTGGAAGGACAAGTACAGTCATGGGGGCGTAGCTGTACAGCTTCAGATACCTTGTATGTAGTAAAAGGCGGAACGATTGATAAGGAAGAACAAGTCAAAGAATATATAGGTGGCGACCGTAGCAAGCCTGTTCCTAAATATTATTATATGGCTTTGTTGTTTAAAAAGGGAGATTCTTTCAAAGCAATTGCCTTTTGGATGGAACATACAGACAGCAAACCGTCAAAAACAATAAAACTTGTTGACTATGCATTATCAATAGACGAACTGGAAGAAAAGACAGGAATCGATTTCTTCCCGAGTCTGAATGATAATTTAGAAAATGCGCTTGAGGCTACGTATTCAACAAAAGCGTGGCCGGGATTGGAATAAGATCACCACGTTAATAATAACAGTCTCTTTGTCAAGGCAGGGTATACTTCAGGATGCTACCACCCATTTCTCGATATTACGGGTTTTCTCACTGAAGTTAATTCCTATCTTGAATAGTTTGCGTCCATCCGCTTCGAAAGGCAGCGCATAGCGTTTGTTGTTAATCTGCTGCAAAGCCTCTTCTGCTGTTCCGTTTAGCTTGAATTCCATAATATAAATGAATTTGTCTGTTTGCAGAATGAGATCTACACGTCCGTTATTGGTGTGGTATTCCACTTTGGTATAGAAACCAACCAATTTGAAAACAATGAAAAGTACGTTCTCATAATGTAGTTCCTGCTCCCGGATTACTTCGTAAGTCGTATCGGCAAAGAAACTCTGCAGGCGGTGGAAGAAAGAATCATAATCTCCCGTTTCTACTTCACGGACGAATTTTTGAACTTCAAATGGGGATTCCACCTTATTCACATTCGCGTAAAAAGGAAGCAGAAAGCGAATGAATCCTTCTTCTACTTCACGGTTGGGGAAACCTAAACGGTATATGCCAAAACGTTCGTCATATCCTTTAATGGTGAGGTATCCGCTTTGGTAAATCACTGGAATCGGGTTGGTTGATTCGGAGTCGATGCTATTCAGTACTTGTGCATCAGTTTCTTCGTGTGCCATCCGTTCCAGATCATAATGATGCTTTTTTAGTAACTTAACCAGATAGGTAGGTGTCCCCGTCTCAAACCAATAACTGCCGAATTCTTTATATTTGAAAGCGTTGAGCAGACTAAACGGATTATATATACCGATAGAATTATGTGTAAAATGATAGCCATCATAATATTCTTTTAGTTTTGTACAGAGCTTGTCATACGACAAACCTTGCGTCTCTGCAAACTCATGAAGTTCGATATCTAAGTTTTCATGAAGCTCCTGATCGCTGACACCGCAGATTTCAACATAATCTTTTCGCATTGAGATGTCATCCAAATTATTCAAGTCGCTAAACACACTGACTTTGCCAAACTTTGTAACGCCGGTCAAGAACGCAAACTTTATATAGCCATCCATTGTTTTGAGTGCCCCATAGAAAGGTTTTAAAGTGTCCCGGAATTGTTTTTGCAATTTTTCGTTGCCGATGGCTTGCAACATGGGCTTATCATATTCATCTACCAAAATAACTACACGCTGTCCTGCCTGCTTGCAGGCGCGTTCTATGATACCGGCAAAACGCAGGGAAAATGAGCGTTCGGATGGCTCGGCACCATAGAGCTTTTCCCATGCAGTCAACGATTTTTCGAGTATATTATCCAGACTTTCCGGCGTATCATATTTTTCGATATTAAGGTCCAGATGTAGTATCGGATATTTAATCCAATCCTTTTCCAACCTTTCTACAGCCAGTCCTGCAAACAGTTCCTTTTTTCCTTGAAAATAGGCTTCCATCGTAGAGATGAGCAGGCTCTTCCCGAAGCGGCGTGGACGGCTTAAGAAATAGTAACTACCGGTTTTTACCATTTGATACATCAATGCCGTTTTATCAATATATAAATAGCCGTCATTACGAATCTTTTCGAAATTCTGTATGCCAATGGGATAAATTTTAGTGCTCATATACTCCGGTTTTATAAATCAATTACACAAAGGTAATAAATTTCCGGGTACTTCATTGCTTTTAAAAAGAGGAAAGTATAAGTATAGTTGCTTTTAACTGAATGAAGTGTAGAAAACAGTACATACTGTATACATTAACTTCCCGTTTCCAGGCGGGGAACTGTCGTTTCTGGCATTAGAAATTACAGTTTCCACGGTAGGAAACGAGAGTTTCTAAGGCGGGACACTACAGTTTCTACGTAAGGATACTGTCGTTTCCCCGTAGAGATACCACAAATTCTCCATAGAGTAACCCCAATTATCCCATAGCTTTGCGTCAAGGAATCAAGGCTTTTTCTTTGATTATATAACGTGTTGCAGATACTTTATCTGCAACCTATCTGCCGCAGGTATCTGCCACGTTCCAACTATTTATCAATTAGCACATTACACGCGTTTGGTTGCAGGTGGCAGATGTTTTTATGTTTTTTCAACTTTATAGAGGAAGGATTACGCATCAAAATTAGGGTCACCACCGTAAGTCATAAACCCAATTCACCTCTGTGTCCTCCGTGTCCTCTGTGGTGAAAAGAATCAAAACTGCATAGAAACGAGTTAAACGTTGCGCTAATGAATGGGTCAAGGGTGAGGGATGGTGAGGGTAGATTTATAACTTTCGTATTTTTTTTTATAGATAAAAAAGGAGATAGTATAGAAAATAATAAAATAAAAGGTTATAAATCTACCCTCACCACCCCTCACCCTTGACCCATATCTTATAATAAAAAGATAACGGGGAATCTTAAAAACTCAATCGTCTTTTTCAGATTTACCACAACGTTTTTAGAATACTCCATTATTTTATTCAAAACAGTGCAGGAATGAATCAAATTTTAGGGATATGGCTGTCCTAAACCAAATCCTCCAAGAATTACAATTGAGTCGGCTTGTTGAATATACATAACTTCCAGCATTTATTTCCATATTTCCACCACATTTCAAAAAATATGTATATCTTTGTCATACGCTTTCTGCTCATCAGCGTGATGAAACTAGTAGAAGGCGATATATATTACTAAATGGAATATGTAATGTATTGTCTCTCCCACTCGAAACTTAGCAATTTCATATAGAGGAGAGATGATTCAACAGATATTCCACGCGAACGGCTTTATATCAACATATCCGTTGGAGATGTGTTATATATAAACGATTGGCGTGGATGTCTGTTGTTATCATTGTCTTTCTATAGGGTATGCTAAGACCTCGAGTGGAGATAATGGTGCAACAGCATTCACGTCTTTTTTGTGTCCGGTCGGTTATGATTACCCCTAAAAGTCTAACCTAAACAATTCCCCGTCCGCCCGAAATACAGAAAACGTGGATGCACGTTGTGCCACATAAACAAAATAATACTCCATTTTTATTGTGGAACACATTAAAACAAAAGCATTATGCCAAAATGGATTAGCGTAGAAGAAGCGGCGGCCAAGTATGGAATCAACAAAGAAGTAATCTGGCTTTGGGCGGATATGAAAAGATTCCCGATGTCGTATGAGAAAGGCATCACCACTGTTGATGAAGAAAGCCTTATCGGATTCCTGCATCAGAATAAGGATCGAGTTACAGCCGAGTATATCGACACATTGGAAGACCTATGTATTGAAAAAGCAAATATCTGTAACTTATATGCTGAAATTATTGGCTGTCAAGACAAAGAACTCTTGTATCAAAGGGAGCAAATAGCTCGAATGAAAGAGATACAAACAGCTATGAAAAGGCAAAACAGCCGGCTTCGGGATTGTGAGAAAGTGTTCACGAAATATGAAGAGAACTTTAGTACTTGCTGGATTGGAAGAATCTGCGCTCACTTAAGGCGACTGATACGGTTGATACGATGGTAAATACCATTCTATCTCCTTTTAAACCCTGAATAGATATATTTAAAGATATCCCTAAACAGAAATGTTTAAAAATACTAGAAATATACTGTAGTAAGATTTTTTATCCATTCGTTTTATATTCTTAACTCCGAAAAATTCGTAAGTGTAGATAAACCAACTACTTTTGGTTCTCGAATTTGCAGCATTTTTGAATGTCTTGCGTCTAATAAATATAAACTAATATATTTCTAGTCATGAAACACAGACTGTTACTACTAATTCTATTCGTATTCACTACCTCCGTGGCGGGGTGGGCACAAAAATCCACAGCTCCTTCTTATACAGTCAAAGGAGTACTTATTGATTCTTTAACACAAGAGGGAGAACCGTATGCTACCATCAAAATAGCAAAGAAAAATGCTCCGGATAAAGCAGTCAAGATGGCGGTGACTGGGGCGAATGGTAAATTTCAGGAGAAACTGAATGTCGCTGCGGGTAATTACATCATCACTATTTCTTCGATTGGTAAAGCGCCGATAGTAAAGGAATTTACTCTAAAACCGTCCGTGAAGGAGGTTGACTTGGGCACAATGATTTCTTCAGAGGCCAATAACGTATTGAAAGGAGTGGAGGTAGTTGCACAAAAACCTTTGGTAAAGGTAGATGTGGATAAGATTGAATATAATATTGAAGATGACCCGGACTCAAAATCGAACAGTATATTGGAGATGCTTCGGAAAGTGCCTTTGGTAACGGTGGATGGAGAAGACAATGTACAAGTAAACGGCAGTAGCAGTTTCAAGATACATGTAAATGGAAAGCCCAATAATATGATGAGTAATAATCCGAAGGAAGTACTGAAAAGTATGCCGGCAAACACGATCAAATATATTGAGGTGATAACTTCACCGGGAGCTAAATATGATGCGGAAGGTATCGGAGGTATTCTGAATATCGTCACAGTAGGTTCCGGATTTGAAGGATACACGGCTACTTTCAGAGGAAATGCTAATAATAACGGAGTAGGTGCCGGCACTTACGCAATGGTGAAACAAGGTAAACTGACTGTTTCTGCCAACTATAACTACAATTATAATAATAGCCCGCGCAGCTATTCCGACAGTTATCGCGAAAACTACGAACCGGATAAAGAGAATGAAAAATATCTGGAATCGGAAAGTAGCTCCAAGTCGAAAGGGAATTTCCAGTATGGCAATTTGGAAGCCAGTTACGAGATTGATACGTTGAGGTTGCTGACCGTGGCTTTCGGAATGTACGGTAGCAGTGACAAAAGTAACAGTGGCGGAAATACGATTATGCACGGAGCTGATCGACAGGATTTTGCGTACCGTTATAGAACCGACAATCATGGAAAAGGGTCATGGTATTCTATCAACGGAAATATAGACTATCAACGTACTTCCCGAAAAAATAAAGAACGGATGATTACGTTTTCTTATAAAATCAATTCCCAACCCCAAACGAATGATTCATATAATACTTATCTGGACATCGAGCCTGATGAGAATAAACTGGATATCATTAAAGAATTGTCATTAAAGAATTTCCATTCGGACGGAAAGACAAATACGATGGAGCAGACTTTCCAGGTGGACTATACTACTCCGATTGGAAAGCTGCATACAATTGAAACCGGTGCCAAATATATTTTCCGACGTAACTCCAGTGATAATCGGTTTTATGAAGCCGAGGGAGCAAGTGAAAACTATGCATATAATGAGAATCGTAGTAGCGAGTACCGTCATTTGAATCATATTCTCTCTGCTTATGCCGGATATACGCTGAAATACAAGGGATTTACTTTCAAACCGGGATTACGTTATGAGCAAACCATACAAGAGGTGAAGTATCTGGTGGGTCCGGGCGAGAACTTTGATTCGAATTTTAGTGATCTGGTTCCTTCCGTTTCCTTGGGAATAAAACTAGGAAAGACGCAGAATTTGCGTGGTGGATATAATATGCGTATCTGGCGTCCGGGTATCTGGAATTTGAATCCTTATTTCGATAATCAGAATCCGATGTTTATCAATCAGGGAAATCCGAACCTGAAGAGTGAGAAGAGTCATTCGTTCGACTTGTCTTACAGCAGTTTTACGTCCAAGTTCAACATCAATCTTTCTTTGCGTCATTCTTTCAATAACAATGGAATTGAAAGAATCAGCCGTTTGATTACTGATAAAGACGGAGAAATCTTTGAAGATGGGCATAAAGCTCCCTACGGTGCACTGTATAGCACATACGGTAATATCGGAAAGAGCCGGGAAACAGGATTGAACTTTTATTTGAACTGGAACGCTTCTCCTAAAACGAGAATTTACGTCAATGGACGTGGCAATTATAGCGATTTGCGGAGTCCTGCCCAAGAGTTGCACAATTATGGATGGAATGCTTCTGCTTATGGAGGAATTCAGCAGACCTTACCGGGAAAAGTACGTTTGAGCCTGAACGGCGGAGGTAGCACACCCCGAATCAGTTTGCAGGGAAAAGGTTCAGGATATAGTTATTATAGTTTGGGATTGAGCCGTTCTTTCCTGAAAGAAGAACGTCTTTCTTTGAATATTTATTGCAGCAATGTTCTGGAGAAATACAGAACTTACAATAACCACACAGAAGGAGCTAACTTTATTTCGAAGAGTTCG
This sequence comes from Bacteroides sp. MSSM.1001136sp1_RTP21357st2_D2_RTP21359_211015, assembly GCF_040913205.1. NCBI lineage: Bacteria > Pseudomonadati > Bacteroidota > Bacteroidia > Bacteroidales > Bacteroidaceae > Bacteroides > Bacteroides sp. MSSM.1001136sp1_RTP21357st2_D2_RTP21359_211015. Next base: position 160,829 of record NZ_JBDFVF010000004.1, on the reverse strand, counting down.
AGCAAATATCCGAGCCGGTATTACGGTTTCAGTATTAGCTATCGGCTTGGTGAGTTGAAAGCCAGTGTGAAGAAAGCCGCACGAAGCATCGACAATGACGATGTGAAAGGTGGCGGCGGAGGAGGTGGAAACACCGGTGGTGGAGGTGGTCAGTAGACCACTTCCGCACACCGAGATTCCCTCTTATTTCTGTCTCACGTCTTGCTTGTTGGTGTTAAAACCAAGTTTGGTTAATCCGGCCTGTACGTCGGGATGGCTCATGAAGAGTTTCCATAATAATCCGGTCCGGTAGTTTTCGATCATGACAGCAATAGGACCCTGGTCGATAGCCAGATAACGTTGCGGATACCAATTGTCCGTTTCGCTGAAAGCATCGTAGAATCCGAAAGGACCGAACACTTTATCTCCCATACCATATAGATGGCGCATCACTTGCATGGAATATTCCGGTGTATAGACAATGGATGAAAGTGCGGCGGTAGGGGAGATTACTCCTTTGTCCTCCTGCTCATTGGGCGAATGAGCTGCATATCCATCGACGGAATAGCTGGCGGTCAGTCCCCAACAATCCGGTCCGAAACCTTTGTAATGTTTAGGGTTGCGGATGCAGTAAGCACGGTTCACCAGTGTCAGGTTGCGCATTTCGTGGAAGTAGCTGGGGCAGTATTCATCTTTCAGTCCCACCGGGTCAAGTCCGAGGAAAGAGTATTGAGCCCAGAAAAGCGGTCCGGCTTCGGTGCCCTGATAGCGGAGGTGCAACTCGATTCCTTCCACTTTATGCGGAGAAACGATGGCTCCGTTCTGTGCCCAACCGTCATGATAGACAGCCGCAGGTACTCCGTGTGTAGGAGAAGCGGCGGCAAGAATATACATAATCATACATTCGTTGTAACCGTGTACAGGGAAATTCATTTCCCAGCCATACGTCGGACTCCAATGCCAGTAAAGAACGTTTTGCCCGCCTTGCCGATACCAGTTCCAGTCGACATCCCGCCAAATCTGGTCGATCCGTTGGGCGAGGGCTTTCTCTTTCTCGTTTCCGTTGACGTAATATTGGTGTACGGCCAGCAGCCCTTGGATGAGGAAAGCGGTCTCTACCAGATCGCCCCCATTATCTTTTTGCCCGAATGGTTTCACCTTGCCCGTATCACCATACCACCAATGAGGGTAGGCTCCATGGAAACGGTCTGCCTTTTCGAGGAAAGAAACGATGCGTTCCATTCGTGCCAGTCCCTCTTCGCGGGTGACGTAACCGCGGTCGATTCCCGCAAGGATAGCCATGATGCCGAAGCCGCTGCCGCCGGAAGTGACTACGTTGGCATCGTTTTCTGGATAAACGCCGTCCACATGATAACGTTCGGGAGCCAAGCCGCTATTCGGCTCGGCACCTTCCCAGAAATAGAGGAAAGTCCGTCGCTGGACGGTATCCATCAGGGCGTCGTCCGATAACGAGTCGGTGGCTGCGGAAAGGTTGTTGCTTTTGCTTTTCCCTTTACAGCTCTGGAAAGTCAGGGCAACGGCGGATAGAAATAGTAACATGAGCGGAAGTGCACTCATTTCTATTATTCTTTTATATTTATCGTTCATAATCAAGGTGATAAAAGTTTAGTTTAACGTGAACTTCGCGGTTTTCACATCACGGCTGTTCGTACCGATCATCACTTCAAAGTCGCCCGGTTCGGCAACCAGTTGCAAGTCATAATTATAGTATCGAAGCATTTCCGGAGCAATCTTGAAACGGACAATCTTCATTTCACCCGGTTCCAGGAATATCTTTTGGAAACCTTTCAACTCTTTGACGGGACGGGTACTGCTACCCACAACGTCGCGGATATAAAGCTGTACCACTTCCGAGCCGGGCCATGTTCCGGTATTGGTAACCTCCACTGCCGCGGTCAACGAACCGTTCATGTCCATGGAAGAATGACTCAAGTCGATGTCACTGTAAGAGAACGTCGTATAAGAAAGGCCGTAACCGAACGGATAAAGCGGATCATTATCCACATCGAGATAGTTGCTGCGGAATTTCTCGAACCATTTGCCATCTTTCAATGGGCGTCCGGTATTTTTATGCGCATAATAAAGAGGTATCTGGCCGACATTCTTCGGGAAAGTCATAGTCAGTTTACCACCCGGATTGACGTAACCGAAGAGGGCGTCACCAATGGCGTAAGCGGCTTCACTACCTCCGAACCATACATTTAGAATGGCAGGCACATGCTCCTGTTCCCAGTTCAGCGTAAGCGGACGTCCGGTGAATAACACCAGTACCACCGGTTTGCCTGTCTTTAAAAGTTCTTTCAACAGATTCTGTTGTACGTCGGGAATATTCAAGTCTGTACGACTGCTGCTTTCACCGCTCATTTCAGAAGATTCGCCTAGCGCTGCGATGATGATATCCGACCGACGGGCTACGTTCAATGCTTCGTCCAACAACTGCTGGTCGGTGCGGTTGTCACGGTTCAGGGAACGGCCGAACATCGTTGCCCGTTCTTCGTAACTTGCATCACTAATCAGGTTGCTTCCTTTAGCGTACATGATATTCGCTTTTCCGGCTGTCATCTCTTTCAATCCTTCTACCAAAGAAGGGCAACGGTCGAGCACAGCTGCTACGCTCCATGTACCCGGCATATTGCTACGGCTGTTTGCCAACGGACCGATTACTGCAATATTTCCTTTAGGGTTGAAAGGCAACAACGGATTTCCGTTCGGATTACCGTCGGGACTGTCATTCTTCAGAAGAACGAAACTTTCTGCTGCAATTCTGCGGGCTGCATCACGATGGGCTTTGGTAAAGATGTCGCGTGCCGGACGTTTCGGATCGCAATATTTATAAGGATTATCAAACAATCCCAGTTTATATTTGGCTTCCAGAATACGACGGCAAGCCGTATTCAATGTTTCCATAGAGACTTTTCCTTCCTGAACGGATTTCTTCAGTGTCCCTACAAAACCCTCGCTTACCATATCCATATCCACTCCGGCGTTGATGGCACGGGCGGATACTGTCTGAAGATCACCGATACCGTGGTCGATCATTTCTGAAATGCCGGTATAATCAGTTACCACAAAACCGTTGAATCCCCACTGTCCGCGGAGAATATCCGTCATCAGCCATTTATTGGCAGTGGCCGGAATGCCGTCTACTTCATTAAAAGAAGCCATCACGCTACCTACACCCGCTTCAACGGCTGCTTCATACGGCAGCATATAATCATTGAACATTCGTTGGCGGCTCATATCTACGGTGTTATAGTCGCGGCCGGCTTCGCCTGCCCCATATAACGCAAAGTGTTTTACGCAGGCCATGATTTCGTCATTCCGTTCCATGTTTTTCCCCTGATAGCCGCGTACCATCGCTTCGGCAATCATGGCACCGAGAAACGGGTCTTCGCCACTACCTTCGGATACGCGTCCCCAACGAGGGTCGCGTGAAATATCCACCATCGGGCTGAAAGTCCATGAGATTCCATCGGCACTTGCCTCTACGGCTGCAATGCGGGCAGACTCTTCAATGGCTGTCATGTCCCAGGTGCAAGACAAACCGAGCGGGATAGGGAACATCGTTTCGTATCCGTGAATAACGTCCATCCCGAACAATAACGGAATACCCAGCCGGGAATCTTCCACAGCCTGTTTCTGTACTTCACGTATTTTCTCTACTCCTTTCAAATTGAACAATCCTCCCACTTCGCCTTTCTTGATTTTTGCGGCGATGTCGCTGCTTTTAGCTTGTCCCGTAGTGATCTCTCCGGTGACAGGAAGGTTTAACTGTCCGATTTTTTCTTCCAGCGTCATTTTATTCATCAATACGTCGATGAAACGATCCATATCCTGTGGCGACTTTTGTGCCGACGCGGTTAGAAAACCTGCGGCAAACAACAGAATGGATAGACTTAACTTTTTGTATATCATATTATTATAGTTACTTTTATCTCTATTCATATAAAGTCCTCCTGATGCGTTGAATGTTCGGCACCGAGGAGGACATTGTTCGACACCGAGGAACAGTAGTTTCGGCACCGAGGAAACAACCGTTTGGCACCGAGGAACTTTCTTATTGGTAGTCGGGGTTCTGTACTAACACTCCCTTAGACTTGTCGATCTCTGTCTGCGGCAGTGGAAGCAGTGCGTTTTTGTCCTGATAATTGGTTTTACCGGCTGCGTGCAACACTTCTTTTGCAATGCCCCAACGAACGAGGTCATAGAAACGGTCGAATTCCAACCCTAATTCCACACGGCGTTCGTGGCGGATGGCCTCACGCAATTCTCCCTGATCGGTAGTCGTCACTTTAGGTAATATATTGGTATTGGTGCCTCTGGCGCGTGCGCGTACTTGTTCCAAATAGTCGATTGCTTCACCCGGAATACCTTTTTCATTAGCTGATTCGGCTCCCATCAGCAGTACATCTGCGTAGCGGATCAGACGAATGTTTACCCAATAACCTTTATTGGTATATTCTTTACGCAAAGCTGGGTCGGTATAGGCTTTCTTATTGAAGTAAGCACCTATTGCCGGAGAAACCGGAGATTCACCGTATGGCTCGTTGGTATTTTCCGGAGTGATAGGATCGCTGTCCGAGTGGCGGAAGTAGAGTAGGGTGGAGTTTTTGCGTGGATCACCCTGTTCGTAGGCTTGCGCTATGTATTCTGTTGCCATGTGCCATCCCCAGCCCAAGTCCCATTGACCTGCTCCGCGTACACCTTGTACTTCACAGAACTGGCTACCGATAACGGTACTTTGAGGAAGAGCGGCAGTAGCTGTACATTGCAACTCGAATATGGAACCTCCGTTATTTTCACCATCATCCGTGAAAATCTCATTATACGGAGTCTTTAGGTTGTAGAGCCCCTTTTTGATGACGTCGGTGGAGGCTGTGTACATATTGTTCCAGTCGTTGCGCATCATATAAGTACGCGCGTGTAAGGAACGGGCAGCTCCCCAAGTCAGTCGTCCGGTGTATTCGCTGCTCCATGTTTCCGGCAATGACTCTTCTGCTGTTTTCAGGTCCTTGTCGATTTGCTCATAGATTTTATCAGCACTTGTCTTCGGGATATTGGCTTCCGAAGCATCGTTGATTTTATAAGTCACCAAAGGAACTTCGCCGAAAGCTCTTACCAGATTGAAGTAGCAATAAGCACGGAAGAAAGAGGCCTCTCCCTTATTGATGATGTCTTCAGTTTCTGTTTGTCCGGCTGTTTCTTTTTCTGCAATGGCATCAAGAATCTCATTACATTGGTAGATGATGGCATAATTCTGTCCCCAATAAGCACCCAGTAGGCCGTTGGTCGGTGTATACACAAAATCATCATACATTTCGGCTACATCAGAGCCATCGCTGGCAATACTTCCTTTTTCCGAATCTTCCGAACGAAAACAGTGGATGGCAAAAGCAGGAGGGCCGGCTGTCACATTATAGTTACGCATCATCGTATAGACATTATAAATCTTACCGTTGACCAGAGCGTTCGGATTGTCATCTTCCGTGAACTGTCCTTGCGGACTACGATCCAGAAAGTCACTACAGCTACCTAGAAATAATGTAGTTGAAGTAATAAGGGTTGCAAATATATATTTATTCAGTTTCATATAATGATAGTTTTAAAGATTAAAGTTGTGTTCCGCATGGAAAACTGGCAGTGGCACCTTGTCACTAGAATGTTAGGTTAATGCCGAAGGTGTAGACTGCAGGTACAGGATAACTACCGTTATCTACTCCGAATGCGGTGGCAGTTCCTCCAAGTTCGGGAGTATATCCGGTGTTATGTTTCCATGTCTTCAGGTTCTGTATGTTGACATAGACTTTCAGAGCTTGCAGACGTATTTTGGCAATTAAGCTCTTGTCGAACGTATACGCTAACTGTACATTACGGATACGGAAGAAACTACCGTTCTCAATGTAATAGTCGGAATTCAAGTTATTGATAGAATGTTTGGTGTTCAGCAACGGTTGGGTGTTGGACGTACCTTCTCCGTGCCAGCGGTCCAAACGTTGTTCCAGGTAGTTGAACTGGGCAAAATTGTAGTTATCCCATGTACGGAAAATCTTGTTTCCGCCTTGTCCCATCATGTCGATGCCTAACGACCAATTCTTGTAGTCTACTCCGAGAGAAAAACCGTAAGTGACCTTTGGAGTCGGGTTGCCTATCATGGTACGGTCTTCCGGGGTGATTTCTCCGTCACCGTTCACATCGGCGAATTTCAGGTCACCGGGGGTAACGGTAGCCAGTGTATTTTTGGGTGATGCGTCAATATCCGCTTGTGACTGATAAACGCCTGCCACTTTGTAACCGTAGAAATATCCGATAGGATAACCTGCCATTGTGTAACTTTGCTGCTTATCTCCGGCAATGATGGAATATCCTTCCTGAACAAGACTTTTTACCTCATTCTTGATAGTAGTCAGGTTGGCACTGACGGAATATCCCCAATCACCAATCTGATCGCGCCAGGTTACAGCCATTTCCACTCCTTTATTCTGAATCTCTCCCAAGTTTCCGATACCGGGGATAGTTCCGGAAATTCCGGGAACTTCGGCTAACAAATCTTTGGTATTCTTCTTGTAGTAAACACCCTCAAAATGCAAGCGGTTGCGAAGCAGGTTCGTTTCAAATCCGGCTTCCCAGGCTTCTACTTTTTCCCAACGCAGGTTAGGATTAGGAAGATAGGCAAGCTGGTATCCGGGATAAATGATGGACGGTTTACCGAATACGGCCGAATAAGCATTGGTCAATAAGGGTTCGGCAGGATAGGCTTTATCCAGGTTCTGGTTTCCTAACGTACCGTAAGATGCTTTGATTTTCAACATATCCAGCCATTTGATGTCTTTCATAAATTCTTCTTCGGACATCAACCAACCTCCACCCAGCGAGAAGAAGTTCTGCCATTCATTTCCTGTATAGGAGAAAGCGGAAGAACCATCCCGGCGGAAAGAACCGTTGAACAAGTATTTGCCTTTATAGTTGTAGATCACGCGTGCAAGTACGGATAATGTACTGCGTTCCCATTGAGTACTTCCATTGGTAGCGGTAGCTGCATCGCCGATGCTGACAAACCATTTGTCCGGATTATCCGGAATAACCAGTCCGACCCCCTGCTTGCGTGCTCCGTCCAATCGGCTCAACGAATTATAATAGGTAGTAAAACCGGCGGTAGCTGTCAGGTTATGATTTCCATTATCAAAGCTGTTGGTGTATGTCAACAGGTAGTCGCTCTGAACTTTGGTTTCATTCTCTTTAAACTGGCTGACCTCGGTCTTGCCTGTTCCCAAAGTAGAGATCCCTCCGTTGACAGTGGCATCGTATACTTTTACGATCGGTGTATACGTCCGTCCGTTGTTCGACGCATAATCCATGGAGAACATCGCTTTGAACGTGAAATGTTTCAGGAAGTCTACCTCACCATAAATATTACCGGATGCCCGGTAGTTCTCCGCTTTGGTAGTATTCGCTTTCAATTCGACGTCTACCATCGGGTTGTTGATCTGCGCTTTCTGGAATTCGGGCAGAGCCGTATATAATCCGTATTCGTTGTTATACACCGGAGCGATAGGAGTTGCACGCAGGGCATTCAATACCTGTTTGGAATCAGCAGGAAGCATACGTGCACCGTTGAATTGGAAACCGACTTTCAAAAAGTCCGTAATCTTATAATCATTACTTGCGTTGATGGTTACCTTACTGAATTTCTCATGCTCGATGTTGCCTTGTTCGTAAGAGTAGCCCACTCCCAGGTAGAAACTATGTTTGGGCGAAGCCCCTGTAATACTGATGTTATTGTTTGTAATGAAAGCAGTCTGGAAAATTTCGTCTTGCCAGTCGGTATTGGCATCCCAGCCGGTATAATCGAAAGGGTCATCTTTCTGATTGGCGAGCTGTTCGTTATATAGTTCCTTGAATTGTGAACCATTCACCAATTTCACTTTATCTACCACTTTCTTGAAACCGAAAGAAGTATTGATATTGACCAGTGTCTGTCCCTCTTTGGCTTTTTTTGTGGTAATGATGATAACACCATTCGCACCGCGAACACCGAAGATAGCCAGAGATGACGGGTCTTTCAGGATTTCCATGGATTCGATGTCCTCCGGATTCAGGAAATTGATGTTGTCATTGAATAATCCGTCGACAATGTACAGCGGTTTATATCCGTTGATGGAGTTTGTTCCGCGAATACGGATTTCCGGGTCCGATCCGGCTCGTCCGGAGTTTACAATCTGCACACCTGCCACTTTCCCCTGAAGGGAAGATAGCGGATTCATTGCCGGTTTGTTGGCTAACTCTTCTCCTTTGATATTGGTGATAGAACCTGTCAAGTCTCTTTTCTTTGCACTACCGTATCCGATAACGACTGTTTCGGCTAGTACTTGTGAATCTTCTTTTAAAGTGACATTGATGACGTTCTGTGTCCCCACTTTAATGGTTTGCGAAGTCATCCCCACGTATGAAAATGCCAGTACGTCCTCCGGAGTGACAGAGATTGAATATTTACCGTCCATGTCCGTGATGGTTCCGGTGGAAGTTCCTTGTACGAGTACCGATGCGCCGATCAATGGTTCATTGGCAGCGTCCGTCACTGTTCCTGTCACCGTCTTTGTCTGTGCAAAGGCTGATGCAGAGGCCAGTAGCAGGCAAACAAGCGTCATGATGCTCTTTGACCTGATGGCTTTTTTCTGAAGATGTTGTAAAAGTCTAGTCCTCATTGCATTAAATTTTTCCATTTGTTATTATTTAGGTTGAAGTCTTTTTTCTGCCGTCTTTTGGCAAGAGTAACAAAGGAAACAAACGAAATTCAAAAAAGATTTTGGAAAAAAGAGGGAATGGTTGATTTTAACACTAAAAGAGAGGTGACTGTTGAAAAAAGTCAGGCACGAACCGGTGTTGTTCGTGCCTGAATAATGGGATGAGGATTACCCGTCGGGGGAGGTATATCCTATATATACGCTGTTCGTTTTATGATTTCCTGTTTTAAAACATCTGTTCCGCAGTGGTCATACATTGAATGACATCTTCTTTGCTGCCATTGAAAGGACCTGATTTCTCTATTTTTAAAGTTGACATGGCTGCTGCAAAACGTCCTGCTTCTTCGATGCCGGCACCCGATACCCGTTGGTATAGATACCCGATGGTGTAAGTGTCTCCACACCCTGTTGCATCTACCACTTCTTTGGGTTTATATGCCGGAATACGATAGAAGTCTTTTCCGTCGAAAATAAGTGATCCCATGCTTCCCAAGGTGACAAGCACTTCTTTCACGCCCCATTCATATAATTGACGGGCAGCTTCATGCGGATCGGAAAGACTTGTCAGCACTTCCATCTCGTGCTCGTTGACTTTCAGAAAATGGATATATTGCAGAGCCTCCCGCTTATCTATCCAATCCACCGGATAGACGTGGGTGTCACGTACTTCACGTAAATAGCCTTGTGAGTCTACTGCAATCAACCCTTTTTGAGATAGTTCTTTGATTACTTCCAACGAGAAGTCGTCTGCCAGCAGAGAGCCGAGATGGTAGATTTGCGCATCTATATCTTTCAGCTGACCGGCAGTGAACGGATCGGCTTTCGCTAATACACGTTGAGTACGGTCGTCCGGATTGGCGCCATAGATATTCTCGAAGTATACGGAATATTTGCTTGGCAGGGCGGTTACATGAATACCCATTTCACGTAGTTGCTCCACGACGTTCATTTCAGTGACACCAACTGCTGTTACTAAAGCGTAATCGATGTCGTTAAAATGGCGGATGGCATGTGAACAATAAAAAGCCGTTCCTCCCGGCATATAGACAGTGTTTTGGGGAGTGACTACTTTGTCTAATGTGATGTGACCGATGCAGCAAAGTTGATGTTTATTCATGTCTAACCAATTAAAAAGCCTCCAAGATAGTATCTTGAAGGCTTCTAGTTTATTTTTAGTGCGGCTGATAGGACTCGAACCTACACGTCTCACGACACCAGATCCTAAGTCTGGCGCGGCTACCAATTACGCCACAGCCGCATGTGTAGCTTTTTTGTTTAGCGGTGCAAAGATAGGAAGATTTTCTGATTTGGCAAATAATTTGGCAATAAAGTTATTCACTTAAGATTTCGAATGCCTTTTCAATCAGTGGATCTTTCTTTTGTGATTCTATGTCACCCTGCTCTATCCCTTCTTCCAGAATCTTATCCATGTTTACGTATACATCAGGTTTTATTCCATCTTCCAATGACTTTCCATACTTATCAAAGTGGGGGCTGGCAGAGAAGCGGACGCTCCAGCCATTGGGTAATTCTGATGAAAATGGCAGCCCTGATCCACCACCGGTCTGATCGCCCAGCTGGATGATTCTTTTATCTTCGTTATCATTGTTTAAGCTGCGCATTACGTTAACAAAATCATTTGTGGCACTATAACATCGACGATTGGTTAGTATCACGACCTTTTTTTGCCAACGAATACTGTTGGAGGGTTCTAAATAAATGGGTTCCATCTCTGAGAAATCATTGTGTCCCGGACCTGTCTTATGTTGGATATATCCTGTTAATGCCAGTTTATCAGTGAACCGGGCAGCTATGCGTGAAGAATTGGTTAGATTACCTCCTCCGTTATCACGGACATCGATAATTAGTCCATTGCAGATTTGTAAATAGTAAAGGACCTCATCCAAATTGCCATCTCCAACTCCGGCACTGAAACTTTCATAACGTATGTATCCTATGTTATTGTCAAATATTTTATATTTAAGACCAGCAGATGTGCGATAGCCTGAATTGGCACTACCCAGATAATAGTTATAAAGAATATCTTCTCTATAATTCCAAGGGTAGCCCTGATACCATGCATCGTAATAAGAAATACGACTGGCAGAAGATAGATTGACATGCCCGTCTTTCAAGATATAAAGCATTTGGCTTAGGATGTCGAACAGGTCATCATTGGACATCGACGGAATAATCAGTTTGCTATATTCGTCATGAACAGCATCCCAGTCAATGCCTTTCGTATCCAGGAAACAATACTGTTCGTCAATGATCTTCCATAGTTGTTCGAAATTACCTCTGGGATCATTGGCGTAGTCATCTTCCCCAATGCAACCAGTCAGCACCGGAAGGCAGCAGAGCAGCCAAAGTATTTGTCTAATCTTATTTCTCATCATTAATTGATCTCTCACTTGAAGTTTCAACATTAAATTTTGTTCTCTTAGTAAGCTCTAACCGATGAGGGAAGAGCGGTTCCTTTCTTATTTCGGATACGGTATAGGTCTTTCACAAATCCTACCATGAATACGTGTGAGTAGGTATGTGTCTTGATATTGTTAACGTTGGATTGCTGCAAATCAGCCAGGTAGCTGAAGCGCATTTTGGTATATCCTATCGGCAGGTCGACGGAGAGCATCTGTCGCAACGAAGGTTGATTGTGCAGGGAGGTAAATTTTATTACTCCACTCGAATTTCCCAAAGAGAATATTTCGTAATAAGATTGTCCGTAGTGGGGAGAGAACATCACTCCCATAACCGGCAGATTGACCTGATAACGAAGCACCATCGGATACCGTTTGATTTTCAGGTGCCAAATAGCCATTCCGGAGGCATCCAGATTGACGTATGCCCGTGCGGATGCCGGATTGTTGGTGTTCCGGAGATTATAGACAAAGCCTCCGTTGACATCTATCAATCCTCCGGCTAATAATTTGAAATTATCTGTCAGGCGGAACTGGTAATGTAATCCATAGTTCCAGTTGACTAATCCGGAGAAAGTGTTATTGTTATCGGCCCGGTTGTGCGTATAGCTGATGTTTGCCTGAAAGAAGTTCTGCACAGATACATTTCCATCAAACAACTTGGTCATCCGAATCAATTCACGGGAAACACGGAAGTCGATTCCTTTGTATTCCTGCGGTGAAAGATAGGTGTCGAAAACGTTAGTAAATCCGACACCATACATGGTGGCACGTGTTACATACCGATGGGCTTGCAGACTGTCGATCTGCGCTTGTAATCTTGTGCAAAGGGCGAACAGGATGCAACCTGTCAGCCCCAGGTATATTAGTTTTTTCTTCATCAGAATAATTTCATCTGCCCGGTGATTTCATCAATAATATCGCCTTCGCTCTTGCCGCTGTCCGGATCCAGATTTTCCGGCTCCTCTTCAGGAACTTCCTGTTGTTCTTGTGAGGGTTCGGGGAAGCGAGTTGGTTCAAGCTCATTGATTGTCTCCACTGCATAGGTAGTAATACGTTTTCCCTTGGCTTTGAAACCTTTGACAGCAATGAATTCATCCGCATCGATATTCAACGGATCACGGAAATTGTCGTGTCCGCCAAATATGACTTCCAGACGAGGATAGTACTCGTCGGTCAGCAGAATCAGACGGTTGTTCTTATTTTCTCCCAAGTAGTTCTGTTTACGGTTGGAGGCCTCAAAACAGAAACGTTTCAGATACGGATAATTCTGTTGGTCGGCATCGTAAAGCGCGGCAGTCCATATCTTGTTAGGATCAAACTTCTCCACGATGCTTACATTATCTTCATAGTGGTTGCTCAAGTCGAAGTTGGTAGTATAGAAATCACCGTTGTTCAGAACAATCAATATGCTGTCGTCGCTTTGGAATTCACCCAGATATTCACCTCGTCCGTCATAGTTGAGGCGGAGTATGTCACGGTCAAACCATACTTTACGTCCACCGAGCGTAGAACCTCCTTTTTGTTTCAGGGATATCTTATGTACCGGCAAGCGGGTAAGAATCACGCCTCGTGCCTGACGTCCCTTGATGCTGACCTCACTGAAGTCATGCTCGAAAATGATACGACGTACACGCGGATTCGGTTTCAGTGTCACCTTGATGATTTCGGCTTCTCCATTCGGATTGGCGCTGAAATAGGTAATCCGTGATTCGGGAGTTCCCTGTGTGACATCATATTCGCGGTCGCGAACTACAGAGGTCACGGCGAAACGTTTTACGTATGTCGTTCCTTCTTTTCCGTCGCGGTAGGCTACATTGTAGATCGTACGTTTATCGTTCTTCTTGAATACATTGACATAAAGAACGTTTTTGCCGACGAATTTCTTGTCGGCAACAGGAGTAACGATATACTTACCGTCGCGGAAGAAGATAATGACATCATCGATATCCGAACAACATGCTACGAACTCGTCTTTTTTCAAGGCTGTTCCGATAAATCCTTCTTCGCGGTTGATATAAAGTTTTTCGTTTGCTTCTACTACTTTGGCAGCTTCGATGGTGTCGAAGTTACGCAGTTCCGTACGGCGCGGGAAGTTCTTGCCGTATTTGTTTTTCAACATCTGATACCAGTTGACGGTATAATCTACGATGTGAGCCAGATGATTATCAATCTCGGCCACTTCTTCTTTCATCTTGGCAATCAGTTCATCCGCTTTGTCCGAGTTGAATTTCAGAATACGCCCCATTTTGATTTCCATCAGTTTGAGAATATCCTCTTTGGTTACTTCGCGGATAAATTTCGGATAATAAGGCGTCAGGCGTTCGTCAATATGAGCACAAGCAGCGTCCATATCTTTGGATTGTTCGAACTCTTTGTCCTTATAGATGCGTTCTTCGATAAATATCTTTTCGAGCGAAGCAAAGTGCAACGCTTCCAGTATTTCGTTTTTCTTGATTTCCAGCTCCTGCTTTAGCAAATCCAGCGTGTTGTCTGCCGACTTTCTCAAGACTTTGCTGACAGTGAGGAAATGAGGTTTGCTGTCATCAATCACGCAGCAGTTGGGTGAGATACTTACTTCGCAATCGGTGAATGCGTACAATGCATCGATTGTTTTGTCCGATGATGTACCTGGTGCCAGATGCACTAATATTTCTACGTTGGCAGCTGTGTTGTCATCTACCTTGCGAATTTTGATTTTTCCTTTATCAACAGCTTTTAGGATAGAGTCGATCACTGTTGAAGTGGTTTTCCCATAAGGGATCTCTGTGATTGCAAGTGTTTTGTTATCAATCTTGTTGATCTTGGCACGTACTTTCACTGCTCCGCCACGTTCTCCGTCGTTGTATTTGGCTACGTCAATCGAGCCGCCTGTCTGGAAATCGGGATATAGTTGGAATTCCTCTCCACGCAGGTAACTGATGGAAGCATCACAAAGTTCGTTGAAGTTATGCGGCAATATCTTGGAAGAAAGTCCAACGGCGATACCTTCCACTCCCTGCGCCAGTAATAACGGGAATTTCACAGGAAGAGTGACTGGTTCCTTATTTCGTCCGTCGTATGACAATTTCCATTCGGTAGTTTTGGGATTGAAGACAACATCCAGCGCAAACTTGGATAAACGCGCCTCGATATAACGGGGAGCAGCCGCACCGTCTCCGGTGAGGATATTACCCCAGTTACCCTGACAGTCAATCAACAGGTCTTTCTGTCCCAACTGTACCAAGGCATCCCCGATAGAAGCATCCCCATGCGGGTGGAACTGCATGGTGTGTCCCACAATATTTGCCACTTTGTTATACCGCCCGTCATCCAGACGTTTCATAGAATGCAGGATACGACGTTGCACAGGCTTTAAACCGTCATTGATGTGGGGTACGGCACGTTCCAGAATAACATATGAAGCATAGTCCAGAAACCAATTCTGGTACATGCCTGTTAACTGATGTTTTACGCTTTCGTCCCGCGCGTCCGCCGGTTTGTAGTCTGAATGTTCTTCCGTTATCTCGTTGATTTCGTCACTCATAAAATTCGTATATACTATAATTTTAACGCATACGCACGCAAAAATACAAAAATAAAAGAGATTTCGATGAAAAACGGTGAATATTCCGTGTGTTAAAAGGGTATAAATCAGCTTTACGGAAGGAAAACAGAAAGGCATATCCTATCAAAGACATGCCTTTCTGTAAAATTATAACCTAATGAAAAAACGAGAAATGGGTACATGATTTAAACCCGTATTTCCCAACCTTTTTCGTACTCTCTTCTCCAAAGTTTATTGGCTTCCAAATCGTTAAGAATTCGTCCGCTTCCCGGATCAATCTGTAATGAATGTCCGACACGTTGGGCAATATTACCTAATTGTACCAACTGGGTACTGATACAGGCATCTACAATTCCGGAATTTAACTTTGTTCCTTTGCGAATGGCATCAAACCAGTTTCGGAAGTGGAAGGCATCCAGCTTTTCGGATGGATTCAACAGATTGCCGGTCTCAAATTTTAAATCACTTTTTACCTCTTTAATCGTTTTACCTTTTATATCTGTAATTTTATATTCATTGCCACCGCCAATGAAGAGAGTTCCGGTTTCTCCATAAAATGCGGTTCCTACTCCATATCCGTCTACCGGCATCGTATTACAACTACGTCCTTCCCATGAAAAAGATGCTTCGTCACCAAATTGGAAGGTGATAAGTTGTGTGTCAGGAGTTTGCCAGTCGTCCTGAAAACGATACCGACCTCCGATAGAATCAACCTTTGTAGGATAATCTACGCCCAGTCCCCAGCGGAGTATATCAACAAAGTGGGTTCCATTGTTGAGCGCTTCACCTGTTCCCCAATTCCAGAACCAATGCCAGTTATAATGGATGAAATTATCTTTGAAATCTGCAACACGTGGGGCAGGACCTTGCCATAAATCCCAATCCAGATAATCAGGTACAGGAACAACTTTCCCTGTTCCAATGGAAGGGCGATTATTGACATACCAAGATTTGGCATATCTCACTTTTCCGATAGAACCGGATTTTATTTCCTCCATAGCTTTAATTACATTGGGAAATGAGCGGCGTTGGTTACCCACTTGAACAATCCGGTTATATTTCAAAGCGGCTCGAATCAGCATTTCATTTTCTGCCGGATTATGACTGGTAGGTTTTTCCAGATAAACATGCTTTCCGGCCTGCATAGCCATAATGGCTGCTTTGGCATGCCAATGGTCAGGGGTAGCAATCACCACTGCTTCAAAATCGTTCGACTCTAACATCTTACGAATGTCTTTTTCTCCTTTGGGAGTACGTCCGGTAATTTTGTGGATAGCAGCCTGACATTTTTCTAATGCTCTTGAGTCTACATCACAAATGTAAGTAACTTCACAATCTGGAAGTTTGGCAAATCCTTGCGCCAGGGCCTTACCTCTCGAGTTCACTCCAATGACTCCGATACGTATTTTTTCGTTAGCTCCCAGAATATCTTGATAACGGCTTGAACCGAATCCTGGAAGTATGCTTCCTAATGAGAGTGCAGCTGTACCTGCTACTGTTTTTTTGATAAAATCTCTTCTTGTTGTCATAGTATCTATTTTTCTCCAAAATTAGGTTGTTATTAGAATATGTGAATGAGTATTTCCGTCAATTCTCCTTCAAAAAACGTAAATCTCTTATTTTTTTCTTCGGAAAAGGTGACTCAAGAATATCAGGATTCCTCGGGGAATCCATAATATGAGATAGATGAAAAAACTAATCACGATGACATACCCGATTTGGGATATTATTTCAATCCATGGGCGGGAATAGATAATGATTGCAATTACATTGATGATAAATGCAAGCAGGAAACTTAGAAGAAAGATATTCCTTTCTTGTTTCAACTTTTTTGAGGTGATAATAATATCTTTCATAGTTTAGAATTTCATATAGGGTATTTTATATTCGTCGGGGAAGAGGATATGGCGTTGTTCATCCATTGCCTGATTTCCAAGTAAACAAAGAACCGTTGAACAATATGCTTCTTCCACTACATTCTGTGCTTTCTCTCCGGTGATACACGACTGGCAGAAAGAAGACAGGATAATGTCCGAACCGTCTTTGTCTGCTCCGATCATACTCAATCCACTGTTTACGTGAATATCTCCATCAATGATAAAGTGTGGTGTGTACTCCATTTTTGTTTCCGGTCGCCAACTGGGACCTGCTGTCGGGATGGCGGCAAAAACCTTGTCTTTTACCTGGTCAATCAGCTGTCGGATGCCCGAAGTAGAATGGTCTTCTTCCAGGTAATAAATACCTTTTGCCATTTCCATGGTTCCTTTACTTCCCAGAATCTGGTCTTCCATTCCGTTGAATTTATTGGAAATCAATGATTCGTATGCGATCTTAACTCCATCCGAGTATCTGTAAGTGACATTGACGCTATCATAAACTTCCCGTCCGTCTTTCCAGTATACAATGTCACCCATTCCCATAATGGATTCCGGCATTTTTTTGGCTGCCCAGTTACAAACTTCCAACTGATGGCATGCTAATTCCGTCATTAATCTTCCGGAGCTCTCTTTGTATAATCTCCAATTAATCTTGCGTTCCAGCTCTGGTGAAGGAATCGGACGACGCCAGTCTGCATTACGGAACCAGTGACAGCGAAGACCTACCACATCTCCGATGAGACCGGAATGGATCATCTGCATTCCCTTGATGTACTTCTCGTCATACATTCGCTGCATACAAAAGTAGAGGACTTTGTCTGACTGGTTGTAAGTGTCATAGATAGCCTTGCACTCGTCAAGGGTACGTGCCATTGCTTTCTCGCAAAAGACATGTTTGCCGGCAGCTAATGCATCCAATACAATAGGTGCATGCCAGTTTAATGGTGTGGATATGATGACTCCATCGATGTCTTTCGATTCCAGTAGTTTGCGGTAATCCGTATATGACTTAGCATCCGGACAAAGTTCCAATGCTTGTTGAAGATTGGGGGCATAATTATCACATACGGCAACAATTTGTGCATGAGGTATTTCTTTGAGGTTATGGATGTGGTATTGTCCTCTGGACCCGGTACCAATCAAAGCGATTCGTGCTTTCTCATGCTTGATCTCTTGTAGTTTCTCCGGAGTACAGGAAGTCAGCCAAGGAGTGGTCGCCAATAATGCGGTTCCTCCGGCAACATATCCCAGGCTTTTGATGAATTGTCTGAGTCCTAAGTCTACTCCTTTTTCTTTATGTTCTTTCATATCATAAATTGTATAGGGTTGCTTGTATATTATTGAACTTTTCTGAAATCTTTTTTTGTTCCTGTTCATTGGCAATCATCCAGACCGTACTAAGAACTTCGGCTTCCAACGGGTCGGGGGACAGGATAGAACTTGCTTTTCGTTGTTCATTAAATATGCCTGTAAGCGGATTCATAATGTGTCCGGTATATTGTAACGTATTGCCGGAAGTGGATAATGCTGTATCCTGCAGATCGAATTCTTTTAGAAGAGACTGATTGTACGGGTTCAGAAAACTGACTTTCCAACAATCTCCATAAGGATGATGTCCTATACCCAGGATCGAACTGTTTCCAAAATTAGCAAATGCATCACTAATATTCTCCTGTTCAATGAATCTTCTTATTTTCTTCAAAGCATATCCTTTGGCAAAACCTCCAAAATCAAGTGAAATATCAGGAGATGTAAAGGAGATACATGAATGTTCATGAAGTTGTATTCTGGAGAAGTCTTTTAATGTAATGTCGAATAAGTGCGAAGTGCTCTCGTAATAGTATGAGCAAAGCTGTAAGATTGATTCCATCTCTTTGCTGATTTGAATCTTGCTTTGAGAAGTATGACTATTAATCTTGGAAACTTCACTATGAGGATCAAAACGATTTAATATTTTATCCAATCGCTCCAGCTCATAGGTGATATCTGCCCAAAGTGTATTCAATCGGTCGATATCGGAATGAATGAGCAGGATATCGAATCGGGTCCCCATGATATGAGGAATGAAGCCATGAAACATGGCTTCATTTTTATAATATTTGCATCTTGTTTCTAACACCTATTGTTTTGTTTATTTATTTCCTATCTTTGCCATTTCTACAGCAGTAGTAGTAATGTAATATTTAGCTAGTGTATTTTCATTTTCCCATTCCGGCATATCCTTATTGTCTACATAATGTAGGAAAGCCTTTGCCACTTTGCTGAAATGTTCTTCGTGTCCTAACCGTTTTTCCTGTGGTATGTCAATCAGATAAGTTCCATTCTTTTTGTTTTTGACAGATAAGAACGGATAAGTTATTTGAAGCTGTTCCACTGTTTTTTGTAATTGAGCTTCAAATGTCCGATTGTCAATGTCCGGTTCTTTCTGTATATATAGCTCTTTTACAAATCCATTTTTTTCATCCTGAACGATTTTTAAAGTGGCTTTACTTCCTTTCTTTATGGAAGTAAATGTATCTCCTCCGTTAGTGGGTGGAGTATAATTCCATGTGACTTTCATTCCTATACAAATCCCTTTAACGGTATAGTTGAGGCTTCCGTTTGCCATCACTTCCAATACATCGTTTTTTATGTATCGATTAAGATAAGTGGGAAAAGAATCGATTTGTGTCGATTGACTGAACTCTGTTAATGTAATTGGAGTTGGCCAGTGTTTGGCGGTATTCACAGTGACATCTGATTGATAATGAATCGTTTCATCAGGAAAACATTGCCAGTTGATGAGGTCGATCAGATGTGTTGTAACATCTGCAATGCCTTCTCCTTGTTGCTCTACATCATAATACCATGCCGGGCGAGTTAATGGTTTGCCAGAAACAGTCTTGAAAAAATGATGTACGCTTTCCATTATGACAGATGGATTGTCCGGTGAACCTTTTTGTAAATCTCCGAATAATTCCGTCTGATGCAAAAGCTCTTTTTCTATGATATTGAGAATATCATATCGTTCCGTCATCAGATCGTATAAAAGAAGATTCTTTTCTTTGGCGAGTTGATAGGCTTCTGTCAATAACTTGAAATCCTGTGGATTGATAGCCAGTGGCTTATCGGCAAGGACATGATATCCGGCTTTGATAGACTCCATGATATAGCGCGTCTTTTTTTGATTGTTTCCAGCCAATACTACTACATTACCTTTATGATCGGCAAGCATTTTCTGGAGATAATCATCTCCGGTATATACTTGTTTTTTCCATGTCGTAGGAGATTCCGCCCGCTGGTTATAGGAATCAATGCTTTCCTGATATTGATTGACGCCTGTTCCTTCGGGGGCATATATCCGGATGGTGTCACTGACATCTGTCAATGTCTCTTTTTGAAGCAGGCTGGCATGGAAATGTCCGGGATCGAGTACTACTATTTCCAATTGGGGTAGATCATTTGTCTCCATCCTATTCGCAGCTTGCTTTTTCGAGAAAGAACAAGAAACGACTATAAATAAAATTGCTATAATGGCAGTCCCTTTATATATAGATTTCATTCTCTTACTTTTTATAGGTTTTGATTAGTTTTCGTGCATCTTTCAAACCTTTTTGATAAGCTTCTTCCAATGTGACAATTCTTCCATTCTCTGCTTTACTCATATTGGATGCTTTCATAAAAGTGAATATTTCGATTGTCTCTTCTTTGGATATAGGTGAAATTCCTGTTTGAAAGTATTTAAGAATCTGCTCAAGAAGCGCTTTATAACCTTGGTAACCTCCTGCGGCTACTGCTCCTTTTGAAGTATAGGCAGTTCCACCATAAATTTGCGGTCCTTTTATAATCGCTCTGAAAGTTCCGATTCTACCATCTTTCCATCGTCCTACTACTACATCCCCTCTATCTGAAGACATCCGGTTGACTGATTCGCATCCTGTCCCCATAATTGTGTATAATGTTTCTACTCCATGAATACCATAGAAACCGAAATCCGGATGCGTTGGTTCCACTTTGTGAGGAGAATAACAATCGGCTCCAAGGATTTTGCCAAATTCTCCATTTCTTAATTTCTGGTTTTGAGGAGTAAATCTAAGAGCAGAAGAGGAGAAAACAGGTGCATTGTATTTTTCTGCCATTTCATAAATAGCGATTGCATCTCCTAAAGTAGCTCCGATAGGTTTGTCAATATAGCATATCTTACCTGATTTGAATACCTCGACGGCTTGTTCCAAATGTAGTCTGCCATCATTGGTTTCCAAAAGGACACAGTCTACTTTTTCCAGTAAATCTGCTATTGATGAGGTGATTTCCACGCCATTTGCTTTGACCTTTTCAATGTATCCGGGGATTCGTTCGTAACTGGATTGAATAGTCTTTGAACCGTACGGATACGCTGCTACTACCCTAAAACCTTTGGAAAAGGTCTCATCCGAACCACTATTAATCAATTCGGTGAAAGCGGTGGAATGGGATGTGTCCAGACCAATAATTCCGATCCGCATAACTTTTTGTGCGTGTATACTGAAGCTGATAGCCAGTAGTATAAGAAGAAGTGAGATTCTGTTTTTCATAATCCTTTATAAATTAATTCTTTCTGCACTTTCCGGATCCAAATATAACGAAGAATTTTCTTTTCTTCGCAATATGCTGGCCGGACATTTTTCTGAAACTTCACCATAAACAGTCTGATAGACTGCTTGAGCTTTATTTTTGAACGGGACGATGCAAAACATCCATTCAGCTTTTAGCAAAGCCGGTATCGTGAGTGTTAAAGCTTCTTTGGGTACTAAGTCTAGTGTCATGAAGCATTTTTCATTGACTTGCTGTTGGCGACATATTGGATCCAGCTCAACTACTTTCACAAGTTTGGGATCATTAAAGTCTGCTACATCCGGATCATTGAAAGCAATATGCCCATTTTCTCCAATTCCCAGACAAACGATGTCAACCGGGTGCTTAGTCAGCAAGTCTGCATATCGCTGACATTCCTCTTCAAGGTTTTCCGCCAGGCCATTCAGATAGTTGACTTTCTTGAAAGGAACTTTGTCAAAGATACGAATTCTAAGGAAATGTCCAAAACTTTGTGGGGCTTCCGGATGTATACCGATGTATTCATCCATATGAAAAGCGTTTATTCTGGTCCAGTCGATGCGTTTGTCATGAATCAGATGACTCAAAAACTCATTTTGTGAGGGGGCAGCGGCGAAAATCATATTTATTTCCGGTTTGCTTTCCAATAAGCGACAAATTTGGTCGCCGACTTCTTTTGCGGCTGCACTGCCCATCTCTTGAATGGACGGGAAAATTCGAACTGTTAATTGTTCCTGCTGAAAAACTTTGGTCTTCGTTTCATTTAGTATAGATAACATGGCCTTTTAATATTGTATTATTTATATTTATTTGATTATCAAAAATGACTATGTCGGCATCCTTACCGATTTCTAAAGAACCTTTTTCTTTGTCAATATGAAGAATACGGGCGGGCGTCAGGCTCATCATACGGACGGCGTCAATGAGAGGAACACCGGCTAAATATATCATGGTTCGAACCAGTCGGTCGGTTGTTGCAACACTACCGGCAAAAGCTTTCCGATCCGGCATTTTGGCCACTCCGTCTTCGATAATGACTTTCTGACCGTTGTTGAGGCTACCTAATATCGATTCACCGTCCGGCATACCCGCTCCTCTCATGGCATCAGTGCAGAGGGCTGTTTTATCAACTCCTTTGAACTTGTATACGAATTGGAGCAGGGGTTTCGGAAGATGTATGCCATCGGCAATAATCTCCACTGTCATATCTTCAATCAAGTAGGTGGCTTCTACTACTCCGGCATAGCGGAAAGCATTTTTGCGGGTCACTGATGACATGGCCGAATAAAGGTGGGTCACATGTGTATAACCTGCTGTAAAGGCTTTCTCAACTTCTTCATAAATCGCGTCGGTATGAGCGATGGAGGGGAGAATATGATGTTGTTGCAGAGTTTGCCCTAGTGCTAGAGCACCCTCCAACTCAGGAGCTACGCTCCAACGGATAATATCTTTTGAGGCTTCCAGAATGGCATTATATTCTTCTGCTTGAGGCTTTTTCAGGAAGTTCGGGTCTTGCGCACCACATTGTTTCGGTGAAAAGTAAGGTCCTTCCAAATGTAAACCGATAAACTGCGAACCATTGATATTCATTTCTTTGGCTTTCCGATATACGGTAAACGTCGTCATTAACTCCTCAATAGTGCTGGTGAGTGTGGTGGGAACCATTGCGGTAGTACCATACTTGGCATGTGTCTCGGCCACTCCGAGAAAAGCCTCAACAGTACCATCCATGAAGTCATGTCCTCCTCCTCCGTGGATATGCATGTCGATGAATCCTGGTGAAACATAATTCTGACGGGCGTCTATTACCTTGTCACCGACGAGCGGTTGATAGCTTCCATTGGGAATAATCTGCTCAATTTTTCCATTTTCGCATATCAATGTTTGGCCCATTTCTATGCCTGTTGGCAGGATGAGTTTTCCATTTGTTATGATGAGTCTTTCCATATTATTTCGTTTTTAATTTATTTCCAGGAGTCTATTTTATGACCTTTAACTGCAAAGAAAACCAAATATAAAAAACAGGGAATCAATACCCAATAACCGAAACGCAGACTATACATATCTGCCAGATGACCATATATCAGAGGCAGAATGGCATTGCCACATAATCCCATGATAAGAAGAGAGGAACCGGTTTTGGTGAATTTCCCTAGTCCATGAATGGAAAGTGGCCAGATACCTGCGTAGATTAAAGCATTCGGGAAACCCAATGCGTTCAGAAAGAAAATGGAGGCATTGGCATGATGACCGAACAGAGTTACTTCAAAATCTGCAAATACAACTCCGAATGAAAGGAGTAATCCGATGATGGTACAACCTATAAGTGCATTTTTTTGTGAAACATATTTGGGTATTAACAGGATCCCCAGCAGATAACCAATCATAGTACAGGCCAATGTATATGAGGGAAATGTTTTAGCTTCGAGCAGGTCCATACCCATCGAATTGGCATAATTAATGATTGTATCAATTGCGATAACTTGTGTTCCTACATGAAGAAATATAGCCACTGCTCCCAAGATAAGGTAAGGAAAGTCGAAAATACTTTTTCTGGTGTGATGGTGGCTACCTGTATCTTCCGTGCTGTTTTCTTCGTCTGTGTTGATTTCAGGCAGAATGGAGTAACGGATACCGATACCGGTAAACAGTAAAATAACGCCTAGAACAGCATAAGGCACAATGACGCGTTGTATTAATTCGTCAAGCATAGCGTTCTTTGTGACTATGTCTAAAGTCCCCGATTCTATAGTGGCAAAAAGCTCCTTGTCGGTAACATTTAATATCAATGCAGCAAATATGAGTGGTGAGACGATACCTGCGAATTTATTGCATATTCCCATAATACTGATTCGTCTGGCGGCACTATCAATAGGACCGATAATAGTGACATAAGGATTAGCAGCAGTTTGCAATATGGCTAATCCGGTACCGATGGAAAACAGACCGGCCAGGAATATCTCGAACTGACGGGCTAATGCTGCCGGAACAAATAAGAAAGCTCCTAAGGCGGTAAGCATAAAACCATACATAATACCTCGCTTGAATCCCACTTTCTTGAGAAGTACTCCCGAGGGGATAGCCATTACAAAGTAGGCGATATAAAATGCAAAGGCGACAAAATAGGATTCGAAATGTGTCAGTTCACAGGATATGCGGAAGTATGGAATCAGTATGGCATTGACCCACGACACAAATCCGAAGATAAAGAACATCCCTGCCAGAATTGCAATTGATATGTAGTATGTCTTTTTGCTGCTTATAAGGTTATTGTTTCCCATGTGTTTTTATTTTTTCAGTTCGAAATCTTTCTGTAATTTGATGTCCCGTGACGATGCGCCTATTAATACAGTAAACATACCCGGTTCGTCTTTCCAGCGTTTGCTTTCGGTATCGTAGTATTGTAAGGCGCGGCGCGGTAACTTGATAGTGACTTGTTTGGATTCACCCGGTTTTAAGCCAACCTTAGTGAACCCTTTTAATTCTTTAAACGGGCGTTCTACAGAACATTTGTTTTGATGCAAATATAACTGTGCAATTTCCTGGCCATATCGTTTTCCTGTGTTAGTAACGGTGAATGATACGGCAAACTCTGTGTCTGAGTCTTTCCATACAGGTTTCATCTTTATGTTTGAATAAGTAAAAGTGGTATAGGATAATCCATAACCGAATTCAAATAGGGGGACTACACGGTAAGTATCGAAGTAGCGGTAGCCGACCATAAGCCCTTCCTTGAAACGGACGGTGTCGTTTATACCCGGATATTCTCCAAATACGTGATCAGGCATATCTTCCAGACGCTTACACCAGGTAGTAGTCAGTTTTCCCGAAGGATTGACTTCTCCAAACAATGTACGTGCTAGTGCATTTCCTCCTTCCATCCCTAGAAAACTGCCGTGCAGTAATGCCGTAGCATCATTATACCATTCTCCTATCTCGACGGGGCCACCGGAGATTAGTACCACTACAGTGTTGGGATTAACCTCCAGGATACCTTTTA
The DNA here is from genome assembly GCF_040913205.1 of Bacteroides sp. MSSM.1001136sp1_RTP21357st2_D2_RTP21359_211015. Classification (NCBI taxonomy): domain Bacteria; kingdom Pseudomonadati; phylum Bacteroidota; class Bacteroidia; order Bacteroidales; family Bacteroidaceae; genus Bacteroides; species Bacteroides sp. MSSM.1001136sp1_RTP21357st2_D2_RTP21359_211015. The sequence goes on along the minus strand of NZ_JBDFVF010000004.1, from coordinate 135,672 downwards.
ATAATCTGTCCTGTTGGTAGGGAAGCTTTAAATTCGGCTTGTCATACCCTTCACAGTCAGAACCATGTTCGTGGGAGGTTCCACCTATATAGATTACCAATTCTGCTTGGGCAGCTGTATTGATTGCTTTCTTATATAGCTCTTCATCGGATTTATCAAATTCGTTCGTGAACCAATAGCCAACCTTATACGCCTTTTTACTCAATTGATAACCGGGTGCATATTCGATCCGGGCCTTTCCATCTAAAAGATTTTGTAGCCCTTCCAAAGGAGTAACTTCATATTTAGCTTTAAGTTTTGTACTGCCACCTCCTGCTGCAAATACTTCGGTCGCATTTGCGCCAATCACTGCGACATTCTTGTATTGTGCAGGGTCTAGTGGTAGCATATCTTTGGAATTCTTCAATAATACCAATGATTCCTCCGCTATTTCTCTGGCAGCCTTAGTATGGGCAGGTATTGCAAGTTTGGCTGCCATGCCTGTGGTGTCATAAGGAGCTTGTCCTATTAAATCAAGTCGAATCATCAATTTCAGAATATTACGTACTTTTTTGTTGACAGCTTCTTCCGGAATCTCTCCATTACGTACTTTCTTCAATAAAGGATCGGCTAAATAATATTTATTGAAAGCATATTTCCCATTTTCTTTGATGCTTGTTCCCATTTCGACATCCATACCACACAGAGCTGTTCGCTCTGTGTTATGGACTGCATTCCAGTCTGATACGACTAATCCGTCAAATCCTAGTTCATCACGAAGTAAAGTATCAAGAAGATAAGGACTTTCCGTACACCACAACCCTCGAACCTTGTTATATGCCGCCATGGCTGCCATGGCTCCACCTCGTTGTATGGCAGCTTCAAAAGCCGGAAGATAAATTTCGTGTAAGGTGCGTTCGTCTACTTCTACACTCACTTTGTACTGGTTGTATGCCTGGCTATTCAGAGCAAAATGCTTCACACAAGAGGCTACTCCCTGTGACTGTACTCCTTGTATATATGGAACAGCCAGTTCACCGGAGAAGAAAGGATCCTCGCTGAAATATTCCCAATTACGTCCATTGAGTAAGGAACGGTGAATGTTGACTCCCGGAGCCAGGCTCACATGCTTACCGCGTGCTTTACATTCAGCTCCAAGAACTTCTCCATATAGCTGTGCCAGATCACGGTTCCAAGTAGATGCTAAGGCGCTTAATGCAGGTAGATAGCTACATGCGTCGTTATCCCATCGGGCGGATTCCCACCCATTGGCTACTCCCTCAAATCTTACTCCGTGAGGTCCGTCGGAGTAGTGCAGGTCGGGGATGCCAAGCCTTGGAACACCGGTACTTGAAAACATCGTGTTACTGTGCAACATTCCAATTTTCTCTTCCAAAGTCATTTGTGATAATAAACTTTCTATCTGTTTATCAGTACTTGCTACTTTATTACCAGTCAGACAGGAGGAGAATATAATCAGAATCAGCCAGCTATATGGAGTCAGTCTTTTCATACTAGAATACTTGTTGTCTTTGATTATTTTGAATTATTCTTTCTTGTTTCAATTTCACTGTACACAGCATCCGGAATCAGATCAAGCCAGTACGGATCCTGGACGAGTTCCTTGTACAGTTCAAGTGCCAGAGGGTCACTTTGCAGACGGCGGTCACCATTCTCTGCATTTTCGTGATTCTCCCATACGACGGCCTTAACACGTGGCTCTTCATCCTTCAGCTTAAACCATTCTCTTACCCATCTCTGGTGGTCGCATGTACTGGAGTATCCTCCTTCACTAATCATGATAGGCTTGTCTGCCGATACCTGCTTGATTCCTTGCATCAGCGTGAGCGGATATCTTCTTTCTTCCGGATAAGTAGCACTAAGCGATGGTGGATAACAGCTTACTCCCAGCCAATCTACATACATATCTCCTGGATAATAGTTTTTCATTGCGTTTGCTTCCGTACCTGGCATGCTTACACTGTTGGGTGACCATACGAAGACATTGTAGGCAGTGACACCCAACTGTTCTGCAATGTTATACATACGTCTCCAAGCCTTGACATAGTTTGTGGGATCTCCGTAATACGGAGTCCAGCTTCCATTCATTTCGTTGGCTGGTCTGAACCAGATAGGTCCCATGTCACGTACTTTTTGGGCAGCCACTTCGGCGAAGTATGATTTGTGAAAATCGTCGAGTTCGCCATTTGCCATTTGTTGGGTGGGAATGACGGGCAGCCATCCGTAAAGGAAGAATCGGTATTTGCCCTGATAGTCTTTTCCCCAGTATTTCTCACGTACTGTTTGCATTTCGCTGAAATTTCGTCCCGGTTCCATATTTTGATACCATAAGATCATAGATAGTTGCTTTCCCACCAATTTCTCAAATAAGGCAACGGCACACTGGTCAGTACTTCCTTCGCGGTCTTCCGGATCGAATCCGTATAATGGTGGGAATGCTCCATGATAACACCCTTTTTCGGGGACGTACTTCATGTCATTATGAAATTCTCCCATTACCTTGATTTCGTCGATGAGCATCATCGTACTGGTGGAAGCTGAAGATTTGAGAGTCGCTTTCACATATCTGCATGCTACATTACTAAAGTCTGTTTTTCCCCAAGCGTCCGACTTTCCGTTGCTGTCGGAATAGGTAATTGGTGAGGCTGCTTTTTCCCATTGGCTTTTGTCCTTGCTGGTTGATACTTCTATTTGAGCAGGGAACACAATTTGTGATGTCGGATCGGAAATAGCATGTACTGATACTTCTGTGATATTGCGTAATGATCCCAAATCAATTATTACTTCTACAGTTTGTGCATCCCAACCGACTCCTCTGTTTTTAGTCGAGAGGGTACCGGTCTCCTCATCCGTCAGTTTGGTGCCGGATGTCCAGGGATCGAGAGGGGCTTTATCAGCATAGGCACTGTTGGCTACAACATTCATTTTATAGAATTTGCCTGCCGCCACATTAATAATGCTTTGTTCATTTGGATCTTTGGGCTTGTTTGGATCAAAAGTAACTTCCCACGATCTCGTTTCTTCTGCATTGCAAGCGTATATGAGTATTGCAACTGCTATTAACCATAAATTTTTTAATTTCATATTTAGTGGTATATTATAAGGTTGATTACTGGTTGTTTGTATTACATATCAATACAGTCATATTGGTAGCAGGCGATGCCTCCATTAGAGAATACGAGATAAACGTATAGATAATAACCATTTTGGGCAACTTTAAATACGACATCTCCGGTTCCTTCGGTGTTTTGACCGGAATTCTCGAGACCTCCATATATCTTGTCCGGACATACTACTATTTGGTTGTCGAACGAGCCGCTACTAAGATCATACATACGGACAGCATCAGAACCAGTTACGGCATAGTTGAAACTATTTACATGATTGTAAATGACATAAGGTACTTTGTTGAACACAGCATAGTCTACAGCATTGATAATTGTGTTACCCGGAGCACCCGTATTTGCCGCTTTTATGCTGTTGTCTGTTCCTTTAAACCAGTAGAAATAGCGTTTGGCAGAAGTATCTGTGACATGGCTGGCCAAGAAATAGTCACTTTGAGTATCGGTGTCATCAGCATAAATCACATCCGCCCATTTAATCCAGTTTGAAGTCAGTAGAGAGGAACTCATAATGACAAATTCTGGACTTTGTGATTGTAAAGTACCATTTATGACACGCCAGCGGGCGAATTGCACTTTACTATCTTTTTGGAATACCGGAGTTGTGATAAGGGCATTGGCATCCAAATCTCCTTGGATGGAGATCTTCCAGCCGAATCGTACGTTAGTGCCAGTTTTATATTCAATATATTTCTGTGGTTTCTCATTCACTCCATTAGCTTTCCATACAGTGAAAGTACCTCCTGATGGAGTATAGCTGCAGAATAAAATATTATTTCCCCGGTCTGCTGTTGCATGGAAGTTTGAATTATCACCGGCAAATTGACTGATATCCATAGAACCTGCTATTTCTCCGGTTTGGCTATTCAAGTAAATGGCACGATCATTGGCACGCTCGTTGATGACAACATATTTGTCGACTACTGCAAGTCCGGTCACTTTACCCGGTAGCAGAATACCGCTTATTTCAGATAGTCTTTTAGACCATAGTAGCTTACCGCTTCCTTGGCGAATACCTGCAACAGTTTTTTGCGGAATATCTTTTTTTACCGTATATGTTGCTTTATCTATACCATTCTGTGCTGTGACGACTATGGTCTGTTCTTGTTCATAGTCTAGTGCTTCTGTTTCGGGATTGGGACTGCAAGTTGCTCCATGTGAGATATCAATGTTAGCTATCTGCTCCCCTACATTATCTATGGTTACTAATGAAATTGTTTTTTCGTTTTCATTAATGACTCCCAATAGCCCTATGGCAGGAATATCGAATTTGGTGATGCTACATTCGTTGCTCTTACGGATTTCACCTATTACTTTGAATTCGGTACTAGTCCCGGAGGTCTGATCTTTCACTGTGATATAGTTGTCTTGGGTAAGATCCATATAAAGTAATGGTGGAGTTACGCTGACATTATTCGCTAAGCTGGCACTCAATCTTACCCGTTTTAGTGCAGAGGTCGGCAATACATTATCCGACAATTTGGGATAATTGTATGGGAAAATAAATGTGATTGAATGATTGGTATAATCTATCTCACCTTTGAAACTGTTTTCGCTGCTGTCATCGTTCGGAAACGATGCAGTGATGCTGTTGATACCTTCGCGTTGAATGTCAGAACCCAACTCTTCAGGACTGTGACAACTAGTTACTCCCCATAGAAGAACTAATGCCTGGATGATTGATATAATTTTGTTTTTCATTGTTCTAAGAGTTTTATTGTTATTTCCATTCATCATATTGCTCAATCAATGAGTTATTCTTCAATTCTTCAGACGGTACAGGAAGGACATATAATTTCTTTATAAACTTGCGGTCCTGTCCGTCGCAATCAACATATTCGTATGTATTGGTTGCACCAATGATTTTAAAGCCATGTGTGCGATAGTTGTTGTATTCAATATGGGCTAATTCCCAACGACGCATATCCCAGAATAAATGACCTTCATAGGCTAGTTCAACCTTTCTTTCATTTCTGTAATCTTTGAACCAAGCCTCGCCTGTAGAGGATTTACCCGGTAAATTCACTTTTACTCTGGCGCGTACCTCATTCATGGCACTTTGGGCTTCCCCGATCTTATTGAGTCGATAAGCTGCTTCCGCTTTGTTCAATAAAACTTCGGCATAGCGAATTTCAACCCACGGTTGGGCACTTTTCCCATTTTTGACGTCTGTCAGCGTTTCGTCTAACAATTTCCTTAAAAAATAACCGGTTGTGGTTTTGCCGTATGAAGTACCCTGTTCCCGGTAAGGCATAAACACACCATTCTTTCCGTCAAGGCTGCAATCCATCTTTTTCCCTTTCCAGGTACATCCTCTATAGATTATAGTTGCGGCGAAGCGAGGTTCCAGTTGGTCGTATGGAGGAGTCTCATCAGTAATGCCATGCCAGGGTGTCCAGTCTATCTTTTCTCCATTTTTGCTTTCATAACATTCTACCATTTCCTGGGTAGGAGTTCCTGTTGAACCATTGTCATAACCATCACATTGTGGTACATAATACCGGTCGAAAAGATGATTAGGCCCGTTGGCAGCATCATAATCAAACTCCAGAATCGCTTCTTTATTATTCCCTTTCCATGCATCTTCATATTTGTCCGTCAGACCATATAGTTTGAGTGCAATTACATTATTAGCAGCATCATAGGCATCCTGCCAACGTTTGGCATATAACATTGCTCTCGATTTCAGTGCATAGGCTGCTCCTTTGGTGATACGCCCTTTATTTGCCGCATCCCACTCCTTGGGTAAATTATTGGCTGCAAAATCAAGATCATCGGCTATGAATTGCCAGGTTTCTTCAGCACTGCTGCGGGCTTTATTAGTTGATACCGGCAGATCGTCATACAAGATGACACCTCCATGTCTTTTGGCTAACTGGAAATATACAAATGCACGGAAAAAGCGTACTTGAGCTTCCCAAAGCTTATTTCTGTCTGCTGAAAATTCGGAATATTTTCTTTGTAGAGATAGAAATTGGTTTGTTTCTCGGATCTGTTTGTATGCTGTTGAACGTAGCCAGATACTGTATAGACAGTTATCCGGAGAGATAGCATCCGGTGTAAGTACATAAAGATTAGGATGCCCGGCTCTGTGTCCCAGCGTATATGAACCATACTTAAATGCGTCAGTCAGACTTTCTGTAAAACTTCCGTAGAATTGGGCCTCCCCGAATTGACCGTAATCATGCAGGAGGGGATAGAAACTATTCACATATTTGTCAACCTGGGTTTCATCTTGCCAGATGATTTCATCACTAACGGTAGTCGTTTGTTTTACTTCATCCAGCCAGTCGTTGCACGAACTTAAAGTCAGCAACACAAAGAAGAGTGATATATTAATAGATAACTTTTTCATATAGCGTATATTTTAGAATGTGATTTTAGCTCCAAGTGTATAAGTCCTTTGTTGCGGATAATATCCATTGTTTACAGCTGGAGATTCCGGGTCGATGTTGTACTTGGACACAGCGCTGAAAGTCAGAAGGTTGTATCCCTCAATATAGAGGCGAAGAGCTTCCACTCCCAATGGACTCAACCATTTTTTAGGGAAATTGTATCCTATTTGCGCTGTTTTTATTCTCAAATAGTTTCCGTTACGATACCAGAATGTGGAGGCCAGCCCGTTATTCAAACTTCTCGGATTGATTTCCAGACAAGGGAACTCTGCATTTGTATTTTCGGGTGTCCAAGAGTTTGCCACCAGATAGACTGGTGCATTGCCATTCTGATAGAAAGGACGCGTGAAGGCCGTAGCGCTTTGGATTCCGGATGAACCGGTTGCCGTATATACTCCGGTTAATGCAACATCGCTGCCAAGCCCCCATGATGCCAAAATATCAAAATCGAATCCTTTCCAGTTACCAAATAAATTGAAAGAACCTGTGTGGGTCGGTCTTGAACTTTTACCTACATACCCCTGATCTTGATTGACGGTTATAATACCGTCTCCATTTCTATCCATATACTTGATATATCCGGGATAAGCCGGTCGGTCGGGCATGGTAGCGGAGTTGGCTATCTCTTCTTCACTCTGGAACAATCCCTGGGCAATGAATCCCATTTTCGAACCGATTTGCTTTCCGGTCAGTCGTCTGTATTCCGGTGTGTTTTCAGAGTCACCTGCATATTTGAGCCACCTTCCGTATGCGTATGACCAGATTAATTTGGCTCCATAGCTGAAACTTCCGATTCTGTTCTGATGTGTAAAGGTGACGTCAAAACCCTTATAATCTGCTTTATTAACGTTTGCAGTTGAAAAATAATAGCCTCCCATGGAAGGAGTGTGCGAACCGGTTACGGAAGATAATTTGTCATATTCATATTTATAAAAAGCATCCAGTTCCATTCCTAATAATCCATTCCATAAAGTTACATCTACTCCGATATTATAGTTGAGGCATTGCGCCCATGTCAAATTGGGATTTCCCAATACGGACGGATAGATAGCTGTTTGACTGGCTCCGCCTATTACTACAGAATTGGGGGATGTGCTCATCGTATTTCTCCATTGGAAAGGCTGGATACCGCTGGTTGCAGTTTTTCCAATACCTGCTCTTAATTTCAGATTGTCTACCCAAGTAGCATGAAACCATTTTTCATTATTGATTCTCCAGGCAAGAGAGAGACCGGGCAGGGTGACCCAACGTTTGTTCATACCACCAAACAGATAACTACCATCGTGGCGTAGTGAAGCCTCCAAATAATATTTGTCAGCGTAATTGTAGTTCAAACGACCTACAAAACCGGCTACACGTGTCTGGCTGCTGCTACCCGAAGGTATAGCAGGTTGCTCTTTCCCCTCTTTGGTGAATCCTGTGATTTGGTTCAACTCATCCAACTGAATGAAATCTAATCCGGTTCCCGTTACACCGAGATTGTTGCTATTACGTTCCCGTGTTTCGGCCAGTAATAATACTCCGATCGAGTGATCTCCAAATTTGTTATCATACGTGATACTGGTTTGCGTAGTGAACTCTTGGGCGCGTGATGCCGATTCGGATAATATAGGTGTATCTTTCAAAACACTGTAGTCCTTATGGTAGGTGAGTGTGGTAGTGGCTGCATTAGGTAAATCCATAATCATGATTTCATTCGGCTTGGTCAACTGTTTAGTCATCCCATGAACTAAGTCGTACGCTCCCTGGAATTTTAAACTTAATCCTTTAAGCCAAGGTGTGTCGTATTTCAGACTGAAATTAGACTGCATATATGATTGGTTGGACCTGTTATATCCTGAATCGTATATGGATGCGATAGGAGCTACCGGAGAACCGGAAGTCGGGGTTGAAACATCGTATATTTTCCCATTATATTCATAAGTGTCCTGTACATATGGCAAAGCGTAGCATACCTGTTGGGGAATATTCATCCAATCATCCGGATCGGCAGAAAATTTGGGAGCATCCCGTTTTTCTATACGTCCCGAAACACCTAATGACAGACTAAGTCCTTTAGCCAACTGTGCATCGATATTAGAACGAAGATTCATTCGACGGTATTTGAACTTATCTATATTTCCTTTTTCCTCCAGATAACCGATAGATGTGAAGAAACGAATCTTTTCACTTCCTCCTGATGCTGAAATATTATGATGTTGGCGAACACCGGTTCCATATACTTTATCGTACCAATTGGTATTTCCCCATCCGTCGACACCCTCGCGCATTTTGCGCACCATGTCGACAGTAAACACTTCCGTATCACCTTGTAGAAGACGGGCTTTATTGTACCAATAAGCATATCCCGGTCCGTCGAGCCATTCTTGTTCTTCTGCATTCTGGCTGATACCCACAGTACCTGTATAGCTAATGGTGACTTTATCTGTTTGTCCCTTTTTGGTTGTGACAATGAATGCTCCATTTGCGTCCAGACCATAAACGGCTACGGCTGATGCATCCTTTAATACAGACACAGATTCTATTTCATTCGGATCGAGTCCGTTGAAGTCACTTGCGCTTCTTCTGATGCCGTCAATAACATAGATAATACCACTTTGCCCGCGTATGGACAAGGAGGCATTATCCGCACCGGGTTGTCCACTGGCTTGTACGGCGGAAATACCGGCAACACGTGCACCGATGATATTACTGATTCCCATGGTTGGGGCTTTAAGGATTTCTTTATCGGAGACAGTAGATATGGCGGCGGTCAGACTACCGCGCTTTTGAGTTCCATAGCCTACCACTACGATTTCATCCAGCGAGGAAACATCTTCTTTAAGAGTGATATTGATATTCGTCTTATTACCTACTTTGACTTCCTGGCTGACCATTCCGATATAGGAGAATACCAATACGTCATTCTTATGGGCATTAATGCTATATTTTCCGTCAACATTTGTAATGGTACCGACATTCGTTGCACCTTTGACAGCTACAGATACGCCAGGTAATGGTTCATCATTACCATCTTTCACAAACCCTTTTATTACTTCTTGTGCAAGACAATCGAGAGTGCACATTAAAAGAGTAATAAACAACGAGGTTACTAACCTTGGATTCCATCTGATTTTCTTCATTGCATGATAAGTTTTTAAATATTAGATCGTCGATTTGAAATTTTAATTTCTAACAATAGTCTCTTTAGACCGGTTAACTAGTTAATGATACAAAAGTATTCTGTTTCAAAGACATGCGCGGTGGCAAAAACGAAAAACTATCTTCAAAAAACGAAGAATAATGCATTGTTAATCTTCTTTTGGCGTTTTTCTTTTTAAGAACCATTCGAAGAACTTATATATAGTTTCGTTTGATTCGGGAGTAGGATCATGTTTGGGCCTGTTCGTCATTGCCACTCGATGATGATAACCCAAAAGCCGGTTGACTGCGACAGAGTGATTTAATGGAATCCATCTGTCTACATTATCAGAATAACCTCCTGATACGAGAAATGGGCGAGGAGCCAATAAAGAATGGAGTTCATGTAAATCATGCCCCTCTTTACATAGCCTGGCATAGACACTTGTTGAAGAGTTATTGCCGTTGTTGCTCCAGATCTTTTTCCAGGGTGGGGGATAATACCCCAAGTACCAAGGTTCCCAATAATTGATATAATTATCTTTGGTTTCATCAAAGACGATACCCGGATCACTCCAGGCGGTGCAGGCAAACTTTTCATATAAACAAGAAGCAAACATAGCCCATTTAGCACCGTAAGAGTGTCCCATGATACCAATTCGGGTAGAGTCGACACTTTCGACTCTGGCTAATACTTCCCATGCATTGGCTCCCGCATAAGCAAGTACTGAAAGAGGTTGCATAGTGGAGTTGTTAATAGTCGGGTAATAGAGAGAGTAAGTCTTATCTTTGGTGGTCTGTTTAGTTCCTATTGAGAGAGTAACGAATCCTCTTTTGGTTAATTGGTAGGCGAAATCTCTATTAGCTTTTCCTCCCCATCCGATAGCTGTTTCCGGTTCGTAGAATACTGTGATAACGGCAGGATGTTTCCCTTTTTTATTTGGTTCCAGTAAATAGCCGTAAGTCTGTTCCAGAGGAGTCCAATAAAAACGCACTAAATGTTGTTTGAAATCTTCGCGTTCTGTGGTTTTTATAATCTCCAGCTTTTGATTGGTGATGATAGCCGGCCAATGACCGATCAGGTTCAACCATTTGTCTTTTATTTCTTTTCTTCGTTTTAGCCAGTCGTCTGCGTTTTTGACTGTATCTCCATTGTAAAATAAAAGAGGATTGCGGTAAGTTCCAAATTTCTCCTGATACAGTGGTGGTGGGGTAAAGTAGGCGGATAGCTTCTCCCAGTTTCTTTTTGTCTGGTTAATCTCTAATCTTTTGCACCCCATTATTGAGGTGATCCCCCAATAAATAATAATAGGATAGATAATCGTTCTCGTTTTTCCTCTTATGGTATGTCTTTGCATAGTATTAATATCTAAAATGTATTTCGAAAGGTATGAAAACAAAGGTAGGTCATTCTCATGAATGATCTTAATGTCAAAACGAAAAACTGTCTTCAGAAAGCGTTTATTTTATCTTTGTCTAGTCTTTTTCTGCCGGTATTCAATAGGTGAACATCCTTTGAATTTTTTGAAAATCCGGGCAATGTTATTATAGTCTGTAAAGCCTACTTCCATTGCTAAATCGGCCAATGGACGGTCGGTTGTGAGCAGTAGATCTGCAAGATGATTACACCGGCAATTCAGAATATATTGGTATATAGAGGTATTCAGTGCGTTTTTGAATTTCACTTCGAAGTTTCTGCGGGATAGCGGAATGTTTGCAAGCAGAGACTCTATGGTCAAATCGGAACCGTAATGAGACTCTATATACTTCACTACTTCCAGAATATAAGGGTCTTTGATATTGTGTTTCTCCGTAGATTGCCGTAATTCGATGCGGATAGGATTGATAACAATATTGAAAGTACCTTCGTGTTCCTTTTTTATTTGTTGATGAATAAGTCTGCCGATAGAATATCCGCCTCTTTCTACTTCGAGCTCTATGGATGAAATGGGAGGGTCGGAAATATTACACATCAGTTCGTCATTGTCCACGCCTAATAAAGCAATTTCTTCCGGAATAGGAATATTCGTCATTTTGCAAGTTTCAGAAATGAATAGGGCGTGCGCATCATCACAACAAAATAGAGCGACTGGCTTGGGGAGTTGCTGCAACCATTGACTTACTTCCATTCTTATCTCGTCTTCCTGTTTATCCGATTCGAAACTGAAGAATTCGCCTCCGATACGTTTTACTTCCTGCCGATACCCTTCGCAACGTTCGTCAGACCAAACCACCCCTTTAACGCCGAAATAAGCAAAATTGCGAAACATTCTCTTGGCAAAAAACTGGGCTGCCATTCTTCCCGTTCCTTTATAGTCGCCTGTTAAATTAGAGTAAGTGACGCTCCGGTGATGGTAGTTTTGTAGTACTACCGGAATATTCAGCTCCTTCTGCAAATCGATCGTATCATTATTCCACTGACCGATAATGGCGTCGGCTTTCCATTCTTTCGCCCATCTTAAAATGCCTTGTTCGCCATGCATTGTGCTATAATAAGAAGGCAGTCGGTAAAAGAGCCAGGGTCCGTTTTCTTTGGAGTATTGGACAAGTCCCCGTAGCAGTTTCCTGTCAAATTCGCTTGAATAGTCTATCAATAGAAGAATCTTAATCATAGTTCTATGTTTTTCTTTAGTATAATGTAGGGATGCACAAATATAGAAGAATTCCTTTGTTTTCCTATAATAAAGACTTAATTTTGTAGCAAGAAAAACTTGTATGACACCCGGGTCTCGTGCTGTACGACACCCGGGTGTTGTTGTGTTCGACACCCGGGTCTCAGTATGCATGACACCCGGGTGTCGTACAAATTATGATAACTAACTTAAAAAGAAAGGAGCGTAAGATTATGTCTATCCCTTATGTAGTGAGAAAGAAAGCGGATTTATCATCCGGAGAACGGAAAGAGTTATGGTATGGTGTACCTAGTAAAATGCAGCGAAGAGGAGGAGTGAAAAATAAAGAACTTGCAGTACGGATGGCAAAGACAACAGGCTTTCATCGTGGGCAGATAGAAGGAATCCTGTCGGAGTTGGTTGAAAGTATTCAAGACCTGCTTTCCTCCGGTCATTCGGTGACCATTGAGGGATTGGGAACCTTTCAAACGGCACTGACCAGTCAGGGATGTGTGCTGCCCGAACAGGTAACGCCGGGGAAAGTTGCTATTTCACGCGTATATTTTGTGGCAAACTCAAAATTCAGCAGGGAACTGAAGAAGACAAAGTGTACCCGCATACCTTTTAAATATTATATGCCCGAAAGTATGCTAACGAAAAATATGAAGAAAGCAGACCGGGAACTGGAACAAACAGAATACGACATAGAAGAGCCGGAAATCGACGAATAGTTGAATAAAAAGCAATATTGTCTTGTTAATTGAACAGAATTAGATTATATTTGTTCAGTGGTTAGAACAATATCTTGAAATATGATTAGAAGAGAAATACTAAAAGAAGTTCTATTAGATAATAGAAATGAGGTGGTCAAACATCAAGTTATACCTCGTAGCTTTCAGTTTGAAGAGTTTGGAAATTATGTATTTGTAGGTATCCGGCGAGCAGGAAAATCATTTTTACTTTATCAACGGATACAGGAACTTTTGCATGATGGGCATACTTGGAATGAAATGCTATATGTGAACTTTGAAGATGAACGTTTGATTGGAATGACGGCGGCAGATTTAAATCTTATACTGGAAGTACATGCCGAGATGTCAACAGACAGGCCGATGCTTTTCTTGGATGAAATTCAGAATATTGATGGTTGGGACAAGTTTGTTCGGCGATTGGCTGATAATAAATATAGGGCTTATGTGACAGGAAGCAATGCTAAAATGCTTAGTCAGGATGTAGCTACCACTTTGGGGGGACGATACATTACAGTACATGTATACCCTTATGATTTTAAAGAGTTTCTTTATGCTAATGGGGTTGAAGTTACAGAGAATTCTTTGTTTGCAACAGAGAGCCGGGCAGAAATAAAGCGTATATTCAATGATTATTTTCGTTCCGGTGGTTTTCCGGAAGGGGCATCGCTTGCCGCAAAACGGGATTATCTGACAAGTGTTTACCAAAAGATATATTTAGGAGATATTGCTGCAAGACATTCCATCGAAAATACTTTTGCTTTACGCATCCTTTTTCGCAAATTGGCCGAAAGTATAAAGCAACCGGTTTCGTTTACTCGTATAACTAATATTGTAGCTTCAACCGGAGTGAAAATATCGAAGAATACTGTCATTAACTACATGGAATATGCCAAAGATGCTTGCTTGCTGATTCCTATACAAAATATTGCGGATAAATTGGTGGAGCGTGAAACTAATCCGAAATATTATTTTGCGGATAATGGCATTCTCAATTTGCTTCTTTTGGATGCTGATACCTCGTTGCTTGAGAATTTGGTTGCTGTGACACTATTGCGGCGTTATGGGACGGACGATGCTGTATTCTTTTATAATAGAAATGTAGAGGTTGATTTTTATTTGCCTGATACAGGAGTGGCTATACAGGTCTGTTATACCATGAATCTCTCTGATGAGACTTTCCAACGGGAAGTTCAGGCATTAGTAAAATTGAATAAGGTATTTGAATGTCGGCAGTTATTGATAATAACGTATGACGATGAAGAACGGATTGAGTTGGAAAAATGTGCGATTGAGGTAATACCGGTTTGGAAGTGGTTGTTGGGTAAATAAGATAAATTAATACCCTCCCTGTCTTATTTATGAGATAAATCCCTATCTTTGTGGCACTTTTTACGAAAAAAGCAAATTCAAATTAATAGATATAGAAAAGAAAATGGCACAAGAAGACGTTTTTAAGAAGCTTGTATCGCATTGCAAAGAGTATGGTTTCGTATTCCCTTCGAGCGATATCTACGACGGACTAGGCGCTGTGTATGACTACGGTCAGATGGGCGTTGAATTGAAAAATAACATCAAGAAATACTGGTGGGACAGCATGGTGCTGTTGCACGAGAACATTGTCGGTATCGACTCTGCCATCTTTATGCACCCTACTATCTGGAAGGCTTCCGGACACGTAGACGCATTCAATGACCCTTTGATTGACAATAAAGACTCTAAAAAACGTTATCGTGCTGACGTGTTGATCGAAGATCAGCTGGCAAAGTATGACGATAAAATTAATAAAGAAGTAGCGAAAGCTGCCAAGAGATTCGGCGAATCTTTTGATGAGGCTCAATTCCGTTCTACTAACGGACGTGTGTTGGAGCATCAGGCAAAACGCGACGCTCTTCACACTCGTTTTGCTAAAGCATTGAATGATGGTGATTTGGAAGAATTGCGCCAGATCATTATTGATGAAGAAATCGTATGCCCGATCTCCGGTACTAAGAACTGGACAGAAGTTCGTCAGTTCAATCTGATGTTCTCTACTGAAATGGGTTCTACTTCCGAAGGAGCGATGAAGATTTACCTTCGTCCGGAAACTGCACAGGGTATTTTCGTAAACTACCTGAATGTACAGAAGACAGGTCGTATGAAAGTTCCTTTTGGTATTGCACAGATTGGTAAGGCTTTCCGTAACGAGATTGTTGCCCGTCAGTTCATCTTCCGTATGCGTGAGTTCGAACAGATGGAAATGCAATTCTTTGTAAAACCGGGAACTGAACTTGACTGGTTCAAGAAATGGAAAGAAATCCGCTTGAAATGGCATAAGGCGCTTGGCTTCGGTGATGCAAGCTATCGTTATCACGATCATGATAAACTGGCTCACTACGCAAACGCTGCTACTGATATTGAATTCCTGATGCCGTTCGGATTCAAAGAGGTGGAAGGTATCCACTCTCGTACTAACTTCGACTTGTCTCAACACGAGAAGTTCTCCGGCAAGAGCATTAAATACTTTGATCCGGAACTGAACGAGTCTTATACTCCGTACGTAATCGAAACTTCTATCGGTGTTGACCGTATGTTCCTTAGCATCATGAGCGCATCTTATTGCGAAGAACAACTGGAGAATGGTGAAAGCCGTGTAGTTCTGAAATTGCCTGCTGCTCTGGCTCCGGTGAAACTGGCGGTTATGCCGTTGGTAAAGAAAGACGGTCTGCCTGAAAAAGCCCGTGAGGTTATTGACAGCCTGAAGTTCCACTTCCACTGCCAATATGACGAAAAAGATAGTATCGGTAAGCGTTATCGCCGTCAGGATGCTATTGGTACTCCGTACTGTGTAACAGTCGATCATCAGACATTAGAAGATAACTGCGTGACATTGCGTAATCGCGATACCATGCAACAAGAGCGTGTAGCTATCTCTGAACTGAATAACATTATTGCAGACAGAGTAAGCATCACTTCTCTATTGAAAACTTTACAATAAACCTTTGACGAATGAGTAAAAAGATCTATTTATTCTCCTTAGTATTGCTGGCTCTTGCGTTCACTGCTTGCAGTGAAACGGAAGAGACGAGTCGTTATGATAATTGGCAGGCACGTAGTGTGGCTTTTATAGACTCGATCGCTAGTGTGTATGATAGTCCTAAAAATCAAGCTTTGGATGATGATGATCCGGAGAAACTTCATGCTTTTCCAGATCCGACGAATAGTCAGACTATATATGTAAAGAAGATAAAAAAAGGGGAAGGTACAGAATCTCCTAAATATACTTCTACAGTAAGTGCACATTATCGTATGTCTTATTTCAATGGAGATGTAGTTCAACAGACTTATACAGGAACAGAGCCAACAGAGTTTGATTCTCCGACAAATTTTACATTGAATGGTGTTATTCCCGGTTGGTCTTATACGCTGATGTATATGAAAGTTGGTGATTTTTGGACTTTGTATATTCCTTATC
This sequence comes from Bacteroides sp. MSSM.1001136sp1_RTP21357st2_D2_RTP21359_211015, assembly GCF_040913205.1. Lineage (NCBI taxonomy): Bacteria > Pseudomonadati > Bacteroidota > Bacteroidia > Bacteroidales > Bacteroidaceae > Bacteroides > Bacteroides sp. MSSM.1001136sp1_RTP21357st2_D2_RTP21359_211015. Next base: position 119,220 of record NZ_JBDFVF010000004.1, on the reverse strand, counting down.
AAAGTGGATATGGTTCAAGCACTAATGATGGTAACCTGCAAGCTTATTCTGCATTAGTATATAATGTTAGGTTAGAGAAGATTGTAGAGAGATAATCTTATAACAATATAATAAATATGAATATAGGTGTTGGGTCTAAACGATGCAACACCTATATTTTTCATAATAATAACCGAGTTGCCTTCTTAGAGATTATGCAATATCGTTTTTCTAAAAGTATATAAGGAATTATTCCTTTTGTTTTGTTCCTCCTTGCTTAAATTACAGAAGATTACATTTTTGTTTTTTTTATACTACTCTCCCTAATCTGCAAATGTGTCGGAATCGTTACCTGCTTGATTGTCTTATCTCCTTTTATCTGATCGATAAGTAGTTGGCAGGCAGTTTCTCCCATTTTATAAGTTTGATGTGATACAGCAGATAATTTCGGTTCCACATAATTAGCATGCTGCTCGTCTGTATACCCGATGATTGCCACATCATTCGGAATCCGGAGGCCATGGTTTTTGACGACTTCCATTGCTGCGAAAGCCAATGTGTCATTCATGGCAAGAATAGCATCCGGAGGCTGTGGAAGTGACAGTAAAGTTTCTGTGGCAATCTTGCCTTCCTCATAATCAATCTTCCGGCAGACTACCAGCTCTTTTTCGATCGGAATACGATTCTCACGCAAGGCTTCCAGATAGCCATGTTTTCTTCTCTTTACAATATCCAGATGATTAGCTCCTCCGATAAAAGCTACCCGTTTACTTCCATTATCCAGGAGATGTTGTGTAGCCATCTGTGCGGATTGTGCCCCGTCTGCTATCACCGATGAAAATTGGTCGGTCAGGCAAACACGGTCGAACAGGATAAGTGGCATATTAATGTCTTTCAAGGCGGAGATGTGGGAGAAATCGGTTGTTTCTTGAGACAGACAGGCGATGATACCTTCCACGCGCATATTGACCAGATTCTCAATATTTCTTTTTTCGTGCTCGTAAGACTCATGTGAGGTCGTGATAATCACGAAATATCCGTTGGCAATAGCCATATTCTCTATTCCATTCAGAATTGATGCAAAGAAATGAGTGACAATATCCGGGACTACCACTCCAATGATACGTGGCGCATTTTTCCGCAGGCTCATGGCAAAAGGATTGGGACGGTAGTTCATCTCTTTAGCCAGTGCCTTTGCTTTAGTACAAAGTTCACGGCTGATTTCCGGACTATCTTTTAGTGCCCTGGATACAGTAGGAATTGATACCCCCAATGCTTGGGCGAGATCTTTGAGTGAAGTATGTTTCCGGTTTTCCATTTGAAAGTCTGCAACTTAGATTCTTTTTACAAAGAAAGCACATTCCCGGAAAATTAAGAGCATCTGAAGCAATATTTTTTACGTAAACCGTTACGTTGGTTTTTCGACCGCTCTCTGCTGCACTGAAACTATTACTGACCTATTTTTGTCGCATACAAAATGATTTAAAACCTAAAAGTATGCAATACCATGAAATCGGAAAGACAGGGATGAAAGTATCATCTCTTAGTTTTGGAGCTTCTTCTTTGGGAGGAGTTTTCCATGATTTGAAAGAAAAAGAAGGAATTCAAGCAGTGTTTACTGCTGTTGAAGCAGGAATGAACTTTATAGATGTGTCTCCTTATTACGGACATTATAAAGCGGAAACTGTTTTAGGGAAGGCGCTTAAAGATCTTCCTCGCGACCGTTATTACCTTTCTACCAAAGTGGGACGTTATGGAAAAGATGGAGTGAACCTGTGGGATTACTCTGCAAAACGTGCGACAGAAAGTGTGTATGAGAGCATGGAACGTCTGAATATAGATTTTATCGATCTGATAAATGTACACGATGTGGAGTTTGCCGATTTGAATCAGGTAGTTAATGAAACTCTGCCTGCTTTGGTTGAGTTGCGTGAAAAAGGAGTGGTAGGACACGTTGGAATTACCGACTTGCAACTCGAAAACCTGAAATGGGTAATCGACCATTCACCAAGCGGTACGATTGAATCTGTGCTTAGCTTCTGCCATTATTGCTTGTGTGATGATAAATTAGCAGACTTCCTGGACTACTTCGAATCCAAAGAAATCGGTGTGATTAATGCTTCTCCGCTTTCAATGGGACTGTTGAGTGAACGTGGTGTTCCTGCCTGGCATCCGGCTCCCAAACCCTTGGTAGAGGCTTGCCGTAAAGCAATGGAGCATTGCAAAGCTAAAAATTATCCGATTGAGAAACTGGCTATGCAGTTCTCCGTCAGCAATCCCCGTATAGCAACGACTTTATTTAGTACAACTAATCCGGAGAATGTGAAAAAGAACATCGCTTTCATCGAAGAACCTATTGACTGGGAACTCGTTCGAGAAGTACAGGAGATTATCGGAGAGCAGAAACGTGTAAGTTGGGCAAACTCATAAAACAGCGTCATTCGTATGGACTATACAATTATTGATGCGCACGCCCATCTGTGGTTACGGCAGGATACTGTTGTGGACGGATTGCCTATCCGGACTTTGGAAAATGGCCGTTCGGAATTTATGGGAGAAATCCGGCAAATGGTTCCGCCCTTTATGATAGACGGAGTGAATAGCGCGGAAGTTTTTCTTTCGAATATGGACTATGCGCAAGTGGCTGCGGCTGTCATTACCCAAGAGTTTATTGACGGTATTCAGAATGATTATTTGTCGGAAGTCGTTTCCCATTATCCCAACCGTTTCTTTGTTTGCGGAATGTGTGAGTTCCGCAAACCTGGATTTCTGGAGCAGGCGAAAGAGCTTATAGCCAAAGGTTTTAAGGCTATAAAAATACCTGCCCAACGCTTGTTGTTAAAAGAGGGACGGGTAATGCTGAATAATGAGGAAATGATGCAGATGTTTCATTCTATGGAAGAACGGAATGTCATGCTCTCCATCGATTTGGCTGACGGAGCAACACAGGTTCCCGAAGTGGAAGAGATTATTCAGGAATGTCCCCGCCTAAAAATAGCTGTCGGGCACTTCGGAATGGTGACACGTCCGGACTGGAAAGAACAAATCCGCCTGGCACGTCATCCCAATGTGATGATTGAATCCGGCGGAATCACCTGGCTTTTCAATGATGAATTTTATCCTTTCAAAGGAGCAGTGAAAGCCATTCGGGAAGCGGCGGATTTAGTTGGCATGGAGAAACTGATGTGGGGATCGGACTATCCGCGCACCATTACAGCAATCACTTACAAGATGTCATACGATTTTGTGGTGAAGTCTTCCGAGTTGACGGAAGAGGACAAAAGACTCTTTTTGGGAGAAAATGCCCGGAACTTCTATGGATTCACGGATCTCCCCGTACTTCCTTACATCAAGAACATGTCCGAATGATGGAGAAAACATCCTTATCGTAAAACTAGATTTATACCATGAAAAAGAATACATATACAATACCTTTAGCGTTAGTTTTCTGCCTTTTCTTTCTGTGGGCGATAAGCAGCAATCTGCTTCCCACGATGATCCGGCAATTGATGAAGACATGTGAACTGAATACCTTTGAAGCCTCTTTTACCGAGACTGCCTACTGGCTGGCTTATTTTATTTTCCCCATCCCCATAGCGATGTTTATGAAACGTTACAGCTATAAGGCGGGAATTATTTTCGGACTGGTATTAGCAGCAATCGGAGGCCTGCTTTTCTTTCCTGCTGCCATTTTAAAAGAATATTGGGCTTACCTTTGTATCTTCTTTATTATCGCTACGGGAATGTGCTTTCTGGAGACAGCTGCCAATCCGTATGTGACGGTTTTAGGAGCACCCGAAACAGCTCCCCGCCGATTGAATCTGGCGCAGTCTTTCAATGGACTCGGAGCTTTTATCGCTGCCATGTTTTTGAGTAAGCTCATCCTTAGCGGAACTCATTACACACGCGATACCCTACCTGTTGATTATCCGGGAGGCTGGCAGGCCTATATCCAATTGGAAACGGATGCCATGAAACTCCCTTATCTGATATTGGCTATACTGTTGATTGCCATAGCTGTTGTCTTCGTCTTTTCAAAATTGCCGAAGATTGGGGACGAAGGAGAAACGGCTTCTTCCGAAAAAATGACTTCTTCGGGTAAAACGAAAGAGGGCAGCCAGAAAGAAAAACTGATAGACTTCGGTGTATTGAAGCACTCACACTTGCGGTGGGGAGTGATTGCGCAATTCTTCTATAACGGCGGACAGACGGCGATAAACAGTCTGTTCTTGGTTTACTGTTGCACTTATGCCGGATTGCCGGAAGATACAGCGACTACCTTCTTCGGATTGTATATGCTCGCATTTCTTTTGGGGCGTTGGATCGGTACCGGATTGATGGTGAAATTCCGTCCACAGGATATGCTACTGGTTTACGCCTTGATGAATATTCTTTTGTGCGGGGTAGTGATGATATGGGGAGGTATGATCGGGCTATACGCAATGTTGGCTATCTCTTTCTTTATGTCTATAATGTACCCTACGCAGTTCTCATTGGCGCTAAAAGGACTGGGGAGTCAGACAAAGAGCGGTTCGGCATTTCTGGTAATGGCTATTGTCGGCAATGCCTGCCTGCCACAGTTGACGGCTTATTTCATGCATGCCAATGAGCATATCTATTATATGGCCTATTGTGTGCCGATGATTTGTTTTGTCTTCTGTGCATATTACGGCTGGAAAGGTTATAAAGTAATCGATTAATAAACTTATTATCAAACATATCAAATGAAAGCAGTTCAAATTGTCAATCCCTCCGAAATGAAGGTGGTTGAACTGGAAAAGCCGACCGTTGGTGCCGGTGAAGTATTAGTAAGAATCAAGTATGTGGGTTTCTGTGGCTCTGACCTGAATACCTTTTTAGGACGTAACCCAATGGTGAAGTTACCGGTAATCCCGGGACATGAGGTAGGAGCGGTGATTGAGGAGATCGGTCCGGATGTTCCGGCCGGCTTTGAAAAAGGGATGAACGTGACATTGAATCCATACACCAATTGTGGTAAATGTGCTTCCTGTCGTAATGGTCGTGTCAATGCCTGTGAGCATAATGAAACGTTAGGGGTACAACGCAATGGAGTGATGTGCGAATATGCAGTTTTACCTTGGACGAAGATTATTCCGGCTGGTAATATCTCTCCTCGCGATTGTGCGTTGATTGAGCCGATGAGCGTCGGATTCCATGCGGTATCTCGTGCGCAGGTGATCGATAATGAATATGTGATGGTTATTGGCTGCGGTATGATTGGTATCGGTGCCATTGTACGTGCTGCTTTGAGAGGGGCAACGGTCATTGCTGTCGACTTGGATGACGAGAAACTGGAACTGGCGAAAAGGGTAGGTGCTTCTCATGTGATTAACTCCAAGACAGAAAATGTACACGAACGGATGCAACAGATAACGGAGGGCTTCGGTGCCGATGTGGTGATTGAAGCTGTCGGCAGTCCGGTCACTTATGTGATGGCGGTGGATGAAGTCGGTTTTACAGGACGGGTCGTTTGCATTGGCTATGCCAAAAGCGAAGTAGCTTTCCAAACGAAATATTTCGTTCAGAAAGAACTGGATATCCGTGGTTCCAGAAATGCGTTACCAGCCGATTTCCGTGCGGTTATTAATTATATGAAAGAAGGCAACTGTCCGGTGGAAGAACTGATTTCGAAGATTGCCAAACCGGAAGGAGCTTTGGAAGCTATGCAGGAATGGACGGCTAATCCGGGAAAAGTGTTCCGTATACTGGTTGAGTTCTGATAAGTTCTTGTAATAAGAATAGTTGTTGATGCCTGTTGTTTGGGTATGTAATAAGTGAGAGGAGGCTGAATACAGTCTCCTCTCTTTGGGAGATAGGGTGATGTAACATGAGTAAATATAGATGTAACATTCTTCATTCGATATGTAGCATCACAAAGAAATCATGTAGCATACTTTGGGCAATATATCTGTTTGCATTTTCTATTTTTGTGATGTGGAAGATAACAAGAAACATTTTAAATAATTAGCTTTCAAATAATAGATAATGTAGCCAGTTAATAAAAAAACGATGATTATGCTGAAAACAAAAATCAACACAATTTTACTGTGTACTCTTTTTACATTGTTCTTTCCGCTATCAGCCGGAGCACAATACCGTAATCCTATTCTTTATGCTGACGTGCCCGATATGTCGGTGTGTCGCGCAGGTGATTACTTTTACATGGTTTCCACTACTATGCACCTGATGCCGGGAGCGCCTATCATGCGTTCGCCGGACATGAAACATTGGGAAACTATCAGCTACGTATTTCCCCGCATTGACGATGGTCCCCGTTATGATCTGCTCGAAGGCACTGCTTACGGGCAAGGACAATGGGCATCATCTATCCGCTATCATGACGGTAAATTCTATGTATGGTTTACAGCCAATGGCGCGCCCGGACGTGGGTTTGTCTATACTGCGATAGATCCGGCCGGTCCCTGGAAACTTCTTTCGCGTCCTCCGCATTTCCATGACGGTTCGCTTCTGTTTGATGATGACGGGCGGGTGTATCTCTTTCACAGTACAGGACAGCTTACGGAGTTGAAACCCGATTTGACCGATGTACTTCCCGGTGGCATCAATCAGCAAATATTTGAACGGGATGCTGACGAACAAGGTCTGTTGGAAGGTAGTTCCGTCATCAAGCATAATGGGAAATATTATTTGCTGATGATTTCTATGGATTGGAGTATTCCCGGCCGTCTGCGTCGTGAAGTATGCTATCGTGCCGATAAGATTACCGGACCTTACGAAAAGCGTGTCATTCTTGAAACGGAGTTTGACGGGCATGGCGGTGTTGGTCAGGGATGCATCGTAGACGGGAAAAACGGTGAATGGTACGGACTGATTTTTCAGGATCGTGGTGGCGTAGGGCGTGTGCCGTGTCTCATGCCTTGTACATGGACGGAAGATGGTTGGCCTATGCTGGGAGACAAGGATGGGCACATTCCGAATGATACCACTTTATCGTATATGTCAATGGATGGTATCTGCGGTTCGGATGATTTTTCCGCTTCCGGACTTTCCCTCTATTGGCAGTGGAATCATAACCCCGTCGATCAGGCATGGAGTCTTACCGACCGTCCCGGATTTCTGCGTTTGAAAACCTCTCGTGTGGTAGATAACCTGTTTGTTGCTCCCAATACGTTGACTCAACGTATGGTAGGACCGAAATGCATGGGTACTGTCAGTCTCTCTCTGGGGGGGATGAAAGATGGTGACCGTGCAGGATTATCGGCTTTTAATGGTGACAGCGGTGTGCTTACGATTGAAAAGAACGGAAATAAACTGTCTCTTGTGATGAGTGAACAGAAAAGCGTGTTTGAGAAAACGAAGCGTGCCATTAGCCGTGTGGATATGACCGAACAAGCCCGTATACCTCTTAACAAAGAGCTTGTCTACTTGCGTGTGGAAGGTGACTTTACCAATGGACGGGATGAGGCTCGTTTTTCTTATAGTCTTGATGGGAAAGCATGGATACCTGTCGGTCTGCCTGTCAAGATGAAATTTGACTACACCCGTATGTTTATGGGCAGTAAGTTTGCCATATTTAACTATGCTACACGTTCCGTGGGCGGTTATGTGGATGTGGACTCTTTTGATTATTCGTTCTGTGATGCGTCAATGTAACACACAAATATGTATTTGTAACCAATGAAACATTGTTTTATTGGAAAATAGGCTATTTTTGTTTCCAAATTAATCATAACTAATAAGTATAATATTATGAAAAGAGGTTGGATACCGATTATGGGTGTTTGTTTGGTGTTATCGTTTTCGGCATGTAAGCAATTGCTGCCTTACCAGGACACTTCTTTAACGGCAGAACAACGGGCGGAGGATTTGTTGCCCCGGTTGACTTTGGAAGAAAAAGTATCATTAATGCAAAATGCGTCACCTGCTATCCCCCGACTGGGAATTAAAGAATATGAGTGGTGGAATGAAGCGTTGCACGGTGTGGGACGTGCCGGATTGGCTACTGTTTTTCCCCAGTCTATCGGTATGGGAGCTTCTTTTAATGATTCATTATTATATGAAGTGTTCAATGCCACTTCCGATGAGGCTCGCGTAAAATCGCGTATTTTCGGTGAAGGTGGCGTGCTGAAACGCTATCAGGGATTAACATTCTGGACACCGAATGTCAATATATTCCGTGACCCTCGTTGGGGACGCGGTCAGGAAACATACGGTGAAGACCCTTATCTGACAGGACAAATGGGAATGGCTGTAGTCCGTGGCTTGCAAGGACCGGAAGATGCCAGGTATGATAAGCTGCACGCATGTGCCAAGCACTTTGCTGTTCATTCAGGTCCGGAGTGGAACCGGCATAGTTTTGATGCGGAGAATATAGATCCCCGGGATTTATGGGAAACCTATCTGCCTGCTTTTAAAGATTTGGTACAGAAAGCGCATGTAAAGGAAGTGATGTGTGCCTACAATCGTTTTGAGGGAGAGCCTTGTTGTGGCAGCAATCGCCTGTTGATGCAAATATTGCGGGATGAATGGGGATACAAAGGCATTGTAGTCTCTGACTGTGGAGCGATCTCCGATTTCTATAGACCGGGAACGCATGAGACTCACCCGGACAAAGAACACGCTTCGGCTGGTGCCGTGCGGGCAGGTACAGACCTTGAATGTGGAAGTGAATATGCTTCACTGGCGGATGCTGTAAAAGCCGGTTTGATTGACGAAAAAGAAATAGATATTTCATTGAAACGTTTGTTGACAGCACGTTTTGAACTGGGAGAAATGGACGAACAACCGGCCTGGGCGGAAATTCCAACCTCTGTGTTGAATAGTAAGGAACATCAGGCATTGGCTTTGCGTATGGCTCGTGAGTCATTGGTGCTCTTGCAGAATAAAAACAACATCCTGCCTCTGAATACCCATCTGAAAGTAGCTGTTATGGGACCTAATGCCAATGACTCCGTGATGCAGTGGGGAAATTATAACGGTATTCCGGCACATACGGTTACCTTATTGGAAGCTGTCCGTGCCAAACTACCGGAAGGACAAATCATATACGAACCGGGTTGTGACCGTGTGGATGGAAAGACACTCCAAAGCCTGTTTGATGAATGTAGCATAAATGGTAAACCCGGTTTCTTGGCAGAATATTGGAATAATCGTGATCGTGAAGGGGAAGTGGTTGCTACCGATCAGATTTCCACTCCGTTCCATTTTGCGACAACAGGGGCTACTACATTTGCGCCCGGTGTGGAAATAACTAATTTCTCGGCTCGTTATGAATCTGTCTTTCGTCCTTCGCAGTCGGGTGATGTTGCTTTCCGTTTCCAACTGGATGGTGAAGTGACTCTTATTATAGATAGTGAGCAAGTGGCTCGGAAAATATATGTTAAGAATCCGACGAACCTCTATACGTTACAGGCGAAAGCTGGAAAAGAGTATCATATCGAGATTTTATTCAAACAACGGAATGAAAGGGCTACACTTGATTTTGATTTGGGCAAAGAGGTCGGGATCGATTTGAACCTTGCAGTGAAGAAAGTAATGGATGCTGATGTGATTCTTTTTGCAGGTGGAATTTCTCCAAATCTGGAAGGTGAGGAAATGCCGGTAGAAGTTCCCGGATTTAAGGGTGGTGACCGTACGGATATTGAACTTCCGGGCGTTCAACGTGATTTGTTGAAAGCTTTGAAGAAGGCTGGTAAAAAGGTTGTCTTTATCAATTATTCCGGTTCAGCTATCGGATTAGTGCCCGAAACGACTACTTGTGAAGCGATTCTGCAGGCATGGTATCCGGGACAGGCGGGTGGTACAGCTATCGTTGATGCTCTTTGGGGAGAGTATAATCCCGGTGGACGCCTGCCGGTCACTTTCTATAAGGATGTGAATCAATTGCCGGACTTTGAAGACTATTCCATGAAGGGGCGTACCTATCGATATATGCAACAGCAACCACTTTTCCCATTCGGTCATGGGTTGAGTTATACTGACTTTACTTATGGAGAAGCTAAATTGAGCAAGAATACAATCGCCAAAGGTGAAAATGTAGTATTGACTATTCCGGTAAGTAATGTCGGGCAACGTGATGGAGAAGAGGTGATTCAGGTTTATTTGAGACGTCCGGGTGATAAGGAAGGTCCCCGTTATACCTTGCGTGCTTTCAAACGCGTTCATATTCCGGCAGGGAAAACTGAATCAGTAGCTATTCCTCTTACCGGTGAGAACTTTGAATGGTTTGATGTAGAGTCGAATACGATGTGTCCGTTGGAAGGTACTTATGAATTACTGTATGGAGGAACTTCTGATAGAAATAAGTTGAAAACGATTGTAATGAACGTACAGTAATACCGCTTTGGAATTTTGTTTATTTTTACAGATAGACAATCCGGATTTATTTATTGAATGAATAAAGAAAGAACGACCTTGTTCCTTTAAAAGGAACGGGTCGTTTCTTTTAAACCAAGCCCCCGTTTCTTTTAAACCAACGGGGGCTTTCTTTTAAAGGAAAATGAATATTTGCTAATGCTTGATATTCAGTCTTTTAAATGATGGGGAATAAAAGTGTTGAAATAATAGGTAATATAGTCATTTATCTTACCATTTTTCTGTTTTGGGGCTTTTTGTTACATCAGAAAAGAATCATGTTACATGTCTGTGATAAATGTAACCTGTATATAGATGCCTGTATCATGATTGTACATATATGATAAAACCGAATCGATACATTTGCAAACACTACTATGGAACAGAAAATTATAGAAAATAAAAAGTGATAATATGAGAACATTAAAATTGATTTTGTCGAGCTGGCAATCTGTGGGTCTTGTCGTATTTATTGTGCTGTTTTTTAATATGGAGGTGAGTGGCAAGGGTAAAATAACAAAAGATGCTCCTGTCTTTACGCAATTTATTTATCAGGGGGAGGATGCTATTTATCAAAACAATCCTTTAAAGCCGGGTGAGTTCTATAATCCTATTTTGCAGGGTTGCTATCCCGATCCGAGTATAACGCGGAAAGGTAATGATTATTATTTAGTGTGCTCATCTTTTGCTATGTTTCCCGGGGTGCCTATTTTCCATTCTAATGATCTGGTCAACTGGAAGCAAATCGGTCATGTGCTGGACAGAACGTCACAATTAAAGGTTGAAGATTGTGGTATTAGTGCTGGTGTATATGCTCCTGCTATAAGATATAATCCCAATAATGATACGTTTTATATGATAACCACTCAATTTTCCGGCGGCTTTGGAAATATGGTGGTAAAGACAAAGAATCCGGAGAATGGCTGGAGTGATCCGATCAAACTTCAATTTGAAGGCATTGATCCTTCTCTTTTCTTTGATGATAATGGCAAGGCATACGTGGTACATAATGATGCTCCTGCTAAAGCAAACGAGCGTTACTCGGGACACCGTGTTATAAAAATATGGGATTATGATGTGGAAAATGATAAAGTGGTTCCGGGGACAGACCGGATCATTGTAAACGGTGGCGTCAATATAGAAGAAAAGCCGATATGGATTGAAGCTCCTCATATCTATAAGAAAGATGGACGTTATTATTTAATGTGTGCGGAAGGAGGAACCGGAGGCTGGCATAGCGAAGTCATTTTTGTAAGTGATCATCCGAAAGGACCTTATCTTCCGTCAAATAATAATCCTATTTTAACTCAACGTTATTTTCCTGCAAATCGGGCGAATAAAGTAGACTGGGCTGGTCATGCAGACTTAGTGGAGGGACCCGACGGAAAATATTATGGTGTATTTTTAGGAATACGCCCCAATGAGAAGAACAGAGTGAATACCGGACGCGAAACTTTTATTCTTCCGGTGGACTGGAGCGGAACATTTCCCGTTTTCGAGAATGGGCTTATCCCTATGAAACCTACATTGAAGATGCCTTCGGGAGTAGAGAACCAAACAGGGAAAAACGGTTATTTGCCTAGTGGCAACTTTGTCTTTAAGGATGATTTCTCCGATAAGACATTAGACCTTAGATGGATCGGTCTTAGAGGTCCTCGTGAAGATTTCGTTGATATGACCGATAAAGGGTTGCGGATCATCCCTTTTACCTCAAATATCAATGAAGTGAAACCTACTTCTACCTTGTTCTACCGTCAGCAGCATAATCAATTTACAGCGGCAGCAACCATGGAGTACAAACCGAAAAATGAGAAAGATTTTGCCGGTATAACATGTTATCAGAATGAAAGATATCACTATGTTTTCGGTATCACTAAAAAGGGGAAAGACTATTACCTGATACTGCAAAGAACCGAAAAAGGACAAGCGAGTGTCCTGGGTGAGGTGAAGATAGAAACAGAGAAACCTGTGACACTGCAAGTAACAGCCAATGGAGATGATTATCGTTTTAATTATTCGATTGATGGCAAGGGTTTCCTAAATTTAGGAGGAACCGTTTCCGGCGATATTCTTTCTACTAATGAGGCTGGTGGCTTTACAGGAGCAATGATCGGACTGTATGCAACATCTGTTGGTTATTAATTAGAAACCTTATCATTCCAAATTATGAAAATACATCATCTATTTTGGGGTATATGTTTATGCTTCAGCACAAATATTTTATTCGCACAGAACTATCAGAAAACATCGTCCGGCATCAAAACCACTGTAAATGCAGTGGATATAGAAGTACAATTCTTTGCGCCTGCTGTGGCGAGAGTAATAAAATCGCCGGAAGGTGTTGCCTATGAAAAACAGAGTCTTTCTGTAATTGCCAAACCTGAAAAGGTGAGTTTCAAAGCTGATATACAAGATAATAAGATTGTATTGAATACCAGTGAACTAAGTGTCAGTGTGGACACCGGGACGGGAATTGTTTCTTATTTCTCAAAGGATGGCAAATCATTATTGGCAGAGAAATCCGGTATGCAGTTTATCGATTTCGATGATGCCGGGACAAAAACTTATCAGGTTTATCAACCTTTTATATTAGATAAGGAGGAAGCCATTTATGGTTTGGGACAATTGCAAAATGGAAAGATGATTCAGCGGAACATGACTAAAAATCTGATACAGGGAAATGTTGAAGATGTGTCACCTTTCTTCCAGTCTACTAAAGGATATGGTGTGTTTTGGGATAACTATTCGCCGACTCTTTTTACGGATAACGAAGTTGAAACATCTTTCCGTTCTGAAGTAGGTGACTGTGTGGATTATTACTTCATGTATGGGAAAAATGCCGATGGTGTAATAGCACAGGTACGCAGCTTGACCGGGCAAGCACCGATGTTTCCTTTATGGACTTATGGTTACTGGCAAAGTAAAGAAAGATATAAGAGCCAGGAGGAAGTGGTAGACGTTGTTCGTAAATATCGTGAATTGGGTGTTCCCTTGGATGGTATTATTCAGGATTGGCAATATTGGGGGCATAACTATTTGTGGAATGCGATGGATTTCCAGAATCCGACTTTCAATAATCCTCAAAAGATGATTGAGGATGTCCATGCGATGAACGCACACATGGCTATATCTATCTGGTCGTCATTCGGACCGATGACTAAACCTTATAGAGAATTGGACAAAAAAGGGATGTTGTTTAACTTCACTACCTGGCCGCAATCGGGATTGGAGTCATGGCCCCCCAATATGGAATATCCTTCCGGTGTAAGAGTGTATGATGCTTACAATCCCGAAGCGCGTGATATTTATTGGAAATATCTGAATGATGGAATTTTCAAGTTGGGAATGGATGCCTGGTGGATGGACTCTACCGAACCCGACCATTTGGACTGGAAGCCGGAGGATATGGATACCAAAACCTATCTGGGCTCGTTCCGTAAGGTGCGCAATGCTTATCCGTTGATGACTGTCGGAGGGGTTTACGACCATCAGCGTGAAGTGACTTCGGATAAACGGGTGTTTATTTTAACCCGTTCGGGATTTTTGGGGCAACAACGTTATGGTGCAAATGTATGGAGTGGTGATGTCGCTTCCACATGGGAGAGTTTTAGAAATCAGATTCCTGCCGGATTAAACTTTTCTTTGTGTGGTATGCCTCACTGGAATAGTGATATTGGTGGCTTTTTTGCAGGACACTATAATAAAAGCTGGAATGATGATAGTGCTTCAAAAAATCCATTGTATCAGGAGCTTTATGTGCGTTGGTTGCAGTTTGGAACGTTCAATCCGATGATGCGTTCGCACGGGACGGATGTTTATAGGGAAATCTATAAGTTCGGAAAGAAGGGTGAGCCTGTATATGATGCTATCGAGAAAATGATAGGTTTGCGTTACTCTCTGTTGCCTTATATTTATTCTACTTCTTGGGAGGTGAGCAATCGCCAATCGAGTTTTATGCGCGCTTTGATGATGGATTTTGTAGATGACAGAAAGGTGTGGGATATCAATGACGAATATATGTTTGGAAAGTCGCTCCTTGTGGCTCCGATTGCTCATGCACAATATACACCGGAAGCTGTGGTAAAAGTCTCCGAAGAAGAAGGATGGAACAGAGATGGAGCGAAAAAAACAAAAACTGACGTTGCTGTGGATTTCATGGAAACGAAATCTACTAACATATACTTACCGGCAGGAACGCTATGGTATGACTTCTGGACAAACGAGAAACATGAAGGCGGAAAGGAAATTACCAAAGAGACTACACTGGATGTTATTCCATTGTATGTAAAAGCGGGTAGTATCATTCCTGTCGGTCCACAAGTTCAGTATGCAACTGAAAAACCGTGGGATCATCTTGAATTGAAGGTGTATGCGGGTGCGAATGGAAACTTCATTTTATATGAAGATGAATTTGATAATTACAATTACGAAAAAGGAGCTTATACGGAAATTCCAATCTCTTGGAATAATGTATCTCGTAAATTGACGATAGGGGCAAGAAAAGGTACGTATGAGGGAATGTTGAAGAACCGTAAATTTACTGTAACTCTTCAGGGCGGGACTCAAAAAAGCGTCGATTATAATGGGAAGGCAATTTCTGTAAAGTTTTGATTGTAATAGAATGTGTGATTATGTCAGTAGAGAAGAATCTGAAAAATAGAAATATGATGAAGTTTTTTATAGTAATGGCTATGCTATTGGGTAGTAGTGTTGCAAGTGCAGAAAATAAACAGATAACAAGTCCTGATGGAAAGTTGGTAGTAACAGTCTCAGATATGGATGGAAGACCTTCTTATTCTGTTAGTTATGACAATATTCTCTTTTTGAAGCCATCTCCATTGGGGATGATTGCAAATATAGGAGATTTCTCATCGGGGATGTCGCTGGAGAAGAATGTTTCAACCAATAAAATAGATGAAACATACGAGTTGGCTTCTATTAAAAAGAGTAAGGTACATTATGTGGCAAATGAAGCTGTATTTTCGTTTACACAACAAGGGAAAACAATTTATGATGTTATATTCCGCATAAGTAATAACGATGTTGCTTTTAAATATAGGATGTATCCGCAAGGTGAGACACTAAGTTGCGTGGTTAAGCAAGAAGTCACAGGATTTGTGTTTCCTGACGGAACCACCACTTTCCTTTGTCCGCAAAGTAAACCGATGGGGGGATTTGCCCGTACTTCTCCAAGTTATGAGACGTCTTATACAGCAGATGATGTCGCAGGCAAAAATGGCTGGGGAGAAGGATATACATTTCCCTGCCTATTCCGTAATGGAGATAATGGTTGGGTGCTTGTTTCCGAAACGGGAGTAAATGGTGGATATTGTGCGAGCCGTCTGTTGGGACACAAAGGAGGAGTGTATACCATTGGATTTCCGCAAGAAGGTGAAGCAAATGGGAATGGTACGGTTTCTCCGGGGATAGCATTACCGGGCGAGACGCCTTGGCGTACTATTACTGTGGGCAAGACTTTGGCTCCAATAGTGGAGACAACGGTTCCTTTTGATGTTGTAAAACCGCTTTATTCGGCAAAAGGAGAGTATACGTATGGCCGGGGTTCATGGAGCTGGATTATCGGTATGGATGGAAGTACTAATTATAAAGAGCAACTCCGGTATATTGATTTTTCGGCAGCAATGGGATACCAGTCCGTGTTGGTGGATGCCTTGTGGGATAAACAAATAGGACGTGATAAAATTGAAGAATTGGCTAAATATGGGAAGGACAAAGGGGTAGCTCTTTATTTGTGGTATAATTCGAATGGGTATTGGAATGATGCTCCGCAAACTCCGAGAGGTATTATGGATAATGCGATAGCCAGACGTAAGGAGATGAAATGGATGCAAAGCATTGGTATCCGTGGAATAAAAGTTGACTTTTTCGGAGGTGACAAGCAAATGACTATGCAGTTGTATGAGGATATCTTGTCGGATGCAAACGAGTACGGTCTTTTAGTTATTTTCCATGGATGTACTTTGCCTCGTGGCTGGGAACGTATGTATCCTAACTTCGCATCGAGTGAGGCTGTATTGGCTAGTGAAAATCTTCATTTCTCTCAAGGCAGCTGTGATCATGAGGCCTTTAATGCTACTTTGCACCCGTTTATTCGTAATACTGTGGGTAGCATGGATTTTGGAGGTAGTGCATTGAACAAATATTATAATGCGGATAATGCTCCACGGGGAAGCCGGCGGGTGACATCAGATGTCTACGCACTGGCTACGGCGGTTCTATTTCAAAGTCCGGTACAGCATTTTGCTCTGGCACCGAATAACCTGACCGATTCTCCGTCGTGGGCTATTGATTTTATGAAAGAGGTTCCAACGACTTGGGATGAGGTACGTTTCATTGACGGTTATCCTGGCAAATACGTTATTCTTGCCCGTCGTCATGGAGACAAATGGTATATTGCCGGAGTAAATGCGCAGAAGGAAACACTGAAACTTAAAGTTAATTTGCCGATGTTCTCCAATGGAGAAAAGGTGAGACTGTTTAGTGATGATAAGGCATTACAGGGTGGTGTGAAACAAATAGAAATAGGGAAAAAGCAGGAACTGCAGCTATCTATTCCTTGCAATGGCGGAATACTGATTACTAAGTAGTTTATTATGAAATGTAATATGAAGTATATTGTTGTATTTATATTCTTTTTCTGCATATTGGAGGAAGTCCACGCAAAGAGCCGGGTAGAATATAGAAAAATGCCATGCACAATGTTGCAAGGTATTACAGAGCGGGAATATACGATATATTTGCCGGATGATTATTATTTATCGGATACCTGTAGTTATCCGGTATTATACTTATTACATGGTGGAAATTGCTCGAATACAGATTGGGTTCATTGGGGCAATTTACAGGTGGTTACTGACTCTCTGGTTGCCAAAGGACTGTCATCTAAAATGATTATCGTATGTCCGGAGGCGAATAAGAATAATATGATTTGGTTCAATGCTCCCCATTGGAAATATGAGGACTTTTTCTTTTACGAATTTGTGCCTTATATTGAAACTCATTACAGGATAAAGTCTGAAAAGAGATTCCGGTCACTTGCCGGATACTCGATGGGTGGCGGAGCATCTATTGTGTATGGTCTATATCATCCGGAGATGTTTAATGTTGTATATGGTATGAGCAGTTATCTTCGCAGTCAGTATTTAGAGTTTCTGAAAGATGATCCTTCTGCTCCATGGCGTCAGCAATTAATTGATGATAATAATCCGATTCACACAATACAGTCAGGAACTGCAGACGAGATTCTGAAGTGGAAAAAGATACATTGGTTTATTGATTGTGGAGATAAAGACTTTACGTATGAAGCTAATGTGGATCTGATTAAAGCTTTTCGCGACCGGAATATCCCTTATGAATTCCGGGTAAAGGAAGGAGGGCACGATTGGGATTATTGGCGTATAGCGCTGTGTGATGCTATCGTTTATATTTCACAAAAAATGGATTTATGACAATATTATTTATGAAGAAAAAATATCAGTTAGAACGATTTTTTGTGACATGGTTAATGATTCTGTTTATGATCTTAACAGATGCTTTCACTGCTTTTGCACAGGTTAAGCAGGCTACTGTTCTTGTAAATGGTATTTCTTGTGATTTGGAACAAGGCATATTAAAAGTCGAGTTTGTGACTCCGGATGTGGTAAGAGTTCAATATACGGGGGAAAATACGTTTATGGGAAATGGAACGGATGTTTGTTTGTCACGTACAGTTGATAATCCTGTTCGTTGGGTATATACCCCAAATCCAGATTGTTATTTATTAAAATCGGATAGCTTGATAGTCAGAGTTGATTTAAGTACTGCTTCTATCACTTATTTGGATAAAGAGGGGAGATTATTATTGCAGGAAGATCAAAATATACCTCGAATCAGTGAAAAGAGAGTGACGAAGCAAGTCATATATGATGAACATTCAAAACATATAGAGAAAACTGCGGATGGTGATAAAGAAATAAAAAATGTTTTGCGTTATGATATCATAGGGCACACCTGGAAATATAGGATTAATTTTAAATGGCAACCGTTGGAGGCTTTATATGGGTGGGGAGCTCACATGGAAGACTATATGAATTTGCGTGGTAAGGAACTTTATCTGTGCCAGCATAATTTGAAAGCTATGGTACCGGTGCTAAATTCAACAGCCGGTTATGGATTACTGTTTGACGCGGGATGTGCCATGATGTTTAAGGATAACTCGGAAGGGAGTTTTGTAGAACTTGAAGCAGCTAAACAGATTGATTATTACTTTATGAAAGGTAAGACGATGGATGCTGTGGTTGCTAATTATCGTTTATTGACAGGCAATTCTCCAATGATGCCTCTCTATCTTTTTGGATATATTCAATCTAAAGAACGCTATGTCAGTTCCGATGATTTAATTAATACCTTAAAAGAGTATCGCCAAAGGCAAATACCGATCGATATGATTGTACAGGACTGGAACTATTGGCCGGAAGGCCAATGGGGGAATATGAGTATGAATCCTAAATTCTATCCTGACAAAAGAAAACTGGCAGATGAAATTCATTCTCTACATGCTAAATTAATGATATCAATATGGCCGAATGCCATGAACTGTCCTCAACATGAGGAATTTAAACGAAAGGGATGGTTGTTAAGCGGCACCTCTGTCTATGATGCTTTTAATCCGTTGGCAAGAAAATTATACTGGAACTATGCGAATAATGAGTTTTTTGGTAATGGTTTTGATGCATGGTGGTGTGACGCTTCAGAACCATTAGATGCTGATTGGACTTTTATGAAGGATGGTTATGGAGCGGATAATCATCGGCAACGTTGGGAGTTAAACACGAATTTGCTGAATAGTGTATTGGGGGCAGAGCGAAGCCAGTTGTATTCATTATATCATGCGAAGGGAATTTATGAGAACCAACGTTCTACAAATGAAGATAAGCGTGTTGTAAATCTTACCCGTTCTAGTTACGCAGGTCAGCAACGTTATTCTACAATAACGTGGAACGGTGATACTTATGCAACTTGGCAATCTTTTGCTCAAATGATTCCTGCCGGGTTAAATTTTATGGCTACAGGCTGCCCTTATTGGACAGTAGATATTGGGGCCTTTTTTACAAAAAATGGACCTCAATGGTTCTGGAAAGGCGACTATGATAAAGGAGTGGCTGATATGGCTTATCGGGAATTATACACTCGTATGTTTCAATATGGAGCGTTCTTACCGGTGTTTCGAAGTCATGGTTCCGATACTCCTCGTGAAGTATGGCGTTTTGGTAAACCGGATGAGCCTTTTTATGATAGTTTGATTAAAGTGATTCATTTAAGGTATCGCTTACTTCCTTATATCTATTCTTTAGCAGGCAAGGTTCACCGTGAAAATTATACAATGACCAGAACACTTGCGTTTGACTTTGCCAAGGATATGCAGGTTGCTGACTTAAAAGATGAATTTATGTTCGGACCAGCTTTATTGGTTGCTCCTGTCACCAATCCTATGTATTATTCGGTAGATTCCCATCCTTTGGAAAATGTAGATAAGGTGCGTCGTGTGTATTTACCGGATGGAGCCGATTGGATTGACTTTTGGACCGGAAAAAAATATAAGGGCGGACAATGGATTGTCGCTGAAGCAACGATAAATAAAATTCCTCTATTGGTGCGTCAAGGATCTATCATTCCAATGGGGCCGGTTATGCAATATACCTCGGAAAAAACAGATGCAGAGTGGGAGATACGGGTTTATCCGGGAGCCGATTCTTCATTTACGGTCTATGAAGATGAAGGCGACAATTACAATTATGAGAAGGGGGACTCTTCAAGTTTTGAAATAATTTGGAATGATAAAAATAACACATTGACAATCTCTGACCGGAAAGGTGGATATTCCGGTATGACTGTATCTCGCAAATTGAAGTTGGTAAAAGTTGATAGAAAGTCGGGAATAGATGTGACAGAAAGTATCAATGGAAAGACCATAGAGTATAGAGGAAAACAGCTGAAAATAAAAATGTAAAGTAGTAGAATCTAAAACCATTTAAAATAAAAGAATATGAGAAACTTAAAATTTTTAGGCGTGTCGTTTTTGTTGGCAATGACTGTCGCTACTTCAGGAGTGGCACAAAATCCTATTATCCAGACAAAATATACCGCTGATCCGGCTCCGATGGTATATAATGATACCGTTTTCCTTTATACAACTCATGATGAGGATGATGCCGAAGGATTCAAAATGTTGGACTGGTTACTTTATACTTCCACCGATATGGTCAATTGGACCGATCATGGAGCTGTCGCTTCTCTGAAGAGTTTTGATTGGGTGAAACGTGATAACGGTGCCTGGGCAGAACAAGTCATCGAACGTAATGGCAAATTTTATATGTATTGCCCGATTCATGGTAATGGTATTGGCGTATTGGTCTCCGACTCTCCTTACGGCCCTTTTAAAGACCCATTGAACAAACCGTTGGTTTGGCAAAAGGAGCATTGGTATGACATTGACCCGACCGTATTTATTGATGATGACGGACAAGCGTATATGTATTGGGGCAATCCGAATGTTTATTATGTGAAACTGAATGAGGATATGATTTCATATTCGGGGGAAATTGTACAAGTGGAAAATAAACCGGAACATTACCAGGAAGGTCCGTGGGTGTATAAACGGAACGGGCATTATTACATGGCTTTCGCTTCAACTTGTTGTCCGGAAGGGATTGGCTATGCCATGAGCGACAAAGCTACCGGACCATGGAGTACAAAAGGATATATTATGCGTCCAACAGAGCGAAGTAGAGGAAATCATCCTGGAATTATCGATTATAAAGGTAGCTCTTATGTATTTGGCCTAAATTATGATTTGCTTCATTTGGAGACTTTGGATCATAAGGAACGCCGTTCGGTCTCTGTTGCAAAAATGCATTATAATCCGGATGGAACTATTAAGGAAGTTCCTTATTGGCAGGAGACGAAACTGGAACAGATTGAAAACTTTAATCCTTACCGTAGAGTGGAAGCTGAAACGATGGCTTGGGGATATGGTCTTAAAGCTGAAAATCATAAGAATGGTGGTTTGTATATAACCGATATTGATGATAATGAATATCTGTGTGTGCGTGGTGTCGACTTTGGCAAGAAGGGAGCAAAGAAATTCAGTGTAAGCGCAGCTTGTGTTGAAAAAGGCGGAATGATAGAAATTCGTCTGGACAGCACTGAAGGTCCGGTAATAGGCAGTGTCAGTATATCACCGACAGGAGGACTGGATATATATAAACAGATGTCATGCCGGATAAAGAATGCAAAGGGTGTACATGATCTTTATTTCTGCTTTAAAGGAGAGAAAGGAAACAAACTTTTCAATCTGGATTATTGGGAATTTGAATAGCTTTTATTCAAAAAAAATAAGATTGTAATGTGCTTATAATCAGTGTAATTATTAGGGCGTGCTACAAGGGGAAAGATAGATGTAACATTGAAAATGAAGATGTTATTTAGGAAAAGAAGCCCGTAACATAATTATGTTTGTAGTTTTATAAGCTGGCATATCTTTGCAGAAAAAGATCAGTAATTCATATTTGATTATAAAGAAAATAAGAGGTATTATGAAGAATACACAGGTAATACAATTAATGTCAATCGTCCGGCTCTCCATATTTATGTTGGGGATAACAATGATGTCATGTAACTCAAAGAAAGAACAACAATTACCGGCTATTGGAAAATCTGTGGCTCTCTTTGATTATTTTTCTTATAAAGGAAATGATGATTTTTATATTTCCAATCCTCTGTCAGATGAAGACTATTTCTATAATCCTATTTTGCCGGGATGGTATTCTGATCCTAGTGTTTGCACAAATGGAGAAGGTGATTATTTCCTGGTAACATCTACATTCACTTATTTCCCCGGTGTTCCTATTTTTCACAGCAAAGACTTGGTGAATTGGAAACAGATAGGGCATGTGTTGAACCGTGCTTCGCAATTAGTGAATATGGAAGGACAGAAAGTGAGTGGCGGTATTTTTGCTCCGGCTATTTCTTATAATCCGTATAACAAGACATATTATATGGTAACAACCAATGTAGGAGCCGGAAATTTCTTTGTTAAGACGCAAGACCCGTTTGGTGAATGGTCGGAACCCGTCATGTTGCCGGAGGTCGGAGGTATTGATCCTTCTTTCTTTTTTGATGAAGATGGTAAGGCATATATTGTTAATAATGATGAGGCTCCGGATAATAAGCCTGAATATAGCGGACACCGTACTATACGTATACAAGAGTTTGATGTGAAAACAGATAAGACGGTCGGTCCCCGTAAAATTCTTGTAAACAAAGGAGCTCAACCGGCAGACAAACCAATTTGGATAGAAGGCCCTCATTTATATAAAATAAATGGAAAGTACTTCTTGATGTCCGCCGAAGGTGGAACGGGAAACTGGCACTCGGAAGTGATTTTCCGTGGTGATTCTCCGATGGGTAAGTTTCTTCCATGGAAAAACAATCCGATTCTGACGCAAAGACATTTGAATTCTGACCGTCCTAATTCGGTAACCTGTGCTGGTCATGCAGACTTGATTCAAACAAAAGAGGGAGATTGGTGGGCTGTTTTTCTGGCTTGTCGCCCTATTAATAATCAGTTTGAGAATTTGGGACGTGAAACATTTATGATGCCGGTGAAATGGAGTGAAGATGGATTCTCGTACATGACACAAGGCGATGATTTAGTACCTATGATTGTAAAACGTGAAGGTGTGAAACGCGATACGACAGTTACTTATGGTAATTTCGAGTTAGTAGCGAACTTTGATTCTCCTGTACTTGATATGCCATGGATGACTTTAAGAACTTCTGCATCCGATCTATATTCTTTGTCGGAAACACCCGGATACCTGACCTTGAAGTGTGCAGATATTAGCGCTACGGAAAAGAAAACTCCGGCATTTGTTTGTCGTCGGTTACAACATCATAAATTTGAATGTGCTACACGTATGTTGTTCAATCCTTCTAACGATAAGGAAACAGCCGGAATGCTGTTGTTTAAAGATGAGACACATCAATATTTCTTCTGCTTGAATAAAGTGGGTGAGAATAAAAATATTTCTCTGAAACAAATCGGTGAAAAGGAACAGACATTGGCTTCAGATGAAATAGACGCAGATACAAATGAAGTATATTTGAAATTAGTATCTCAAGGAATTGGTTACGATTTCTATTATTCTATTGATGGTGAAAAAAGCTGGAAACTGCTTTGTAAAGATGTAGATCCCAGTTATCTCTCTACTACAACGGCTGGTGGATTTACCGGTACTACAATTGGATTATACGCTACTTGCAAATAATTATTTTTTTTATATAAATCTAATACTAGTAACTATGAGTGATATTTATAATGATAGCTAATGCAATTAAAAAAAGAATGATGATTAGAAAACAATGTAGTTAATTAACATCTTAAACTAATGGTAATGAAAAATGTAACGAAGAAAATTCAAAAAATTCCTTACCTGTTTCTCCTTATGTTGTTTAGTTTTGTAACAGCATCAGCACAGAAAGGGATAACGGTGAGGGGAACGGTTCTTGACAGTAATGGTGAGACAATCATTGGAGCCTCGGTAACTTTAAAAGGTAATAATTCAGTAGGTACGATCTCAGATATAGATGGCAATTTTGTGTTGACTGTGCCCAGTGAGAAGTCCGTCCTTATTGTTTCGTATGTAGGAATGAAACCACAGGAAGTGAAAGTATCTTCCAAAGGGATGATAAAAGTGACGTTGGAAGATGATACCAAACAACTGGAAGAAGTAGTAGTTGTAGGTTACGGACAACAGAAGAAAGCGTCAGTGGTAGGTGCTATCACGCAGACAAGTGGCAAGACACTGGAACGTGCCGGTGGTGTAACTAGTCTTGGTTCAGCATTGACAGGGTCTTTGCCGGGAGTTATTACTTCTGCTTCTTCTGGTATGCCTGGTGCAGAAGATCCTCAGATTATCATTCGTACACAGAGCTCGTGGAATAATAGTGAACCTTTAATATTGGTGGATGGTATTGAACGTGAGATGAGTTCGGTAGATATCTCGTCTGTAGAGAATATTTCAGTGCTAAAAGACGCCTCTGCTACGGCTGTTTATGGTGTGAAGGGTGCCAATGGTGTAATTCTTATAACTACCAAACGTGGTAAGGAAGGAAAAGCTAGTGTGCAAATCAAAGCTAATGTAACAGCAAAGGTGGCATCCAAACTACCGGAGAAGTATGATGCATACGATACTTTTTATCTGTTGAATAACTCTATTGAACGCGAGGCTTGTCTTAATCCTAATGGCTGGAATGACTATACTCCGACTTCCATTATTGATAAGTATCGTCATCCTGCCAATGCGGAAGAATGGGATCGTTATCCTAATACTGATTGGGAAAAAGCACTGTTTAATAGTACAGCCATGTCTTACAATACCAGTGTCAATGTTTCCGGAGGTACAAAAATTGTCAGTTATTTTGCAGCGGCTGATTTTGTAAGTGAGGGTGACTTGTTTAAAGTATATGATAACCGTCGTGGCTATGATTATGGTTTTGGCTATAATCGTATTAATGTGCGTAGTAATTTGGATTTCCAATTGACTAAAACTACAAAGTTTTCTACCAATCTATTTGGATCGAATGCTCAGCGTACCGTACCATGGGACTATAATGACCAAGATGCAACTTTTTGGGCAGCAGCCTATAAAAGTGCTCCTGATGCCATGCGTCCGATTTATTCTAACGGTATGTGGGGATGGTATCAACCTCGTGATGCCGATGTGCCTAACTCCGTATACAAACTGGCTGTAGCAGGGTCGGAGAAACGTACGACTACAAAGATGACTTCAGATTTTATCCTTGAGCAAGATTTGCATATGCTTACCAAAGGGCTGAAATTCAAAGCTAATTTCTCAATGGACTATACATTCGTTGAGAATAAGCGTGGCGTCAATGATATGTATCATAATTCTCAGCGTATGTGGGTTAGACCTGATACTGGAGAAATTATTTTGGAACAACCGGAGCTTGGTACCGGTTTGGATGCTATTATCAATCCTATCTATTGGGAACATCAGGCTGGTAGCGTGAATACTGGTGCTACTTATCGTAAGCTTTATTATTCCATGCAAATGGATTATGCACGAAATTTCGGTAAACATGAAGTGACTGCTCTTGCTCTTTTCAGTCGTTTGAAAGAAGCGTCGGGCAGTGTGTTCCCTATTTATCGTGAAGATTGGGTGTTTCGTTTAACTTATAATTATGCTATGCGCTACTTCTTCGAAACTAATGGTGCCTATAATGGTTCAGAGAAGTTCGGTCCTGATTACCGTTTTGCTTTTTTCCCTTCTTTTTCATTAGGATGGATGATTAGCGAGGAAAAAATTGTTAAGAACAACCTGAAATTTCTCGATATGTTGAAGTTACGAGCTTCTTGGGGTAGAGTGGGAGATGATGCGGTGGTTCAGCCTTGGCAAAGATTTACAGATGGTCGTTTCTTATATAAAAATCAGTTGGATTATGGAGGTAACACACTAATGGGTAATATTAAGCCTGCCAATACTCCTTATACTTACTATACAATCAGTCGACTGGGGAATCCTAATATCTCATGGGAAACTGTAGAAAAGAGAAATTTAGGTATTGATTATGCTTTTTTAGGAGGGGCGGTTGCCGGTTCGGTGGATATATTCAATGACACTCGTACTGATATTTTAGTGAAGGGAAGCGATAGAGCGATAGCTTCTTATTTTGGAACTGATGCTCCTTATGCTAATCTCGGTAAAGTGAGCAGTCATGGTTATGAGTTGGAGTTGAGATTGAACCATACTTTTAATAATGGTATTCGTGCTTGGCTCAATACTAGCATGACTCATGCTGTCAACAAAGTGAAATTCCGTGATGATGCACCTTTGAAACCTGATTACCAGAAAGGGGCGGGACATGCCATTAATCAGGTATATTCTTATATTGATCATGGTAATCTTGCTACATGGGATGACGTGATTGGAAGTCCGGTTTGGACAACGGGTAATGATGCAAAACTCCCTGGGGATTATAACATTGTCGATTTTAATGGCGACGGTGTAATTGATGCTGATGACCGTGCTCCCTATCAGTATTCTACGATGCCTCAGAATACTTACAATGCTTCAATCGGAGCAGAATGGAAGGGATTTAGCATTTTTGCACAGTTCTATGGAGTAAACAATGTGACTCGTGAAGTCAATTTCCCGACGTTCCGTAGCACTGCTCATGTAGCTTATGCTGAAGGTGATTATTGGACTCCCGATGGGAGTGCTACTCTGCCCGCACCGCGTTGGGGGACCACTATTGATCAAGCAGCATCAGGCACTAGATATTGGTACGATGGTTCTTATTTGCGTTTGAAAAACGTTGAATTGTCCTATACTTTCCAAAAATCAAACTGGTTGAAGAAGATGGGGATCAAAAACTGCCGTATATATCTGAACGGTGATAATCTTTATATGTGGACTAAAATGCCGGATGATCGCGAATCTAATACCGGATATAGTTCTTCTGATGGTGCTTATCCGACAATGCGCCGTTTCAATCTTGGTATCGACATTACTTTATAAATACTAAGTAAAGACTATGAATAAGTATATTAATAAAATATTCCTTACGTCGGTCATCACTTTGGCCGGTATGTTGGGAGCTACTTCTTGTACTGACTATTTGGACAAATCTCCATATAGTGACATTGAAGAGAATGATCCATATAAGAATTTCAAGAATTTCCAGGGATTTACCGAGGAACTCTATAACTGTATACCTGTTGTATCAAACAGTGAGTATCATACTAGTTTTAATTTTGGTGAGGAAGATTATTGGGAGCCACAGGAGCTTCGCCTCTTTGCCCGTAATATTGACTATGGTGATTTCTGGGGATGGACTACCTGTTATTATTCTTATCCTTCTTCTATACGTGGTGGAAAGGCTAATTCACAGGAACGCAGTGATAAGGGTAATCTGTGGAAACTTTGCTG
Source organism: Bacteroides sp. MSSM.1001136sp1_RTP21357st2_D2_RTP21359_211015 (assembly GCF_040913205.1). Lineage (NCBI taxonomy): Bacteria > Pseudomonadati > Bacteroidota > Bacteroidia > Bacteroidales > Bacteroidaceae > Bacteroides > Bacteroides sp. MSSM.1001136sp1_RTP21357st2_D2_RTP21359_211015. The sequence goes on along the minus strand of NZ_JBDFVF010000004.1, from coordinate 91,894 downwards.
GTATGGTATCCGTAAGGCTAACATTGGTATAGCTAATCTTGGTAATTTGGTAAGTGCTACAGAAGAAGAACGTAATCTTATTGAAGGACAACTTTATTTTTTCCGTGGATGGTTTCATTTTATGTTGATGGAATGGTGGGGTGGAATGCCTTATGTTGACCAAGTATTACCGCCGGATGTTGCTCCTGCATTATCCAGGCTTACCTGGCAAGAGTGTGCTGAAAAATGTGTGGCTGATTTTGACCATGCTATTCCTTTGCTTCCCGTTGACTGGGATCAAACAACTGCTGGTAGAGCTACTCTTGGTTTGAATGATACTCGTATTAATAAAATTATGGCCTTGGCCTATAAAGGGAAGACATTGCTTTGGGCGGGTAGTCCGCTAATGAACTGGGCTTCCGGAGGTGACAAAGAGTATGATGCGGGACGTTGTAAGCGTGCAGCTGAAGCTTTTGGCGAAGCTTTGAAGATTGTTGAGGATACTAAACGCTATGAATTAGCAGATATGGAAAATTATAACGACCTGTTTGTCGTATACAATTCCGGCGGTAAACTTAACGGGGTGAAAGAAGCTATCTTCCGCGAAAATTTAGTGCAGTATGATGGTCGTTGGAACTATAACATGAATACGGATTTTCGTCCGCGTTCTCATATCAATGCTGGTATTAAATGTTATCCGACTGCTAATTATGTAAATTATTTTGGTATGGCTAATGGCTATCCGATCAAAGATATGACAAAAGCCGATGCAGAATCAGGATATGATCCTAAGTATCCTTGGAAAAATCGTGATCCGCGTTTTTATAAAGACATCATATTTGACGGTGAATGGTGTGGAGAAACTGGAAACGGACAATATTGCCAGTTGTATACGAATGGAGCGGACAGTGAAGAGAAAGATCCACAGAAAGGGTGTTTTACAGGTTATATGAATAGTAAGCTCTGTCTAAAAATAGTGAATAATGCTAACGTCAGAGGTGCTCACTACGCTGTTTTAAGTTTGATGCGTTTAGCGGATGTTTATCTGATGTACTCGGAGGCAACGGCTGTAGGTTATGGCTCTCCGCAAAGTAAAGCTTCTAGCTTCTATATGACGGCTGAAGATGCTATCAATGAGATTCGTGATCGTGCCGGTGTGGCTCACGTACTTGATCGATTTACTGGAAATACGACAGACTTTCTTGGTGAGATTCGCCGCGAGCGTGCCGTAGAACTTGCTTTTGAGGGCTTTCGCTTTATGGATCTCCGTCGTTGGATGCTTCTTGATAAGAGTCCTTATACCTTGAAGACAAAGATTGAGTTTGACCGTGTCCCTACCGCAAGCTATAACAAAGAGCATCCGGAGGAGAATGAAATCATGAACTTGAAAGAAGTGGTACTGGTGGAGAGAAAGTATACCGACAGACACTATTGGCTGCCATTACCCAAAGCAGATGTTTACTTGTATGAAGGCTTTGGCCAGAATCCGGGATGGTAATCATGACGTATTAACTAATAATGACGCGAAATATGAATAGAAAGTTTATATATATCGGCTGTACTGTTTTTGCCATGTCATTGCTTAGCATGACAGGTGTGCAGGCACAGGAGGAAAGCAAGGACAGCTTAGTGAATGTGGCTTTCGGCAAAGTTGCTCAGGAAGATTTGACTCATGCCATTTCTACTGTCAACACGTCAGAGCTGACAAAGAAGACTGCTAACAATAATAGCCTTGTGGGCCTTGAAAGTTTTGTCGGTGGTTACAATGGATCATCCCTTTGGGGACAAGGACCGTTGGTACTGGTAGACGGTGTGCCTCGTAGTGCATCAAGTGTAAAGGCTTCGGAAGTGGAAAGTATATCTATGCTGAAAGATGCGGCAGCTGTGGTACTCTATGGTAGCCGTGCCGCGAAAGGAGTAATTCTTATCACTACCAAGCGAGGCAAAGATTCACCCATGCATATCGATGTTCGTGCCAATGTAGGGGTGAATGTCCCGAAGGCTTATCCTAAGTACTTGGATGCAGATTGTTATATGACCATGTACAATGAAGCTTGTCGTAATGACGGTATAGCAGAAAGGTATGATGCCGGTACTATTTATAACACAGCAATGGGTACTAATCCTTATCGTTATCCGGACATAGACTTTTATAGTTCAGATTATTTAAGAAAGTTCTATACTAATTCTGATGTTACGGGTGAAGTGTATGGAGGTAATGAAAAGACTCATTATTACTTGAACTTCGGTATGAATTATGCTAATAGCCTGTTGAAATACGGTGAGTCAAAGAAAGCTTATGATATGAGTTTTAATGTACGTGGTAATGTGGATATGGCACTGGCTTCATGGCTTAAAGCAACTACTAATGCTGCTATTCTCTTTGACAATAGTTATCAAGGCCGTGGTGACTTTTGGGGAGCGGCTTCTACATTGCGCCCCAACTGGTTTGCACCATTATTACCCATTGATATGATGGATCCTAATGTTGCATATATACAGGAATATATAACTAACAGCAATCATCTTATAGACGGTAAGTATCTGTTAGGAGGTACTTCGGCAGACACGACAAACCCGTTTTCCGAATTGCTTGCTGCTGGATATACGAAGGAAAAAGCACGTAGATTTATGTTTGATGTGGCTGTGATGGCGGATCTTGGAGGCTTGTTAAAGGGCTTATCTTTCAAAACTGCTTATAGCGTAGATTACACTTCTTATTATTCAGAAGCTTATGCTGAAAAGTATGCTATTTATGAGCCTAAATGGTCTAATGTGAATGGTAAGGATATGATTATCGGACTTACCAAATTCAATGATGATACAAAATCAACTAACGAATATGTAGGTAAATCGACTTACGACCAGACCATGACTTTCAGTGCACAGTTTGATTATAACCGTACATTTAAGACATTCCATAATGTATCTGCGACCTTGTTGGGATGGGGATATCAGACACAAAGTTCGGCTGATGAAGGTCATGAGAGTAGTGATTATCATCGTACCAGCAACGTAAATCTGGGATTGCGTGCTTCTTATAATTACGATCATAAATATTATGCAGACTTTAGTGGTGCTTTGGTACATTCAGCCAAGTTGCCGGAAGGAAATCGCAACGCTTTTTCTCCATCGGTCACTTTGGGATGGAGACTTAGTAAAGAGAAGTTTATGGAAAGTGTAGGCTTTGTGGACGATCTGAAGATTACGGCTTCTTATGCCAAGTTGCATCAGGATCTTGATATTTCTGATTACTATATGTATAAGGGCTATTTTTCTGACAAAGGCGGTTGGTTTCAATGGTATGACGGAACGGTGGGTGGTAATACGACCGGTTCAAAACGAGGTGACAATCCGAATCTTGACTTTATCACTCGTGAGGAAGTTCGTGCAGGTATAGACGCCACTTTATTCAATAGACTGTTGAGAATTAATGCGAACTATTTTACTCAGAAGACTAGTGGACTTCTAACTCAAGGTGCTTCTACTATTTATCCTTCGTTTTTCGATTTAGGTACAGATCTTTCATTTTTACCTTGGATCAATTATAATGAAGACAAACGTACTGGTTTTGATTTTTCACTAAGTGCAAATAAAAAGATAGGTGATTTCGACGTGACTCTCGGGTTTAATGGAATGGTATTTTCTTCAAAAGCTTCTATTCGTGATGAAGTGGCGAATGAGTCTTATTTGTTGCGCCAGGGGCGTGCACTTGATGCAACTTATGGATATGTTTGCGAAGGTTTCTTTCAAGATCAGGCTGATATCGAGAAACATGCCAAGCAGACATTCGGCACAGTTCGTCCCGGTGACCTGAAGTATAAGGATATCAATGGTGATGGTGTAATCAATAGTGATGACCAGATTGATCTGGGTGCAGGCGGGTGGTCTACATCACCATTTACTTTTGGTTTGAATTTGACATTGAAATACAAGAACTTTACTCTTTTTGCAATGGGATCGGGACAAACCGGTGCGGTGGCTTTTAAAAATAATTCTTATTACTGGAACAGAGGTACGAGCAAGTTCTCAGAAATCGTTATGGGACGTTGGACTGAAGAAACGAAAGAAACAGCTACTTATCCTCGTCTTTCTACCAGCAATGGTGATAATAACTTCCGTAATTCTACTTTCTGGATGTACAAGAATAATGTTTTCCGTTTGAGTAATGTGCAGCTTACTTATGATTTTCCTACAGATACTTTCAACGGAACTTTCATACGTGGACTTAGCTTGTATTGTGGTGGAAGCAACTTACTTACAATAGCAAAAGAACGTGAGTATATGGAGATGAGTTTGGGGGCTCCCCAATACCGGAATTTCTATCTAGGCTTTAAGGCCGCATTCTAAATCTAACTAAAAAAGATAGTACATAATATGAAAAAGAAAATAATATTTTTGGTAGCTGCTGCCTTGATGCTGAATAGTTGCGATGACCTTTTCGAGCCGGCCATTGAGAACTTCAAGGATGTGGAACAGATGTACGACGATGCTCAATATGCACAAGGCTTCCTGGTGAATGTGTACCGTTGCGTTCCGGGATACTATGATAATAGTGAATATGCAACAGATGATGCTGTCATTAATCAGAAGAACAATGCATTTCTCACGATGGCTACCGGTGGTTGGACTTCCCGGTTATGGACGCCTATCAATCAATGGACCAATTCGTTCAGTTCTATCCAGTATATCAATCTTTTCCTAGAAAATGTGGATAAGGTAAGGTGGTCGGATGATGCAGAGAAAGCACAATTGTTTGCTCGTCGTACCAAGGGGGAAGCTTATGGACTTCGCGGTATGTTTTTATACTATTTGCTTCGTGCACATGCTGGATTTGGAGAAAACGGAGAATTGCTCGGTGTACCTCGTTTGACAGAGTATCTTACTATAAACTCGGACCTTAATTTACCTCGTGCTTCGTTTGCTGATTGTGTACAGCAGATATATAGTGACTTGGAAAAAGCCGAAGAATTACTTCCTTGGGAGTATAATGATGTGAATGAGGTACCTGCCGATTTTCAGAGTATTACTCAGGATAAAGGTAAATATAATACTGTAATGGGAGAGAAGTCCCGTCAATTATTCAATGGTCTGATTGCACGTGCTTATCGTGTTCGTACAGCTCTTTTGGCTGCTAGTCCGGCTTTTCAGGATGCCTCTAATCCTGCTTCATGGGCCGATGCTGCTAATGCGGCTGCCGCTGTACTCAACTACAATGGAGGATTGGGCGGATTGGATGATAAAGGAGTGGAATATTATTCAAAAGAGGTAGTAGAGAACTTGCAAAAAGGCATTAATCCTAAAGAGATTATTTGGCGTGAAAATGTTAGTAATAGTGAGGCTGCCAATTCACAGGAGGCAAATAACTTTCCGCCTTCTTTGAATGGTAGTGGCAATATGAATCCGTCACAAAACCTTGTTGATGCGTTCCCTATGGCTAATGGGTATCCTATCTCGGACATTGCTAACAGTAACTATAATAAGAATAATCCTTATAATGGACGTGATCCTCGTTTGGCAAAATATATTATCTATAACGGAAGTATAGCTGGAGTAGGCGATGTACCTATATATACAGGGCGCAAATCGGGCACTGATGACGGTATAGATGTGAAAGAGCAGAGATCTACACGTACCGGTTATTATATGAAGAAAAGACTGCGTATGGATGTAAATCGTGCGCTCGGATCGGTTACGAATCAGCAGCATTATATTCCACGTATTCGTTATACAGAGATGTATTTGGCTTATGCTGAAGCGGCTAATGAAGCGTGGGGACCTAAAGGAGATAATGGAAATGGTTATTCGGCTTATGATGTAATCAAGGCTATTCGTAAGCGTGCCGGTATAGGCGGTACTTCTGATCCTTATCTGGAACAATGTGCGGGCGATAGAGACAAAATGGCTAATCTTATCCGTAATGAACGTCGTCTGGAACTCTGTTTTGAAGGTTTCCGTTTCTGGGATATACGTCGTTGGAAAGAAAACTTGAACGAGCCGGTACGTGGTATCGACTGGGACAGAGATGGACATTCTTTTAATGAATTCGTTGTCGAAGAACGTAATTATGAAGATTACATGTATTATTGCCCGATTCCAAATTCTGAAATACTCAAGTTCAGCAACCTTGTACAAAATAGAGGGTGGAAATAATTATAGAATTATATTTAATTAAAAGTACGTTATGAAAAAGAACTTAGCATATATCGGACTGGTTTTATTGATCCTTACTTGGACGTCATGCGAAAGTAGTGACAATGAATTTCCTGATTTCGATTACCAGACAGTATATTTTGCCAACCAATACGGACTTCGTACCATAGAGCTTGGTGAGAGTGAATTTGTGGATAATACTCTTGACAATCAGCATAAAATGATAATAAAAGCTGCTTGGGGTGGAGGATATACTAATAGAAACAATGTGGTGATAAACTTTAAAGTGGATGAGTCCTTGTGTGACAATCTTTATTTTAAAGATACAGATCAGCCTCTTGTCCCTATGCCGGCTTCTTATTACACGTTGGCTTCCGATCGAATTGCGATTCCTAAAGGGCAAATAATGGCGGGAGTAGAAGTGCAGTTGACGGATGATTTTTTTGCTGATGAAAAATCGATCAGTGAGAATTATGTCATTCCTTTGTTGATGACTAATGTTCAGGGGGCGGACTCTATTTTGCAAGGGAAGCCAGTTGTTGAAAATCCGGTGTTAACTAATGCCGGTGATTGGAGCATATTGCCGCAGAATTTTGTCTTGTATGCAGTGAAGTATGTGAATCCTTGGCACGGAGAGTACTTGCGTCGTGGTATTGATCATGCTACTGTAGCAGGTACATCAAAAGATATTATTCGCCATGAACAGTTTGTGGAAAATGATGAAGTTGTGAATATTTCTACTAAAAGTATGAAAGACAATCTTTTGACATTGAAAACCAAGGATGAAAGTGGTAAGGATATTAGCTATACTGTTCGTTTGTCATTTGCAGAAGATGGTTCGTGCACTGTACACTCTGGTTCGCAGAATGTAGTGGTAAGCGGTAGTGGCAAGTTTGTCAGCAAAGGTGAGAAAAATAGTCTTGGCGGAAAAGACAGGAATGCCATTTATCTTGACTATACAGTCAATTTGACAGACAATAACATTCAGCTTGCAACAAAAGACACTTTGGTGTTACGTACACGTAATGTGTATGGTGGCAAGTCACTCGAAGTAGTGAGAAAATGATGTTTTGATATGAACGTTAAAATCAAGAGTATATGAAATACATCAATAACAAGATAATTGCTTTTACACTGATCGCTGCGTCGATAATGTCGTGTACAGACGAATATAATTGCCAGCTTCAAGTAGAGAAACCACAGAATGCAGCTATCAACGAATATTTAGCTCAATTTGACCTGCTGAAGTCGTATATTGACCGTAGTGGCACACCTTTTCAGTTAGCTGTAAATGTACCGGGAAGCGAATTTGTAAAGAAAGAAATTGCATTCAGTACAGTGTTTACCAATTTTGATGCAGTGGATATGAACGGTTCTTATGATCCGCTAAATACACTAAAGGAGGACGGTACTTACAATTTTGGTGGCATGCAAACGGCTGCCGATGTAGCAGCGGAGGCTGGCGTGACTCTTTATGGAGGGGTACTTTGTTCAAACCAAGGACAGCGTGCCGCATATTATAATAAGCTTATCGAGCCGATAGATATTCCGGTGGAAGTACAAAAAGGAACGACTAAATTGTTTAATTTCGAAAATGATGAAATTGGTACAAGTTATCCTATGACTGGCAATAGTTCGGCTGTAGTCGAAGAGGATCCTACTGGTGAAAGTGGACATGTTTTGCATGTGGGAACAGATGATGTAAAAGCAGCTTATTCTTATCCTAAGTTTCACGTAGTTTTACCTGGAGGTAGAAAGCTTGGTGACTATGTCAGATTGAATATAGATTTGCGTTTTGTAAAAGATCACGGAATTTATGGAACAGGTTTGCGAGTTTTCATTCAGGGACAGGAATTTAATTTAGGAACGAATGGAGCTACTTTCTGTGGTGCAGGTGACAAATGGAAACGTGAAGGAACAATTAATCTGAAAGATGCTACTGCTCCCGGATTGGTAGTACCTGAAAGTTTTGGAAGTCTGACAGAATTTGATTTAGCGATAGGTTCTGCATCCACTAGTGCACAATTTTATCTGGATAATATTTCTATGGACTATGAAGTATCCGGAAAAGGTACTACGGTTATCAATTTTGAAGGGGATAATCTGAATACAGTGTATCCTATGGTTGCTGGAGCTGGTGCTCCCAATAGCGGTACAGCTACTGTAGTAGAAGATCCAGAAAGAGAGACTGGTCATGTACTTTACATAGATCAGGCTTCGCATTACTTCCCGGAATTTACAGTTAAGTTAGCTGAAGGCAAGACCCTTGGAGATTATACCGGCATGTCAATGGATATGCGCCTTTTAAAGGGGATGTATGGTTATGGAATGTACGTGAAAATTAATGGTCAGTTATTAAATCTTCATCAAAATGCAGCTGCTTACGGTTACGCAGAGAATGATACTTGGAAACGTGATGGTGTATTTGTGACCTTTGTGAAGGAAGGTACTTACACTGCTTTGGGTGAAGCGGTTCCAGCTACTACAATTGAGATACCCAATGTAATGAAAGACCTCAATGAAATAACATTTGCGATCGGTTCCAGTTCTGGCAACTGGACAGCATACATCGATAATTTGATTTTTACATGGGAAGCCAAGCCACAACATATCGAAAAGACTCCAGAAGAGAAAAAGGAAATCTTCACTAAAGAAATGGAAAAATGGATTGGTGGTATGGTGTATGCAGGTGTGAATGAAACGAAGAGTGTAAAAGCTTGGAATATAATTGGTAATCCTTTGGATAAGACTGTTAATGATAATACATTTAACTGGGGTGAATATTTGGGTGAAGTAGACTATGCACGTACCGCCGTGAAGATTGCCCGTGATACAGTGAAGAATGCCAATGTAGATCTTGAGCTTTTTGTCAGCAACACATTTGGTCAATATGATGAAATGGGGAATATGGCTGATGAACTCATATCTTTAGTTGATGCTTGGGAAGCAGACAACGTTACCAAAATTGACGGGTACAATATTCTTCTTAATGCAATTTATTCCAAAGATGTTGTTTTCCAGGAAGGCAATAAAACGATGATCACCAATCTGTTTGATAAATTAGGTAAGACTGGTAAACTGATACGGGTATCCGATCTTAGCATGATGGTTGAAGAACTGGATGGCAACTTTATTGCGATTAATAAATTAACAGAAGAAGATAGAGCTGCCGCTGCTTCTTATATGGCTTTTATCATGCAGGAGTATCGAAGACTTATTCCTGCGGACAAGCAATACGGAATCTCTATATCGGGTATTACAGAGACCAATACTGGTTATAAACTGTGTCCTTGGACATCGGACTATAACCGTAATGAAATGTATGAAGGTATAGTGGACGGATTGAAATAATCCTCTCCTCTGGATTAAAAGGACTATTTATATATGAAGAATATTACATTATTATTTTGTCTCTTTCTTGCGAATATTCTCTTGGGGGCTTGTTCGGGAGGGGAAGATGAAAAAAAAGAAATGGATGAAGGAAAGGGCGCGTATGCGTTCTTTCTTAAAAAATCCATTACTGTGAGTACTGGGGAAAGTCAGACGGATGTTGTGGTGGAATGGGCGAAGACTTCTTGGGAGATAACTATCGGTGAAGGAGAGATCGTAAAAAGCGTTACTCCTACATCAGGTGGGAATAGTAGTGGGGAAAAACAGTACACGAAGGTTCGTGTATCTTGTGGGGCAAACAGTACGATGAAAAAGCGTACGCAAACCATTCACTTGTTCGATAAAACTAATGAAACAACTGTTGATTTGTTGGTAGAACAAGAACCGCCATTCAAGTCGGTTACACTAACTGTTGATCCTATGGTGAAGTATCAGCCGGTTGTAGGATTTGGCGGCATGTACAATCCGAAGATCTGGTGTGGTGACAATCTTATTTCTGCACCACAATTAGACAAAATGTATGGTGCCGGCGGATTGGGATATTCTATCCTTCGCTTGATGATTTATCCCAACGAATCAGATTGGAGTGCAGATGTAGAAGCTGCAAAGGCAGCACAAGCTAACGGAGCAATTATCTTTGCATGTCCATGGGATTGTACAGATGCGCTTGCAGATAAAATCACGGTGAATGGAAAGGAAATGAAACACCTTAAAAAAGAGAACTATGAAGCGTATGCAAACCATCTTATCCGTTATGTTACATTTATGAAGGAAAAAGGGGTGAACCTCTATGCGATTTCTGTCCAGAACGAACCGGATATGGAATTTACGTACTGGACTCCTTCTGAAGTAGTGGATTTTGTAAAACAATACGGAGCAAGGATACGGGAAACAGGAGTGAAACTGATGTCACCGGAAGCCTGTGGTATGCAGCCTGAATATACTGATCTTATTATCAACAACGCCGAAGCATTTGCTCAAACGGATATTCTAGCCGGACATCTCTATCAAGGGTTTACAGATTTGAGTAGCGGATATGTTAAGAACCGCCACGATTACATCTGTGGTGTGTATTCACGTATTCAAGGAAAGACATGGTGGATGACAGAACATCTTTTTAATGACGGTGAGAATTCTGATGATTCTTCGAAATGGGAATTCCTGAAATGGCAATACAGTCTCAATCATCTTGGTAAAGAGATTCACATGTGTATGGAGGGGTATTGCAGTGCTTATATATATTGGTATTTGAAGCGCTTTTATGGTTTGATGGGCGATACGGACAAACGGAGTCCGACGAGTGAAGGAGAAATCACAAAGAATGGTTATATTATGGCCCATTATGCTCAATATGCAACAGAAACAACTCGTATTAAGGTAGTTACAAATAATGAAGAAGTCTGTGCTACTGCTTATTTGGATGAAAAGACCGGTGAAGTGACTATCGTATTATTGAATCTGAATGGTGCTTCTCAATGGCTGGAAATACCATTAGCAGGAATAAAAAAAGCAAGTGCCGTTGAAACGAACGAAACAAAAAATATGGAAGTGATCGATACTGGTTTGATGGAATCTGCTGAAGGTATAACGGTGTTGTTATCTGCTAACAGTATAACTTCAGTCAGATTGACATTTTAATGATAATAATAACTAGTTGGAATATGATGAATTTGTTAAATACGAAAAGTAAGCTATCATACCTACTTTTTCTCGGAATAGTATGCTGTGCATGTATTCTTGGTTCCTGTAAAGATGACGATGTCATTGATCCTGACGCTCCTTCCGTACCGAAACCCGGTACGGCTGTCGAGAATATTAATACTAATGTCAAGGCATTACGTAAGCTTATTGAGGCCAAACAACAGGACCTGGCTGTAAAGACATACAATCCGGTGAATAATGGTGCGAGTTATACGATTGAGTTGTCGGATGGTACAAGCTTCAGTATGTATGCTCAGATAGCAGCATTGGAAGGCGGAGGAGAGGATGTAGTTTATTCTCCAAAAGTAGGTGCCAAAGTAGAACATGATGAATATTATTGGACTCTTGATGATGCCTGGCTAACGTTTGAGAATGATGAAAAAGTCAAGGTGTTGGATGAAAACAATACAGTTGCACCGATAGTGGATATCAACACTGACGGCTATTGGATTGTAAAATACGGAGCTAAGTCTCGTACCCTTGACAAGGCGGTGAGCGGCAAACTTACCAGTCAGTTTAAACAAGTGAGTACTATTGGTGACGAATCTGTCAGTTTCACTTTTACCGACCGGACACCTGTCATCGAACTGAATCTTTTTAAAGGAGACAATCCCGAAATTCCCCCGGTAACGGGGGCGTTACGCCGTCCTATTTCTCCTGAACAACCGGCATGGTTTGTTCATATCGATTCATGGAATTATGCCGATCCTCAGAAAATCATAGATCTTATCCCTGCTGATATTCGTCCGTTTACCATTTTTAACATCTCGTTGTCTGTAAGTCATGATGAGGCTACTGGGATCTATAATGTAAGCGAGTATGGTTATGAGATAGCAAAGTCGTGGTTGAGGACGTGTGCTGAAAATAATGTGTGGGCGATGGTGCAGCCTTCAAGCGGCGGTTTTAGTCATTTTAAGGATGTCAGCTTATATAGTCAATTTGAAAGTGACGATAAGGTTCGGGTATATGATGAGTTTTTCAGAGAATATCCCAACTTTCTTGGTTTCAATTATTGCGAGCAGTTTTGGGGGTATGATGACCAGTTCTCTGTATCGTGGTTACAACGAGTGGCTCACTGGAATCAACTTTTGAAACTTACTCATAAATATGGAGGATATTTGGTAGTTAGTTTCTGTGGTAATACTTGGTCGGCTAATATTAATCCTATTGCTCTTGTGAAGCGTAATTCTGATTTTGCCCAAACTGCCAAGTTGTACTCTGAAAATTTCATTATGTGTGAAAAATACACCACGCAAAGTGGCTTCTTCAATGTCGAAGGAATTTGTTTAGGCACGTGGCTCTCCGGTTTTGCAGGTCAGTACGGCATCCGTTTCGACCAATGCGGCTGGACAGAGGAGAAAGGACAGAATGGCGATAAGGATTTCCCGCCGGCTGCCGGTGCGCTGCCTATTATAGAGCATGTGATGCTGACAGGTCAGACTGTTATTGACGGACCTGAACTTATATGGCAGCAATGTTTTAAGGAGACGAATGCAGTCAGTGTAGGTGATGGTTATCAGAGCCGTAATTGGGAATGTTTTCCGCAATTTGTCAATATCAATATAGATATGTTCCGTAAGATTATTGATAAAACAATTCGTATTCCTTCCCGGAAAGAAGTTATTGACCGCACGAAAGTGGTGATTCTTCAAGATGTCTATTCCGGTGATGATAATGCTAAATACAGCAGCCCGAAGAATTTGCATGAAGGGCTTTACCTTCGCGATGATGATGGTAATCTTTGGGATAATCATTGTTACTTTAAGAAAACGGGCCGTTATCCTACGATTCCTGTTGCGTTCGAATTGTGTGACGATGTAGCTAATTCATTCCAGTATAAAATCAACCAATCAACTTTCGAAGGATCTTGGAGCGATGTAAATACTAAAGTTGGAAAATTCAACCGTTGGTTCCCGCAAGAGTATACGGGAGAACTTTATGCAGGACGTATAGAAAATGGTTGGGTGGTTTATAACGGACTTGCCGGAATACGGAATGCTGCAATTCCGTTTAAATACAATACATGTGACAAGATGGAATTGGCTTACTCCAAATATACTGTAAGTGTTATAAAAGAATATGCCAATAAGCTCACCTTCTACATGAATAACTATGACCCTAGTGGTTCGAGCAAGACGGAGGTAATCAAGATATATGGATGTACATCCAAACCAACTCATTCTGTGTCTTCCAGAGCCAATGGTACTGCACAAGTTTCCGAGAATTGGAAAGAAGATGTATATACGCTGACTGTCACTCATAACGGACCATTGGATTTGACGGTCAATTGCTCAGGAAAAGCCACCGATCGTTTAACTGTATCTACTGCAGCATCTATCCAGATTCCCGCTTCTCCACAAATTTATCAGGGCGCTTATCAGTATGAGGCTGAATGCTTTGATTTTAAGAATGTGACTAAGAGAGTGACAAAAGGAGATTCGGAGCCGATACGTAACTACACAGCACAGGGATATATAAACTTCGGTACTAGTTCTGCAGCTGCCGTACGTGATGCTGTTACTGCACTGGAAGATGGTGTATATACAATCCGTATTCGCTATCGTGCTCCGTCGGCTACAGTCAATACCGTAGATATGTATATAAACAATACCAAAGTAGGTACCCCGGAGTTTGCACAAACTGATAATGACAATACTGTATGGAATACAGCCTTAATGTCGGTTTCCTTACGAAAAGGGGCAAATACGTTTGAATTGAAAGCCAATTCATCAGGTGCCGGTGACTTGTATCTCGACAACATTGTTATCGAAAGAAAATAAGAATTCTCTTAAATTCGATTATCCGCATTTTACAAGTAGTATCTTGCGGATAATTGTTTTTAGGACAGTATGTAACTAGAAAATAATGAAGAACATGTTTTTGAGTCGGATAATAATTATATTTCTATTCTTATGTGTATCTGTTTTGAATGCTGCGGAACCATTTGTCACTTTTATATCAGCGGATGCCAAGTTACCTTTGGTTACACCACAAAACAGATCGTTCTCTATTTGGTGTGATGATGCAGAACATCGTGGGGTGCTGTTAGCGGTGCGTAATTTACAAACGGATTTTGAAAAAGTGACTACTGTAAAACCCGAATTATCGAATATTGCGGGAAAAGAAGTGCGTATTATCATAGGTTCGTTTGACAAAAGCCCACTTATACGTCAATTAGTAAAAACAGGAAAACTGGATGGTAAAGAATTGAGAGGTAAGAATGAAAAATATATAATCACCACTCTTCATGCTCCTTTGGAAGGTTTACAGGGAGATGTGTTGCTGATTGCTGGAAGTGATAAGCGTGGAACGATTTATGGTATTTATGAATTGTCAAAACAAATAGGTATTTCTCCTTGGTACTGGTGGCTTGATGTTCCGCCGGTAAGGCATCAGGCTGTTTATATTAAAGAAGGTGTTTATACTGATGGTGAACCGGCTGTAAAATACCGTGGCATTTTCATTAATGATGAATGGCCTTGTATGGGAGGTTGGACAACTGAAAAGTTCGGAGGATTTAACAGTAAGATGTATGTGCATGTCTACGAACTTCTCCTCCGTTTGAAAGCTAATTTTCTATGGCCGGCCATGTGGAGTGCAGCATTTTATGCAGATGATCCGATGAATAGTCCTTTAGCTGATGAAATGGGGATTATAATCGGGACTTCCCATCACGAACCGATGGCACGTAATCATCAGGAATATGCCCGTAATCGTAAGTTGTATGGTGAGTGGAACTATCAGAGGAATAAAGAGGGAGTAGAACGTTTTTTCCGTGAGGGTATCAAGCGAATGAATGGAAAGGAAGAAGTAATTACTATCGCTATGCGTGGTGACGGTGATGCTCCGATGGGACCCGATACAGATACGCATCTATTGGAGGAAATCGTAAAAGGACAGCGTAAAATAATAGCAGATGTAACAGGTAAACCTGCTTGTAAGACTCCACAATTGTGGGCACTTTATAGTGAAGTGCTGGAATATTATGATAAGGGAATGAAAATACCTGATGATGTCATGATTTTGCTTTGTGATGATAATTGGGGGAATGTACGTCGTTTACCAGATTTAAAGGATAAACGGCATCCTGGTGGATATGGTATGTATTATCATGTAGATTTACATGGAGCACCACGTGCCTATCAATGGCTGAATATGACACAGATCCAGCATATGTGGGAACAATTATATTTGACTTATTCTTATGGTGTGGATAAAATGTGGATTCTAAATGTGGGTGACTTGAAACCGAATGAATTTCCTGTTGATTTTTTCTTGAATATGGCATGGAATCCTGGACACCTTACGGCTGATAATTTACAGGAATATACTTGTAGTTTCTGTAAACAACAGTTTGGGGATAACTATGCAGTAGAAGCCGCTCGCATCTTAAATCTGTATTGTAAATATGCTGCTCGCGTAACTGCAGAAATGTTGGATAGCCAAACTTATAATCTTTCCAGTGGAGAATTTAAGGCTGTAACAGATGAATTTCTTGCTTTGGAGGCGCATGCCTATCGTCAGTTTATGACTTTACCGGAAGAATTGAAGGATACATATAAAGAACTCATTCTTTTTCCTGTTCAGGCCATGGCAAACCTTTATGAGATGTATTATGCGGTTGCTATGAATCATAAGTTAGCATCTGCGGGCGATCCACGTGCCAATGAATGGGCAGATAGAGTGGAGTATTGTTTCAGGTATGATGCGGAACTTTGCTATGACTATAATAACAATATAGCTGATGGTAAATGGAATCATTTAATGGATCAGACGCACATCGGTTATACAAGCTGGGATGAGCCTAAAGGAGGAAATATAATGCCCGAAATCATAAGAGTGGATGTCTCTGCATATAAGCCGGGAGGATATGAGTATAAGGAGAAAGGCGGGGTGGTAGTAATGGAAGCGGAACGTTTTGCAGAATGTACACAAGGGAATAAGACGGAGTGGACAGTTATTCCTGACTTGGGACGTACTCTTTCTGGTTTGTCGTTGATGCCCTATACGCAACCTGTAACAGGAGCTTCATTGACATATCGCATGAAGCTTAATTCAGAGATGAAAAATATACGTGTAAGATTAATCTTGGATAGTACTTTGCCTTTTATAAAAGGAGGGCATAGTTATGCTATCAGTTTGGATGGTGGTAAAGAACAAATAGTAAATTACAATTCAGAGATGACTTGGGCTAATTGTTATACGAAGATGTATCCCGCCGGTGCTGCGCGGTTGATAGAGTCGGTGGTGGATTTTTCCAATGTTAATCTGAAAGAAGGAATACATGCATTAATTATTCGTCCGTTAAGCCCTGCTATTGTATTGCATAAAATTATAATTGATTGTGGTAGTGATGAAGTCAGTCGATTGAATCTTCAGGAAAGTCCTTATCGCAAGGTTACGCATTAATTAATATTTATGATATAGATACGCAAATGAAGAAGATTATTGTCTTATGTTGTTTATTATGTGCAGGCATATTTGCCTTTGCACAAGACCCGAATTTCCATATTTATCTTTGTCTGGGACAATCCAATATGGAAGGGAATGCAAAGATCGAGGCCCAGGATACGTGCAATGTCAATGAACGTTTTCTGATGATGGCAGCTGTTGATTGTCCGTCTTTGGGACGCGTCAAAGGACAGTGGTATAAGGCTGTTCCTCCGTTGGTACGTTGCCATACAGGGTTAACACCGGCCGATTATTTCGGACGTACGTTAGTGGAAAGGCTGCCTGATAATATTAAGGTAGGTGTCATCAATGTAGCTGTAGGTGGTTGCAGGATTGAACTGTTTGATGAGGAGAATTGCGAAGAGCATATTGCCTCTCAACCGGAATGGCTGAAAAATACCGCGAAAGCGTATAGTAATAATCCTTACCGTAGACTAAAAGAATTGGCTGTAGAAGCACAGAAAGTCGGTGTGATTAAAGGTATCCTCTTGCATCAAGGCGAGTCTAATACCGGTGATAAAGAGTGGCCTCAAAAAGTAAAGAGAGTCTATGAGAATCTGTTGAGGGATTTGAATCTTCAGGCAAAGGATGTTCCCTTACTGGCGGGAGAAGTGGTGCATGCCGACCAGAATGGCAGATGTGCAAGCATGAATGAGATAATCAATACGCTGCCGCAAGCGATTCCGACTGCGTACGTGATTCCTTCTTCGGGCTGTCCTGCCGCAGAAGATAATTTGCATTTCACGGCAGAAGGATACAGAAAATTGGGAGTGCGGTATGCCGAGAAACGACTCTTTTTGTTGGAGAAAGAACCAAACTCCGGAATTACTACCGAACCGGCATCCACTAATATTCCGGGATATGACTATCCCCGGGTGGATAAAGAGGGGCGTGCTCATTTTCGTTTTTATGCTCCGCAGGCTAGCAAGCTACAAGTGGATTGTTGCGGAAAGAAGTATGATATGTGGAAAGATGCCGGAGGACTCTGGACGGCAACGACCGACCCTTTACCTGTAGGATTCCATTATTATTTCCTGATAGCAGACGGAGTGTCGGTAACAGATCCTTCCAGCTACACGTTCTTCGGTTGTTGCCGTGTGGCAAGTGGTATTGAAATCCCTGAAGGTGAAGAGGGGAATTATTATCGTCCTCAACAAGTACCTCACGGGCAAGTTCGTTCCTGTACGTATTATTCGGAAACACAAAAAGAGTTTCGTCGGTGTATGGTATATACGCCGGCAGAGTATGAAACTTATCCGAAGAAGCGTTATCCGGTACTATATTTGCAGCATGGTATGGGAGAAGATGAAACCGGCTGGAGTACACAAGGACGTATGAATCATATTATGGATAATTTGATTGCATCCGGCAAGTGCGTGCCGATGTTGGTAGTGATGGATAGCGGAGATGTGGAAGCTCCGTTCCGGCCGCGTCTCGGAAAGGATATAAATGAAGAGCGGGCTCTGTATGGCGCAACTTTTTATGATGTTATCCTGAAAGACTTGATACCTATGATAGATCGTACGTTCCGCACCAAGACCGACCGCGAACATCGTGCAATGGCAGGATTGTCGTGGGGAGGACACCAGACTTTCAATACTACACTGCCCCACCTTGACAAGTTCTCTTATATAGGGAGTTTTAGCGGAGCAATTTTCGGATTGGATATGAAAACTTGTTTTAACGGAGTATTTTCCGATGCGGACGGGTTCAATAAAAGAGTGAATTATTTCTTTCTTGGTTGTGGTACGGAAGAACAAATGGGAACAAAGAAAATGGTAGAATCACTCTGCGAATTGGGAATCAAAGTCGATTATTATGAATCAAAAGGTACGGGACATGAATGGTTGACTTGGAGACGTTGCCTGAAAGAGTTTCTTCCAAACCTGTTTAAACATTAAATAATATGAATATGAAACTTAAACAAGCTGCGGCAGTATTGCTGTTTTTAGGGATATTGCCATATCATTTATCTGCGCAAAATCCGATTGTACAAACTTGCTATACTTCAGATCCTGCCCCTATGGTGCATGATGGCACATTGTATGTCTATACGGGACATGATGAAGATAAGGCTGATTTTTTCTGGATGCAGGAATGGCGCGTGTATTCTACCAAAGATATGGTGAACTGGACTGACCATGGTTCTCCTCTTGCTATTGAATCATTTGCTTGGGCGGACGACCGTGCCTGGGCGGCACAGTGCATCGAGCGTAATGGCAAATTTTATTGGTATGTCTGTTTGCACTCTAAACTGACCAATACCATGGCGATTGGTGTGGCAGTCGGTGATACGCCTGTCGGTCCTTTTAAGGATGCCATCGGTAAACCCCTTCATGACGGGAGCTGGGATTATATAGATCCTACCGTATATATAGATGATGACGGTCGTGCTTATCTGTATTGGGGAAATCCGAATATCTATTATGCAGAATTGAATGAAGATATGATTTCTTTGAAAGGTGAAGTGGGCAAACTGGAACAGACTGTTGAGAGCTTTGGTGCACCCAATCCGGAAAAGCGTGTCAAAGGTGTTAAGTATAAAGATACTTATACAGAAGGTCCATGGCTTCATAAACGGGAAGGAAAATACTATCTTCTTTATGCTGCCGGAGGTGTACCCGAACATATTGCCTATTCCATGAGTGACGGACCTCTTGGCCCGTGGAAGTATATGGGAGAAATCATGCCTTTACAAGATACGGGCTCGTTTACTAACCATTGTGGAGTGATAGACTATAAAGGCAATTCTTATTTCTTCTATCATACGGGTAAGTTGCCGGGTGGTGGAGGCTTCGGGCGAAGTGCGGCGGTGGAGCAATTTAAGTATAACGCTGACAGCACTTTCCCGATTATTAATGCTACCCGGGAAGGGGTGTCACCAGTAGGTACGCTCAATCCTTACGAAAGGGTGGAAGCTGAAACAATCGCTTTTTCTGAAGGTGTGAAGTCCGAACCAAATGTGAAAACCGGTATATATATATCTGAAATTCATAATGGAGATTATATAAAGGTACGTGAAGTGGATTTCGGCAATAAATCCCCCAAACGGTTCACTGCTACCGTTGCCAGTGCCCTTCGTGGCGGGACACTTGAAGTACGTACAGACAGTATAAGCGGACCATTAATTGCGGAACTGACTATTCCTTCAACGGGAGGTTGGGAATGCTGGAAAACATTGCAGGCTGATATTGTAAAACCGGTCACAGGAATACAAGATATTTATTTTGTATTCAAAGGACGTAAAGGCTGCAAACTGTTTAACTTTGATTGGTACAAGTTTAACAGATAAACATGCTAGAGAGCAGTTGGGTTACTCTTCTTTTTTGCTCAACTGCTCTTTCATATACATTGAAGGCGGCATTCCATACAATTCTTTGAATGTTGTCGAGAAATTATTAGGATCAGTGAATCCTGTTAACATGGCTATCTCGGATATGGTATGCTGTTTTTCGGACAATAAACGAGCGGCTTCTTTTAAACGTATATTACGTATAAAGTCACGGGTTGTCTGGTTGGTGAGCTCCTTGAGTTTCCTGTGAAGATGTACGCGGCTGATACCTACTTCGGTGGTGATTGTCTCTATTGTCAAGTTAGGGTTACCGATGTTTTCATTGATCACTTTCATAATACGTTCCATCAATTTCTCATCGGGTGATTTCACTTCCAGTTTCTGAACCTTGTTCTCCAGATTTTGCTGGCCTGTAAATACTTTGCGTAACTGCTGCCGTGTATTAATCAGATTTTCTACCGTCTTTTGTAGAATTTCGATATTGAATGGCTTCATGATATAGGCGTCGGCTCCTGTATTCAGACCTTCAAGGTTGTCTTCTTCCCTCGTTTTCGCAGTAAGCAAAATGACTGGGATATGGTTGAGGTTTACATTCTGCTTGATCTTCCGGCATAAGGTAAGTCCGTCCATTTCGGGCATCATGATGTCACTAATGACTAAATCCGGAGTCTTTTTAAATATTTGCTCTAATGCTTCTTTACCATTACGGCTTTCCATGATATGAAATTTGTCCCCAAACTCCTTCGCTATATAATTTCGGATTTCTTCGTCGTCTTCTACAATTAATACGCGATATTTAGTTTTTACCCTGACTTTCTTTTCTTCCTCATTTTCTATAATGGGAGAGATGACAGGAACAGTTGGTACGGCTACTGTTACCTTTTGCTCATTGTTGTCAACTTCTTCAGGTCGTAGATGCTTGTTACCCAACGGTAATCGGATAATAAAACGGCAACCCAGTTGTTCTTTATTATTTTCTACATAGATAATTCCATGATGTAATTCCACTAATGAACGAGTAAGATGTAATCCTATTCCTGTTCCGCCTTTCGGATTCTGTTGGCTGTTACGGATCTGATAGAAACGTTCGAAGATATGTTCTTTTTCCTGTTCATCGATGCCTGTTCCGGTATCCGCGATAATTATTTCGGCATATTGTTTCAAGGGATCGGGCAGTGTATTGTCTTCTCCCGTACGGATGGTAATATCTATGTTTCCTTTTTCAGGAGTAAACTTGAAGGCATTAGACAGAATATTCAGGATAATCTTATCAAAATTACCTGTGTCTACCCATACATTCAGTTCCCGGAGCGTACTGTGAAGTTGTAGCCGGATATTTTTTGTATTTGCCTGTTGACCGAACGTTGTACATAAATCCTCTATAAAAGGAATAATATTGGTCTCCCGGAACATCAGGAACATTTGCCCTTTATCAATTTTCCGAATATCCATTAGTTGATTAACAAGATTCAGAATACGTTCCGCATTTCTGTAGATAATATGATATATTTTCAGGCGTTCATTGTTCTCCTCATTCTTAATCAGTTTCTGTAGAGGGCTGATGATTAGAGACATCGGAGTGCGTATCTCATGAGAGATGTTGATAAAGAACTGCAATTTTGCTTCATTGATTTGTTCGGCATGGATATGTTGCAGCATTTCCTGATGCATTCTGTACCGATGTCTGATCTGAAGAATAATGATAAATATAATGGTCAGTAATAATAAGGAGTAGATAACTTTGGCCCACCATGAAGCATACCATGCAGGAGATATAAAGATGGTAATTTCTTTTATATTTGAATACACGGTGTTGTCTTTTGCTCTGATTTTAAAGTTATAGGTACCGGGTTTCAGATTGCTGAATGAGATACGGTTTACACCTTTGGGCAAACTAATCCATTTTTCATCGTTGATAGAATAAAGGTAGTTGATGTGTTCGGGGGCATTTAATTCCAGAGTGGCAAACTCGATACTGAACACATTGTCTTTATGGGATAGATAAAACTCTTTTGCGTTGAATACAGGGCAGTTGATAATATTGTGAATACCGGATTTCATTCCTTTTCTAACCGGATTGTTATGCAGGAAAAAGTCGGTAATCCGGATATTCCATGTTTTTGCCGGATTGATAATGTCTTGCGGATTGAAATAGGTGATGCCATTCATTCCGCCAAACCAGATAATACCTTGTTTATCTTTGAAGGAGGCATTCTTGTAGAACTCATTTCCCTGTAATCCGTCGCTGACATAATAATTGATAAATTTGTTGTTTTTCTTTTGGAATTGGGAAATTCCGGCATTGGTGCTTATCCAAAGAAAATCTTTTCCATCTCCTTGTATGGCATATATTGTATTACTGGGCAATCCGTCTGCAGTAGTATAAGTGGTTAGTTCTTTCGTTTTTTTATTCCAACCGGATAATCCTTCGGAACTGCCCAACCAGACAACTCCGTCGGCATCTTCAAAGATTGAATAAATAACATTTTGTGAGAGTATCTTATGACTTTGAAAATCAGGACTGTCAAGGTCTATACAGTTGACGCCGTCATAAGTTCCGACATACAGTTTATTATCATCGGAATAGTGCAGGCAACCTATCCATTCGTTGATTAGAGATGTCTGAGATTGTACGGATGTAAATTCTTTCGTTTTCAGGTCATAGTAGAACAAACCGAATCCCATTGTCGCAATCCAAAGACGCTTGTTTTTATCTTCTACGAAATCATATACACGTTGTATATAGTTGTTGTTCTTATCTACCAGTTTGTATTGGTAATCGCATGATCCTGTCTGTTTGTTCAATTTTCCCATACCGTTGATAAAGGAGCCGACCCAAATGTTGTACTCGGAATCTTCATATAGTTTTATAACTGTTGAAGGCACAGAATTAGGGTGATTAGTATGCGAGAAATGTTTAGCCGGTTCTAACTTTTCTGTCAGGGCATAAATTCCGTCATTGTCTGTTCCAACCCATAACATACCGTTGTTGTCTTTGCAGAATGAGGTTATACAACTGGAACCGATCATGTTTTTATCCATGGATTTATGTCCTATATACTTGAAACTGTTTGTTCGGGCAGGTATCTGCATGACTCCTTTCTGATAAACAGCCAACCATAAGTTACCGGAATTGTCTTTTAGGATAGAATGTATTTTTGAATTTTTTGAATCAAAATAGTTGTTGTCAAAATTGTATTCGGAGATTTCATGAGTTTGGTTATTGTAGACACTCATACCTTTACCATCAGTTCCGATATATAATTCATTTTGCGGTCCGGAATAGAGGAAACAGATAGGAAGTTCTCTCTTTTCTTTAAAATCAATAGGTATAAAGGAGTCTTGTCTTTTGTTATAGACGAATAGTCCTTTTCTCATACTTCCTACATAAATATTCCCACGTGAATCTTCACATATACTTTTGACATATCCGTTGTCTTTAGATAAATATAAAGTAAGTTGGTTATTAGAATCAAGACGATATACTCCTTCTTCGTCTTTTGCTATCCAGACATTCTGTTTCTTGTCTTCAATCATAAATCCTGTTGATGTCATGGGGATATCAATTTTTTGAACAGTCAACAGGTAATCTTTGATATTCAACCTGCACAACATATTTCCGGATACCCATATTTCTCCATTTCTCCTTTCGATAAAGGAAACAATATTGCTTTCAAATATTTCTCCATTGTCTTCCCTTATTGCAAGTGGGGTAAAATTGTCTGTAGCCGGATCATACATTTGAATTCCCATATATGTACCGATAAACAAATGACCTTTGCTGTCCTCAAAAACAGTACGAACAAAATTGTGGGCTAACGAATGTTCATTATTGGGCTCATGTTTGTATATGGTAAATTTAGCACCGTCATAACGGTTCAGACCATCTTCTGTTGCAATCCAAATGAAACCGTTCCGGTCTTGATATATTTGATTAATCAGACTACTGGAGAGTTCTTTGTCAGTAGTGAATAACTTAGGAGATTGCCCGTTGCATAACAAAGAAAACAATAATAATAGAAAAGTGAATACATTTTTCATAGTTATAGATCGTTGTTTGTTGTACAAAGAAAACTAAAAACCTAAATATAACCTAATAAAAAATGAATATTTTCATTAGGCTCCGGGAGTACAATCGGATGTTGTAACATCGTTTGTGAAAAATGTAACATGAGAAAAGATTAACCTCTCCTTATGTATTATTGTTTTCCTTTCATTGTATTTACAATATAGCTTTTACCGGCTTTTGTTTCGATGTCATATTCGTAAACCTTCTGCAGTTTGGGAGACTGCGCACTTACTCCTTTGGCTACAAGAGGTTGCTTGATAGGAGTGGTGGCGAATAATCTATTTGAGCACTCTTTCCCGTTTACTTGTTTTAAGCCTTTCCCTTTCAGGGGAACATAAGACCGGATGCGGAGCGTACCGCCTATATTCGACCGGATGATCGCTTTATTTAACACATTGTTTTTCCAGTCCATATCAACAGTAAAGTTTCCACGTGCCACCAGCCCCTTCACACTTCCTTCTTCCCATGCATCAGGCAATGCCGGCAATAAATGTACGGCACCGTCATGACTTTGGAGCAACATTTCCGCTACTCCGGCTGTATAACCGAAATTACCGTCAATCTGGAAAGGCGGATGGGCATCCAGCATATTGGGATAGGTACGCCCGTTCGGATATTCTTTAGCCAAGTTTTCGTTGGGCAATAGTTGAATCATATTTTTAATGATTTGGAAGGCATGGTTTCCATCCAGCATACGTGCCCAGAAATTGACTTTCCAGCCGATACTCCAACCGGTAGCTTTATCACCGCGTTGAAGCAATGTGTTTCTTGCTGCCTGGAATAACTCGGGATTTGAGTATGGAGAAATTTGATTACTCGGATATAGCCCGTACAAATGTGAAATATGACGGTGCTCGTCTTTGGGATTGTCAACATCTTCAAGCCATTCTTGTAGTTGGTTATGTTTTCCTATTTGCATAGGTGGCAACTTCTCTAGTGTTTGTTTGAGGGAGTCTTGGAAAGAGGGGGCTTCACCTGCGATGTATGAAGCCAATAAGGTATTATGCAGTGCATCAAAGGCAATCTGATTGTCCATTGTGCAACCGGCCGTGATGGGACCGTGTTCCGGCGACACAGAAGGCGACACTACCAACCATTTATACACTGGATGTTCTACCAAGAAATCCATGTAGAACTGCGCTGTTCCTTTCAGGATGGGATAATACTCTTTCAGGAACTCTTTATTTCCTGTAAAGAGGTAATGTTGCCAGATATGTTGAGCTAACCATGCGCCGCCGCTAGGCCACATGCCGGCTGCTGCAAAATCGACTACACCACAGATTCTCCATAAGTCAGTGTTATGATGTGCCACCCATCCCCGACAATCATACATGGTTCGGGCTGTTTCTGCTCCTGTGACGGATAAATCTTTCAACATAGAGAATAACGGACTATGTGTTTCACTTAAATTAGTGACTTCTGCCGGCCAATAGTTCATTTCTGTATTGATATTGATGGTGTATTTGCTATCCCAGGGTGCATGAGTACTGTTATTCCATATACCTTGCAGATTAGCCGGTTGCCCACCCGGTTGCGAAGAAGAAATCAGCAGATAACGTCCATAATGGAAAAGTAGAGCTGCCATTGCCATGTCTTCCCCATTTCCGAAGTTTTCAATTCGTTTGGGAGTCTCCAGTTGGGAAGCTTTGCCTGCCGGTAATGTAAGGCGTACACGGTCAAATTGTTTTTTATAATAAGCGATATGGCTTTTGAGAGCTTTTTCGTAAGGTATTTGCATTGCTCTTTTCAGATATTCGCTGGTTCGGTGGGATTCATCGGCGCTGACATCCTGGTAGTTTACGTAGTTGGTTGCTGCCGATATATAAAGGGTGGCTTCTGTTCCTTCATTTATTTGGAGCGTATTTCCTGCCGGGCGGAGAGTGCCATTCGTTTTTACCTGGATTTGACATTCTGCCCGTAGTGCGGCTTTCAAACCTTCCTGCTCTTTCCCTTGACAGGTGACGGTCAGCTGATCGTTCTGAACATTCACCTTATGTACTAGAGGACAGTTATATGCAATAGTAAAGTTCAGTGCGTTTGCTTTACTTGCTTTGATATGCATAATAATGACATTATCAGTAAATGAAGCAAAAGTGGTGCGGGTATAAGTGACGTCATCCACTTGATAACGGGTAGTTGTCGTTGCATTCTCCAGATTCAGATCGCGGTAAAAGCCGGATCCGTTTTGGTGTTCCGGAAATTCCAGGTAAAGACTACCTAATGTCAGATAGCTCATTCCGTGTTGCTGGGTTAAGAAGTTGGCGTCAATGAGTCTTTGCGCTTCCTTGTTTCTCCCTTCAAAAATCAGTTTGCGTACAACCGGTAGCACATGTACGGCATTCGGGTTATTATTATTGTATGGAGAACCTGCCCAAAATGTTTCTTCGTTGAGTTGTAATTCTTCGCGTTCGATTCCGCCATATACCATGGCTCCAAGACGGGAGTTACCAATAGGGAGAGCTTCCGACCAATTTTGTGCAGGTTGACTATACCACAGTTTCAGGTCCTGTCCTGAAACAAGGTTGCTTATTAATAGGAATAATACAAAAAAAGTGTTTCTGTTCATATTATATGGATTTGTAGCAAAGGTAGCTCATTTCCCAATACAAAAGGCAAAAAACTGTTTCTGAAATCTACCTTGGAAGTAACTTCTTTCCATATTAATGTTACTAATATATATGGTGTATGTTCCACAGGATAAAATAATAACTGCCGGCTTCTTTTTACAAGCACCGGCAGTTATTATTTAAGCAACTAGCAGATATACTGATCTATGTTACTTTTTAGCAACTAAAACTATATTATTGATATCTACTTTTTTGTTTTTTCCCATCCCAATGGAAACTTTGGTAATAGAACTTGGATCAATTGCAATTTTACCGGCTTTTTCATCTTTAAAAGCACTGAATTGCACCTTCTTCTTGCCTTGGGTATAAAATCCCATAGAAACTTTTACCGTTTCACCATCTTGGGTATATTCTATTTTTAATGAACAGATGGCATTTGTGGCATTTTCATCTAATTTTTCGAAGTTGGTCGCTTCAAAGTTTATTCCGGTGTAATTAGTGTAATCATTTTCAGGAAATACCAAGTTTCCATAACCGGTGGAAATTAAGGTCTGCCCTTCTACTGTCAGTTTATTATTGGCTTCGCATTGACTGACTTCGATAGTCTTGTCTACTTGTGCATTGACACTTAAGATTCCCAGACATGCAACTAATGCTGCTACTAAATACTTTTTCATGTTATTTTCTTTTAGAGGTTAATAGCTGATTTATTTTCTATTGGCAAAGTTAGGATATCTTTTCGGAGAGATAAAAAATCTGTGTTTCAATAGTTTTTGTATATGTTTCATTCTTCTTTTGGTGCAAAGGGGACTAAATTTAAAAACAAATGAAACGAATTAAATAGTCTGATTTTGAAAAGAATTACTTTCTTTGCATAAAGAAAGGACTGTTTGCTATGAAAAGACTATTACTGTTGATGATTGTATTTTTTGGGGGAATTGTACAGGTGGTCGCCGAGAATACATTGTTCTATGATTCCAAACAATTAACTTGCGATCTGATTACTTCCATTTGCCAGGATAAAGATGGGTTTATCTGGATCGGGACAGATTATGGCCTTAATAAATTCAATGGCATACAATTTACTCATTATTATAATAATCCCAAGGATAGCACCTCGTTATCCGATAACTCTGTAAAAGCCTTGATGCTCGATAATGAAGGCACGTTATGGGTGGGAGGTATTGGCGGATTACAATATTATGTTCCGGAAGAAAATGCATTTCGGACAATTAAGTTTGAAGAAAGCTCATCTTTCCATATCATGTGTATCACTCAATTGCGTTCGGGCGAAATATGGGTTGGATCTTCCGGAAGAGGAATATTCCGTATTCGGAAAGATACAGGAACAGGTGAGCAAATGACAGATATTCCTGATGTATCCGAACATGCTCATTATGGAGTCATATATGAAGACCGTCATGGGAGCATCTGGATTGGAGTAAACGGTACCGGTTTACTTCGATATGATCCTTCTACACGAACGAGTAAGATATACACACGGGCAGTTTTAGATGGCGGTTCTACAATTTCCGGAATGGCCGAGGACCATTCGGGAAATTTTCTCCTTTCCACGGGTACTACTGCTTATTATTATGATAGAGAGAATGACCGCTTTACCAAAATAGAACATAATGAATCGTGGCTGCCGGCACGTTCCATACTCGTAAGTCAAAAAGGGACACGTTATTTGGCAACCTTTGGCAAAGGACTGAAGGTTATTCAACCCGATTTGAAAGAACTCCGTTCCGAGGTGATCACTCTCCCTTTTATTGATGTCAATAATGCTAAAATACGTGCTATTTATGAAGATCATAACCAAAACTTATGGATAGGATGTTATCATAGAGGAATGGTTATGGTGTCTAAAGAATCTACACCTTTCCATTTTTGGAGTGTTCCTACCCGTGAATATCCGCAGGCTGGTGTGATAACTGCCTTGTATAAAGATGATGATGGACATATCGTTAGCGGTGTGGAAGGCGAAGGAGTGTTTAAAATTACTTCGGAAGGAAATATAACCGATCATTTGTTTTCAGGTAAAACGGTTTCATCCATCTATAAGGATTATAGTGGTAATTTGTGGTTTGGAGGCTATTATTCCGGGCTTTATATGCAGGATGCCAAAGGGAACGTACGTTTTATGTTACCGGAAATTAAATTGAAGGATATAAAGAAGATCACAGGTGATGATAAAGGGAACCTATATCTTTCTTTATTCGGTTCCGGATTCATACGATATCACCTGCCCACTCAAACAGTCACGGAATATCAAAGTTCCTCCGGTGGGTTAAGGAACAATTGGATTTATACTCTACTTCTTGATTCCCGGGAAAGATTGTGGATAGGCCACTGTAATGGAGTGGATTATTTCGATCCTGTAACGGAAAAATTTACCCCTGTATTGAGTCAATCGTTGGGTAATTTCATCACTTACTCATTATTGGAAGACGTACGTGGAAATATTTGGGCGGGAACGAATAAGGGACTTATGTGCTATCATCCCGGAACAAAAGAATTTCATTACTATGATGAAGAAGACGGACTTTCTAATAATTTTGTATATGGGTTGGCAGAAGATGAGAGGGGGAATATCTGGTGTAGTACCCTGAAAGGCATTAACCTGATAAAAGTCGCAGAGAATAAGATTGCTTCCTATTATTCCGAACGTGGATTGGTGGATAATGAGTATACTATTGGTGCCAGCTACCAGTCAATGAATGGCCTTATCTATTTGGGAGGTGTGAAGGGAATAACGACTTTTCATCCGGATAGCGTCACTGCGCAAAAAGGGAAGTCGACTGTGATATTATCCAATCTTTATTTGGGAGGAGAAGCAGTGACCGCTAAAAGTAAATCCGGTGGAAAACCCATTTTGGACACTTTTGTAACACGTGCCGACAAAATCAGCCTGGCTTATGAAGACAACACGTTTACGCTTGAGTTTTCCACATTGGATTATCGTAATTCTGGAAATATTTTCTATGAATATCGTATCAGAGAGTATGAAAAGAACTGGACCTCTACTCAATTGGGAATCAATCAGATTACATACAATCATTTAAATTCCGGTAAGTATACATTTGAAATACGTGCCTGTGAGAACGGGCAGTATACCCCTGTGAAGGTGATACGGATTGATATTGCGGCACCGTGGTGGCGTTCGTCTCTGGCTTATGTCTGCTATGCGTTGATATTGCTTGCTGTTGCATTCCAGATTTATTTGAGTGTTCGTCGCCGGCACCAGAAAGAAATGAATGAAGAGAGAATCAAACTTTTTATCAATCTCTCGCATGAGATTCGCTCTCCAATGACTTTGATTGTGAGTCCGTTGGAGAATTTGTTAAAGAGAGACTATGATGCCGATACGATGAAGATGCTGCGTCTGATGCAGAAGAATGCGAATCGTATTATTAATCTGATGAATCAGTTGCTTGATATGCGTAAAATTGAAAAAGGGCAATTGAATATTCATTGCGTTGAAACGGACATGGTGGATTATATCAAAGAATTAATCTCTTTATTTACTTATCAGGCGGAGAAAAGGAACATAAACTTGTGTTTTGATTATGAACAGGAGGAGCTTCCGGCGTGGATTGATCCTAATAATTTTGATAAAGTATTGGTAAACCTGCTGTCGAATGCTTTTAAATATACGCCGGATGGAGGTGAAATAAAAATCAGCCTGCGCGAGAAGGTGAATGAACTTACTGTTGGAGATTTGCAGCATTTTATTGAGATTGAAGTGATTGACAGCGGATCCGGCATTGACGCCAATAAACTGGAAAAGATATTCGAACGTTTTTATCAGGCACCTTCCAATGGTTTCAATGGAAGTATCGGTTTTGGTATAGGACTGAATCTGTGCCGGATGATAGTTAAATTGCATCACGGCACTATCAATGCTTGTAACCGGCAAGATGCACAAGGAAGTCGTTTCATTATTCATATTCCTTATGGGAAAGATCATTTGAAGAAATCCGAATGGGTGGATGCGGAAAACAAAACTACCTCAAGAGTCCCTTCTGTCTTGGGGCTTTCTCAAGAAAGTGAAGAAGAAACGGCTAAGACAAGAAACCATAAAGCGAATTATAGGATTGTGATCGTAGATGACGACGACGAGATTCTTCGTTTCCTGGAGGCGGAATTGAGCTTGCAATACAAGGTATACATTTGCCGTAACGGGAAAGAGGGTTTGCAAACCATTCTGAAACAACAACCGGATCTTATAATTTCTGATGTCGTGATGCCTGAAATGGATGGTATCTCACTTTTGAAAACGATTCGCAACAATCCGAATGTGAGTCATATACCGTTTATCCTGTTGACTTCAAAAGCGGAATATAAAGACCGTATTGAAGGATTAAGTAAAGGTGCGGATGCATATTTAGGAAAACCGTTTGTCGTTGAAGAGTTGAGAGTACATATCAAGAATCTGATTGAGACAAGATTGTTATTGAAAGGAAAGTTCTCTGGTGTCAGGGATCAGGTGGGAAAGATTGAAATTGCTGAAAATAAATCCGGAGATGAACGATTGATGGAACGGGTTATGAATGTGATGAATAAGTTTCTGGATGATTCGGAATTCAATGTAGAAATGCTTGCCAGGGAAGTCGGATTGAGTCGTGTACAGCTTCATCGTAAAATGAAAGATATTACAGGAGTTTCAACATCTGTCTTTATCCGGAATCTACGGATGAAGAAAGCGGCAGCACTACTTCAGGAAGGGAAGCTGAATATTTCAGAAATAGCGGATGCGGTAGGCTTTGATAGTCAGGCTAATTTTGCGACTGTTTTTAAGAAGTTCTATGGAGTATCTCCTTCGGAATATGCTGCGTCTATCAGAAATAAAGGCGAATGATACAAATTTAAAACTGCGTTATACATATAACTAACTTTACGTTACATTTTACCAAACGTTTTGAAATACAAGATTGTAATTTTGTGCTGGTTGAGGGCAATCTAAAGAATCGACAGATGCAAAAGTACAATCTTGTATTTTACTCTTGACTCCTTTTCCTATATTTTAATAATGAATGCATGAAAACACAAAGTTGTATGAACAGGCTTTTATGGATTACTTTATTGGTAATCGGTTTATCTGGATGCTCGGAAGAGAGTTCATCGTCAGAGGAAAATACGGAATCTGGTACGATCCAAGATGGGGATCATGCTGATAATGCAACGGTTATTCAATTAAATTCTTCCGATCAATATCAGACAGTGGAAGGGATTGGCGGCGGGATAGCCAATTATGAGAATTGGTATTGTCAACACCCCAATAAAAAAGAATTGTTTGATCTGATTTTCAAAGATTTGGAGATTTCCATGATTCGTATAGGAAACTGGTACGAAAAGAAGATATCGGGTGAGAATCCCGATATTCTTAAACAGCAAAAAGAGATAATGGATGCAGCAACTCAAAGACTGGGGCGTAGCAATTTCTCTGTAATGATGTCTAATTGGCTGGTAGCACCCGATTTGATAGATAGGCCGAAAGAAAAGGGAGCGACACTTAAAAGAAATAATGAAGGGAAGTACATGTATAAAGAATTTGGTGAATGGTGTCGCATGACATTAAAAGCTTATCAGGAAGCAGATATGTCACCGGATTACTTGAGCATGATGAATGAGCCGGATGGGGATAACAGTGCAGGAACCAAAATCCGCTTAGGCTACGGTATCGACGACTCCCAAAAAGCGAATTACGGGAAAGCATTGGACGCCACTTATGAAGCATTCAAAGAGGTGTCTGACCGTCCCAAGTTAATCGGCCCGGAAGTGCTTGGAATTGGCTATGGTACTTTTAGTAACTATTACAGAGACTTGAATCCTGACCTATTGGATGCTGCTGCTTTCCATTGTTATCATGGTGGTAAGACTTCCGATTATAAAGATAACGACCGTTATTCTTCCGCCCATGCTTTTAAAACTGAATTTCAAAACATAGCCCGGCAAGTTGGCAACAAATCAATTATGATGACGGAGAACTGTTCTTATCATCCTGCTGTTCCCGAAGATGCTGTGAATATTGCACATTTTATATCAAACTCCTTCCGTTATGCAAATGCCACTGTTTATTTGCACTGGGCACTATTATGGGGATATGCAGATGCTGATGAATTAAAAAAGGGGGGTGACGGTTGCATCGCTGTCGAGTGGCCTTGGAGTAGTTCTCGCTGGACGACGGAAAAAGGCTATGTGGTAAGGAGTGAGTTCTATGGGCTTAAGCACTTTACAAAGTACGTCAAGCCGGGTTGGCGGCGGATCGGAGTGGATTATGAACTAAAAGAGGTGGAGGTAGTTGCTTTTCAAGACCCTGATGAATATCAGATAGCTGTCGTTTTAGTCAATTACTCCGAACAGGAGGAGAAAACGGTCAGGTTGAAGAATATTGGCAGTAAGGAGGTATCCTCCATAAGGAAAGTAATACAGACTGATACTCAAAAAGAAAGTTGGTATCAGGAGCTGAAAAACACTGATCCATTTGTCGAATTAGTATTACCAAAAATGAGTGTTACCACTGTTTATTTCAAATTCAAAACAAATTGAAACGTATTTAAAAAGCGAATAAACGTATGTGTAACTTGATGTTACATTTCAAATAGTGTAGTAGAATGTAAGTTCATACTTTTGTGTCGGACATTTGCTAAATATGGGTGTGAAATTATAAAGCAATATTTTATAAATGTAATATATATGAAGAACAATTATTTTTCAAGATGTGTGCTGCTAGCCGGATTATGTTCGGTTATTATGGTTTTTGCAGTCACTCCTGTTTATGCGACCGGAGGTGCATTTTCTCCTCTTCCACATGCTGTCTCTGAAGGAGACATTACTGTTACCGGTAAAGTGGTTGATGATGCCGGAGAACCTTTGATAGGTGTTAGTATTCAAGTGAAAGGTACTAGTAAAGGTGCTACTACTGATGTGAATGGTATTTATACACTAAATATAGCATCAGGTTCTACCCTTGTATTCTCATATATCGGAATGAAGACCATTCAACGGAAAGTGACGAAAGGCGGTAAGCTGGATATCACGATGGAGAATGATGAGAATATGTTGGACGAGGTGGTAGCTGTAGGATACGGCTCTATGAAACGTTCGGACTTGACAGGATCGGTCGTTTCCATCAATGCCAAGTCCATAGAAGAATCAATGGCTTCTACCATTGACCAGGCGTTGCAAGGACGTGCGGCAGGATTGCAGATGACGCAGAATTCCGGTGTTCCGGGTGGAGGTACATCTATTCAGATTCGTGGTGTGAATTCATTAAACAGTACCAATGAACCTATTTATGTAGTAGACGGAGTTATTATCTCCGGTGAAACAGGCTCGAATACAAGTAATGCTATGGCAGGTATTAATCCAGCTGATATTGAAAGCATTGAGATCTTGAAAGATGCTTCGGCTACTGCCATTTATGGTGCACAGGCGGCTAATGGGGTCATATTGATTACGATGAAAGCTGGTGTAACAGGCAAGCCTCGAATTAACTTCCAAGCCTCTGTGGGAAATCAGGAAATACCGAAAACAATCGACATGATGAATTTGCGTGACTATGCCCGTCACTATAATGAACTATATGCTCTTATAAATGCCAGCAGGGTGAAAGATGCGTTTAGTCATCCTGAAACTTTAGGTGACGGTACTAACTGGCAGGATGAGATATTCCGCAATGCTCTGTTGCAGAACTATAACCTGTCAATTCGTGGCGGTACAAAAACGGTCAGCTATAATCTGTCCGGCGGATATTTGGGGCAGGACGGTATTTGCATCGGTTCGGATTTTGAGCGTTACACCTTCCGTATGGGAACAGAGATACAGGTTACTCCTAAGGTTCGTTTCGGAGGTACGGTGAATGTTTCTTATACCAAGCAAGGTACAGGCATGGCTAGCTGGTCTATCATTCCCAATGCACTTTATCAGGCACCGGATGTTCCCGTACGTGATAAGAATGGTAACTTTTCCGGACCGGAAGAGGACGACCAGCAGAATTTAAGCAATTACAGTAATCCGGTGGCGTTGGCGGCATTAACACAGCGTAATAATGAAAAGGGAGGTGCTCGTGCCAATCTTTTCATGAAAATCAATCCATGGAAATGGCTGACTTACCGTACTGATTTTACGGCAGATGGCAATATCGATAATTATCAATATTTCCTTCCCCAATATGAATTGGGATACTCAAAGAATCCTTATCCTACTAATGAACACTCCAAAAACTACGGGCTTTACTGGGGATGGAAGAATGTAGTGACGATGGAGAAGACGTTCAAACGTAAGCACAAGACGAGTTTGATGTTAGGACATGAGATGACTTCCAGAAGTTCAGATTATCTTCAGGGAAAACGTACACATGGTGATAATCTGCTGACAGACTTGGATGCGGGTGATGCTGCGTATGCCACCAATAGTGGAAGGGCAAGCAAGACAACATACCTCTCTTATTTCAGTCGTCTGTTTTATAGTTACGACAACCGTTACCAGTTAACGGCTACGGTACGGCGCGACGGAACATCCCGTTTTGCCAAAGGAAATCAGTGGGGGACATTCCCATCAGTAGCTGTGGCATGGCGTCTTTCCGAAGAGTCATTCTGGCGTCCGCTGAAAGATGTGGTTAATAACTTCAAGTTGCGTTTGAGTTATGGTGAAGTCGGTAATTCCAATGTCAGTGCATTTGCTTACCAACGGATGGGAACGTATGTGCAGTCTATCTGGGGGACGAGTTTGCAGACCGCCAATATTGCTAATTCCGATTTGACATGGGAGAGTACCCGTTCCTGGAATGCAGGTATCGACCTGAACTTTTTTAATAACCGCGTCGAGTTTATTCTGGATGCATATATCAAAAAGACAAGAAACCTCTTGTTGCAACAAGATTATCCGGGATATATGGGAACTACGGGCAATGGTGCTGCAACAGCTCAATGGGCGAATATAGGCTCCATGGAGAATAAAGGTTTTGAATTTACATTGAACACGGTAAATATATCCAATAGGGATTTTCAGTGGCGTACAAATGTTACATTCAGTTTGAACCGTAACAAGGTAGCAAGTATGAATACAGAGAATGCCTTTATCGACAAGACTTATCAAAATAGTGGTCAGACGGAAGTGATTACCCGCACTGCAGTCGGAAAGCCTGTCAGCCAGTTCTATGGCTATAAGGCAATCGGCCGCATCAATAGCGCTTCCGATTATTTGATAGATAATGGTGATGGAACTAGCACGGTAAAGATTGCTACTCCAGTATTGCGGGTAGGTGAACAGGTGGTTAACTCGGGTACGGATAAAGGTAGCCTTATCAAACAAATTTATATTGGCGATTATATTTTTGAGGATCTGAATAATGACGGAGTGATTGACGAAAAAGATCAGACATTCTTGGGAAGTCCGTTGCCTAAATTTACCTATGGCATTAATAATACCTTTAATTATAAGAATTTCGATTTGACTATATTCTTATATGGTTCGTATGGAAACAAAGCGATGAACTATTTGTCCCGTCGTATTACTAACCCCAATTCGAGTGGTAATGTACACGCGTCCGTTGCCAACCATGCCCGTTTGGGATACCTTGATGGAAATTCGGATAATACCGATGTCTGGAATATGTATATATTGCCCGGCTCTAACGGTTTGTGCCGTATGTCTGTTAATGATGCCAATGATAACGACCGCATCAGTAGCCGTTATGTGGAGGATGCTTCTTTCTTGCGTATACAGAATATCGCTTTGGGATATACGTTACCGAAGAATTGGTTGAAAAAACTGAAGATAGAGAATGCGCGCATTTATGCGAATATTAAAAATGTATATACATTCACAGGCTATGACGGTTACGATCCGGAGATTGGCTCTACACAGGCGCAATATTCTTATTCCGGTCAGAGTATGCTGATGTACGGAGTGGATACGGGACGTTGTCCTTCTCCCCGTATTTATACATTTGGTATTGATTTAACCTTTTAAATAGAAAACTTCCATGAAAAAGAATATTATATTATCAGTGGTTTGTGGAATGGTTGCGATGGCAAGCCTCACTTCCTGCAATGACTTCTTGCAAGTAAGTGCCACCAACCAAAAAGAAATGGACAAATCCTTTACTACTTATGACGAGCTGCGTTTGGCAACAGCTTATCTTTATATGAAACCTTGGTTTGGTTTTCACAGTACCCGTCTGTTTGCGATGGGAGATGCACGCGGAAACAATATCTATGGTGACAACAACAACGAGACAGGTTATGCTCCTTATTGCCTCTTTACCGACAAACCCAATACACCCGGACTTGCCGATGCGTGGAATTCACTTTACATTGTTGTTACGCAGGCAGACTACATCATTAACGATTATGCACCACAGGGACGCCAACATTTCAGTGAAGCACAAGCGAATGCTTGCGAGGGAGAAGCACGTTTCATGCGGGCGGCGGCTTATTACTATTTGGCTTCCTACTGGCACGATGTGCCCATTATGGAGAATCCAATTGCTCATACGGAAGCTTTCAATATGGCTCCCACACGCTTCGAGGATGTGATTCGCTACGGTATCCGCGACTTGGAGTACGCTGCGGAGTGGTTGCCGCTTGCC
Source organism: Bacteroides sp. MSSM.1001136sp1_RTP21357st2_D2_RTP21359_211015 (assembly GCF_040913205.1). Classification (NCBI taxonomy): domain Bacteria; kingdom Pseudomonadati; phylum Bacteroidota; class Bacteroidia; order Bacteroidales; family Bacteroidaceae; genus Bacteroides; species Bacteroides sp. MSSM.1001136sp1_RTP21357st2_D2_RTP21359_211015. Next base: position 54,695 of record NZ_JBDFVF010000004.1, on the reverse strand, counting down.
GACGCGGACGGTCGTGTGACTCGCTATTCGGCTTTGGGACTACTGGCACGCTATTATGTAACGCTGGCAGCGTATGCGCGTGGCGGACACTGTACACAGGCTACTATGGATTATTATGAAGCCAGCGGTTCTCACGACTTGGCTGACATTCTTTATGATTTGGCCAAGGAGGCTGCCGGAGAAGTGATTCTTGCTCAGAACAGATATGGATTGATGGAAGAATATGAAGAAATCTTCCGGGTACAGAACAATAATTGCAAAGAGGTATTGTTTGCTTTGCAACCGCTGCAAGGTGTCGACTCCTACGGAATGGGTAACAGCAACGGAAGCGGTTTGTGCTCTTACACAGAATTGCTGAACGGTTTGAGTGCCTATAACTCCTCTTATGTATCTTACGACTGCCTGCGTATGCTGATTAATTCCGGCGGACGTTCCCGTCTGCGTGGTAATGTGCTTTGTCCGGGAGAGTTCTATGACTATATCGGTACACATTTGGTGGATGGTGGTTGGGCTGCCGGATATAAAGGCGGACAGAAAGCTGCCGGATTAGAAACGAACAGAAAAGTTGCCTTCAAGAAACAGGTAGTGGGTAGTGCTGAAGACACGAATAATATCGCTATTGCCGGGAACTCCGGTTTCTGCACACCGATGTTGCGCCTTGCAGAAGTGTACTTGTTGTATGTGGAGGCTTGCATGGGCACCAGTGATGAGCTGACCGACCGGGATGCCTTGAAATATTACGACGATGTCCGGAAACGCGGCTACAAGATGGAGATAGAGAGTGGCGAACTGACCTACTATGACACCAACTATCTCACCCGTAATGATTTGTTGAGAGAGTTTCGTGTAGAGTTCTTTATGGAAGGCCTTTGGTGGCCTACGCTGGTACGCCGTTCGCTTTACGACACAAAGTGGGTGACCGACTTTATCAATAACGAGTTGGTTATTATGACCGAAGGTGATGAAGGAGAACAGGTGCGCAGTGACGAATGGGACAGCAACAGATGGTATGCTTACTATTATACGATAAACAAGAACACTCTTCAGGCGGCATTCAGTTCTGACAGTCCCCGCCAGTCCGACGGAGCCAAACTGGCGGTACGAGCTACTCATACTCCGTTGGCGGAAGGAGATTACGTACATTCGAATACCTCTGATGATAATGTATGGGCATTTTCTTATCCGGAAGTGGAAAGTACCCGTGACCCGTTATTAAATACAGCACCTGTTGCTTATGATTTTAACAAATAAGATGACTACTATGAAGATAACAGATAAGATATTAACGAATTTGTGTTTGAGCACTTTATTGCTGTTCTCGTTGTTTAGCGTATTTTCTTGTTCTGACGACGACGATGATGTCCGCATATACAGTGTGTGGAGCAATATGCTTGGTGAAGAAGCCAGACAGATAACCTCTGTTTATACCGGAACCTGGATTCGGGTGGACGGTAGTGGCTTTAGTGGTTTGCAAGCTATTTATTGCAACGGTTTGCAGGTGACGGAATACAACTCTACTTACATGAGTGACTCCCATCTCACGTTTAAAGTACCCTCCAGTGTTCCGATGGCACATGAGATAGAAGATGAATCAGTCAAAAATACCCTCAGGGTGGTGACTTTCCACGGTGAAGGAGTATACCGTTTCATCTTTAAAGATGTGAACAAGATGCCCGGCATTACAGACGTGTCATACACGTTGCCCCATCCGGGCGATCACATCACCCTTATAGGGAAGTACCTCAATGGTGCATCAGCCGTTTACTTTCCAGGCAATGACGGCAATGAAGTGCAGGTTCCCTATATCGATGGCACCGGAGATATGGTAGTGTCCGAAGATGGAACGCGGATAACTGTCAAGGTGCCTGATGGAGTGGGCGAACGGAGTGGTTCCCTCCGGGTGGAGATGGCAGAATTGGGTGAGAACTATTACACTCCCAATTATATGTTCTACGACAAAGCAATGTTTGTGCACGATCATGAAGGAACCACAGCTTTGAACTATGGTGTGTCCGGAAGTGTCATCTCTCCGCAGAAATGCGCCTATTACTCAATCAACGCGGCAGATGCGCCGCAAGTACCCGCAGGTGCCAGAGCCTATATCTTCAGTATACCCGAAACTGCTCCGGCCACTCTTCCGGTGGTGAGCGATAATAATTCGCCTTTCGGTTATTTCCGTTTCAATACAGGAATGCAATTACAGTATCTGATAGACAACAGCGACGGAGAATGGGCCAGAGAAACGGATGCCCGCAAGGCAGCTTTGCAGGCGGACATCTATATGAATCATGATTGGAGCACCGGCGTGGTAGGCTGGCGCATGAACAAGAATGGAGGAAAGGGTAATGGTGAAAGTGCATGGAATGTGGCTTCGTGGACTAACAATAAGCCATACGCATTTAACGGCAGTTGGAAGACGCTTACTTTCGAGATACATACCAAGTATGCCAACTTGGGCGAGGCGATTGATGCTTGGAGTGCGAGCGGTGTGCACTCACTGTTCACTATCCTCAACTTCGATGTCCTGTCGGCCGGATTGACCATGAAAGAGGGAGCGGATTTCCGTATGTTCATCACTAACTTGCGTTTGGTTCCCTATGTGACTCCGGAAGAATAAAATATAAACATGAAACAGATTAGATATGAAAACTTTTAAATCTATACAATCGGGAATAATTGCTTGCCTGATAATAACCTTTATAATGGGATTATTTTCTTGCAGCGATGACAATGAAACGGTAGATAATTTGCTGCCTCCTACCATTGTAAAAGTATGTGTTTGGGATGAAGACATTGAAGAATGGATTATTCCTGGAGCAGAAAGTAAAATTCGGATTGGTACCCCTTTGCGTATTGAGGGTACTAACATGGCGCAGACGATTGCCGTCTATATCAATGGTGGGCTCATTTCTGCTTTTCATGCAGAGGACAATGCGATAGAGCTTGTTATTCCGGACATTCCTGTAGATGAGGGAGAGATTAAAGAGGTGAACGTCAACTTGATCCGGGTAGTGAATAAAGCGGGAGCCGCTACTTGTACGGCCAACGATTTTCAATTCTTTGGCAGGCAAATTACTGTGACCGGTTTTTCGCTGACAGAAAATGACGGAAGAACGTGGGAAGCCGTGCAAGAACTGCCGATAGGTGGTAAGATACGTATTGAGGGTAACGGACTGAAAACAGCCAATGAACTGTATATTAATGGTACTTCTGTTGATTTGGCCGGTATTCCTGCCGAAGAAAAGAACGATGCCTTCCTGGTTGTGACTATTCCGGAAACTTTGCCTTTCGGGAATGCTGTCGAGAATCCGGACAGCCGGAATAAAATGCGCCTTGTGACGGCTTATGATGATCGCACGCTGGATTGTGTTATTGCGGGCAAGCAGGTAGAAATCAACCGAATTACGGACGCAAATGGTAATGCCATTACGGAAGCCGGGCGCAACTCGGTGGTGGTCATTGAAGGAAAATACTTTGCCACTTTTCAAAAACTGTCTTTTAACAACCAGGAAATAGAGCCGACAACGATAGAAAGCAATCGTATCACTTTCACTGTACCGGTAGATACGGAAGATTTTACAGTGGGCGACGGAGAACTGACTGTTGTCAATGCGTATGATGAAATTGGTGTTAGCCGGGAATTTACTCTTTTAGGTTTTGTCCCTAGTGTGACGGAAATTTCATATACGATGCCTAAACCCGGTAATGTGATCCGGCTTACAGGTGTCAATCTGTACGATAAGGCGAAAGTCTTTTTCCCTTCTTCCACAGGTGAAAAGGAAAGTCTCGTTCAGAGTGCCTCATCGGATGCGACTTCCATGGATGTACTTGTGCCGGAAGGTGTGGGAGATAAGGCAGGATATATTCGTATAGAGAGCGAAGGTGCTGATGTTGAGGTGAAAGGAATTGTCATGTTCTACAAACAGGGAGTGTTCTTGCAGGAGTTCACGGATGAAGAGTTGAAACTGGGTAGTCCGTCAGGGAGTCCTATGGCGTATAATAAATCAGCATTGTATAGCCCAGATAACCGTCCGGCAAATGATACTCATCCGGTGAATCCCGATTACTTTATTTACTTTAAGAGTAGTTCTGTTCCGGTAAGTACCAGTAACCATGGGGCTTACTTGAGATTCTCGACAAGGAGTCAATTGGAAAAGCTATTGGAGAAAACGGATATTGAGATAACCAGAGAAACTCTGATTAAAGATATTGCAATGCAGGTCGATATGTATATGCCTACCCCATGGATAAGCGGAATGTTGGCCTGGCGTGTGAATAAAGACGGAGGTGGATTGAATGGAACCCGTAATATTAATATTGCTCCGTGGAGAGTGGACAAACCATTTGACTTTAATGGAGAATGGCATACCTTTACTTATAGATTCACAGACTTCATATTGGATACGGCAGGTGAATCGGAAACAATGACACTGGGAGCCTGGTTGAGCAAATATGCTATAACTTATACGTCATTGTTTACTTTCTCTAATGGTAATTTCATGTATAAAAATGGTCAGACTGCAGATCCTCAATGGAATTGTGTGAATATTACAGACTTTGAAATGGGACTTGCCAATATGCGTTTGGTTCCGCTAGTGCCAATAGAATTATAATAAAAAGGATAATATGAGAATACGAATGAAAAGTTTCTTACTTATGTTTTGTCTGTTCGCCGCAATAGCGGCGAACGCAAAAGAAGAGCCTATTCAACTTTTCCCTCGGACGTATGGGTATTTCTCCAGAGGAGACAGCGAAACACAGACGATTACTTATGACCATGCTTACGGACAGTACGGCTGGAAAAATACAAAAAATGTGGATCTTTCCGTTTATAATCATATTGTTTTAGAGATAGAGGCTACAGACTCTCGTGTGGAAATCTATGTACTTTATGAAGGGGTTGAAAAGAGTACTTGTATAGGGGGAATAGATGCCGGAAAAACGAAAGCCGTTTGTGAACTTGAACATATAGATAAGGTGCAGGCGATTTACATAGCTAAATCAAAGGTAGGTATAACCAAGATTGTCAAGTTTGTGCTGACAGATGAAATAGATTAAGTATTTATTTGTTGAAAAAAACAGCCCTCGCTACGGAGTTATTCTCCGCGCGAGGGCTGTTTCTGTGTATAATCTATCTTGTGTTCAGGTAATACATCGTGATTGGTGTTTTTTTTATTATCAGCCTTGCTTTCTTGTCAAGTAGCTTGTTTGCAAGCTGATTAAGTAAGGAGGTATAAGAAGGGAAGCAGGTATAGTTGCGTTGGGATACCGGTATTGTTCCATTAAAGTACCGGTATCATTAATTTCCCACGGCCGTGACAAGATCTTCCCACGGCCGTGGTAGGAACTCGTCACGGCTGTGGGAAGAAGCTACCACGGCCGTGAAGAATTAAGTATACCGGTATCCTGATCGAACAATAGTTATTGAATGATATAAGTATGCCGGTTGTATGACGGATGTTTAATGGCGGCTTTTCTTGAAAGGTAAGTAAAGCTGGAAGGATAGGAGATATGGGAGAGCAAAATCATAAAATAATAGGCTGACAATAAAACTTATAAAATGTTATTGTCAGCCTATTGTCAGGGCTTATTGTCAGCATCTAAAGGATTGAAAATCATTTATCTAATGAATAGGAATGACGGCTGACAATAAGAACTGCAAAATTTATATGTAAATACAATCAGTGATGTAGTTATTAACTCATCTCTGCATTGATTGGATTGAGCTTTTTTATCTACTTTCTCTCTTACTTTTCGATTCGTTCATAAACAGATAAGATTTCTTATAGCCTCCGTAGTCTACGACTAACTTTTCCAGCACGATGCCCGGATCAAGAGGTTTGAAAGTGATTGTTTGCATACCGTCTGATGTATTCGGTACATTCAGTTTTGCTTTTTTCTCAACGATGCGTCGTGCGACTGTCGGATAGTATATGCTGTATACATTTTCAGGAAGCTCGTTTAAGTTATGATTGAAATTGATCGTCTGATCCTTTCCTCCTTCAAATCCGATACTATACTCATGTCCTTTGCGATCGTGGAAAGCAAGAGTTGATTTGACTATCACATGGACAGTCACCTTGTCAATTCCTTTAGGCAACTTTATCTTGTAGGAGATAGAAGCTCCGTCAGTTGGTTGTGTGTAAGGCATCAGAGCCATGCCACTAAGGGTACGCCCCATATAGGGAATCACTGTCCATTCCGTATCAGGCGCTGCTTTAGCGCTGTAGTAATGTTCGGCTTCTATGGCTATATATCCGTCTTGTCCGGTGAATACGTATCCGCCGACAGCCTTTTCCGGATTTTCGATTCGGTAGATTTTAGGCAGTGTATCAGCGGGGAAGTTATCATTCCATGAGGTATAACCGATATGTTTCTGAATCATCATATTCTTCCATTTGCCGCCGGACATAATGTTGTTATAATCGTCACTCAACGCTTTATCCCGTGCAAAAGCCTGTTCCACTTTATCTGCCCATTCGTTAGCTTGCGGATTGTTTTCTTTGTACAATTTATGGTTCATGGCTTGTGCATAATACATTTCGTACAGGTTTGCCATGGCTTGAACGGGGAAGAGGATTAATTGCTTGTAGGCATCTTTATATTCCGGTTTCAGTGATATGTATTGTCTCAAAGCTTCCGCTTCCAGTTTCAGATATTCATCAGATACTTGTTTCCATTCGCCGGTCTCCAGGTTATAAGTATTCCGGTCGAGCATTTCTCCCGTCACGCGGCCGTTGTATTTGCTGTACAGGTTTAAGATTCGCATGGCTTCATCCGCCTGGTCTTCGCCAAACTGCTGTGCGCAGAAACGACGGGGATGCTCCAGCAAGTTGGAGACGTTGAATTGCTTGGGATTCCATGCCATATCCATGAAGAGCGTGATCGGATATTCCATTGGCTTTAAATCGCCTACATTCAATATCCACAGCTTTTCTACTCCGTAATCGTATGTGAGTTGAAGTTGCTCCCACATATTTTGTATAGGGGTTACGTTCAGCCATTTAGAGTTTCTCGGAGCACCTACGTAGTCTACATGGTAATACATGCCCCAACCGCCCGGATGCTTGCGTTCTTTGGCATTTGGCAGGCGGCATACATTGCCCCAATTATCATCACACAATAGCATGATAACATCATCGGGCACACGCATACCTTTATCGTAATAATCCAATACTTCTTTATACAACGCCCATACTTGCGGAGTCTCTTTGGCCGGACGTTTGGTGACTTCTTCAATAATCTTGCGCTGATTCTTGACTACATTCTCCAGAAGTTTCACATTGGTGCTTTTACTCATGGCTGCGTCACCGTCTCCGCGCATACCGATGGTTACGATATCTTCTGTACCCTGCATCCGTTCGATGCCTTCACGGAAAAACTGATCGATCACTTTTTGGTTAGTTGTATAATCCCATGCACCATATTCTTTGCGCTTGCGTGACCATTCCTGATGGTTGCGTGCCATCGGTTCGTGGTGGGACGTGCCGATAATGACTCCCATTTCACTTGCTGTTTTACTATTCTGCGGGTCGTCAGCATAGAAAGCCCAGCTCCACATGGCCGGCCAAAGGAAATTACCTTTCAGGCGTAGTATCAGTTCACACACCCGTGCATAAAAACGATGGTCGCCGTAGTTGGTGCCGTATGTGTGTTTTACCCATCGGGTAAGACACGGTGCTTCATCATTCAGAAAGATACCGCGATAGGTTACGGCCGGCTCTCCGTCCGAGTATTGTCCGGGTTTAATATATACATTTGCTTGTTTCATGACGGGAACATCTGCCCACCAATACCAGGGAGATACTCCCATCTGTTCAGAAAGCTCGTAGATACCATAAATAGTGCCGCGTCTGTCGCTGCCGATGATAACTACCGCTTCATCTATTCCCTCGCAAGGATTGGCGATGACTTGCAGGATGTATTTTTCATTTTTTCCATCCAATTCCTTTTTGTCTATTTTGCCTGCTGACATCAGCTTCTTTATAAAAGGAGTGCCATAAGTACCTGCAATGATACACCGTTTCGAACTTGTGCTTGTTAAGAGTTCGGGCTTTTTTCCGCATACCTGCAGTATGTCTTGTTGAAGATTGCCGGCAGCAATCATTACCCCTTTGTCTTCGGAAGAATCTATGTATATCGGACAAGGAACTCCGTTGGCAACCAACGGAAAATGATTACCGGCCGGTGTGAATATTACAAATTGTTCAGCGGCAAATGCCGCTATACTCACAACAGAGAGGTAGAAGAATAGAAATAACTTTTTCATGGTTTCAATATTTAGTAATTTGTTGTTAATCATTGATCTTATGTTTCACAGTAACCGGATATTCTATTTGTTGATAATTGGTAATTGGAAACTGGATGCAGGAAGTCCTTCTGTATTATAGATGGAAGAGGGTGGATTGTTTTCCCATGCATAGCGGATGCTTGCCGGTATTCCTTTTCCGTTCCATAAAGCAATTACTTTATCCCCTTCGGTATAGGCCTCTACAAATTTATATTTTCCATCATTGGCAGCAATGGCAATGCCTTCTAATGATTTAGCTTGCTTTAAAGAGCCTGTTCCTTGCCTGAAAGAGATAACGATCCGACCGTTTTCTTTTAATTCGGCAGCTTCAGCCATAGGCCCTTCCGCTACGATATTCTTCTCACCGAAAGAAAGTTTGTTCATTTGAAGCACACAACGGTGTGCCAAGTCTTTTTTGTTGAGTGGATGAATATCATTACTTTCACCTAAATCAATGGCAGTGGCCAGTCCGACATTCTTTAACTGGAGACTTGCCTTGCGTTGTGCTTCACGTACTTGTGCGTTGCCACTTTCTACAGGCACTTTGCTTCTTTGTTGGTAATTCGCAAGTTGCACAATGACGAAAGGCAGGTTTTTATTGTTCCATTGGGTACGCCAGTCGTTTACAAGATCAATCAGATGTCTTTCATAATGTTTGCTACCTTCAGGACCCGTATCCGACTCTCCCTGATACCAGATTATGCCTCGTATTCCGTAGTTGCGTAGCGGATGAATCATACTATTATATAGTCCGGTGGGTTCATTTTGGAATCCGATAGTGGAAGGAATACGCTTCATTGTACAGCCTATTTTATGCTGCCACATAGCGGTCAGTGGAATTGTCTGACCGGCTATTTCCAATTGGTAAGGCTTCCCTTTTACAAATTCCGGACGTCCGGCACTGCTGACAAGGCGGATGACAATCTCGTTTTCACCGGCACGGAGTAAGTCTGTCGGGACTTGGTAAATACGCGGAGGATATTGATAACTTGTTCTTCCTACACAGATACCGTTTATATAGGTAGCATCCGAGTCTTTTAGTGTTCCCACGCGTAAAACAGCTTGTTGTCCGGCTAATGATTCGGGTATGTTAATTCGCTGGCGGAAGTAATGGACTCCATTGAGAGGAGTGTTCCAGCTACCTCCCCAATTGGAGTTGAATACATCCACTTTTTTCCAATCTGAAGCGTCGAAACCGTCACTTGTCCATTTTTCTTTGTTCCCAAGGTCATTTGCCGATTGCTGTCGATGCCATTGATTCACTTGTTCTTTTTGGGCGTTCTTCACAGAATCCGGATAATCAGGATGGAAGTACTGTGGGGACTGGAGCTTTTCCCGGAATCTGGCATATTTCTCGAGTGACTGGCGGGTAGACCATGATGCTATGTTTGTCCCTCCCCAGCTACTATTGATAATGCCAATTGCAACTCCTTTTTCTGCCTGCATTTCTTTTGCAAAGAAATAACATAGGGCTGCGAAGTCCAACGTATTCTCCCGGGTACAGATTTTCCATTCATTATTGCTATCTTGTTGAGGCTCGATAAAGTTGTAAGCGTACGACGTTTTGGTATAACGGATCAGATTGTTTTCATACGACATGATTTCATCCCTGTATTTATCCATGACGCGCTTTACGGTAAGTTCCATATTCGATTGTCCGCTGCATAGATACACGTCGCCGATGTATACATCTTGTATTATTTTCTGGTTGACTCTCAATTCGTAGGGACCTCCGGCCTTGTGCTTCTGCAGGTTGACCGCCCATTCTCCTGTTTGGGAAGCCCGGGTTTTGTATTGCTTTCCGTTGAATTCAATAACAACAGTTTCTTTAGGATCTGCAAAACCCCATAATGGGATAGGGGTGTCACGTTGTAAAACCATCTTGTCGGAAAAGATTCCGGGAAGTCTTACTTCTGCCTGCATTCCTATTGTATATAACAACAGGCTCAAAATGATGCAAATGTTCTTCTTCATAAATATTATATTTAGCGAGATTATCTTCTTTGTGTCTTAAATTCCAGAAATGGTTTATTTTTCGTCTGTACTGTGACACGATGCAAAGATAGTTGGTATTGATAAGAACGGGCTTTGGGTATGTTTCAATTATTTATTCTGTTGATACTAATCTACTATTTCTTGAAGTTTTTTTCTTTGGGGATAAAATGAAGAAGTGTGAACAAACCGGTTTGTTCAATAAATGTTTTTGATTTTGTTTCAAAATCTTTTTGTATTGTATCTATGAGACTGTCGGATGAATAATAATGGTTAATGTGTTATATTCCGTATTAATAAGATTGGTATGTGATGCGTATAATATACTCTTGATTAAACAAGAGTAAGTAGAGATTTTAATGATCTTGAGAATATCGGTAAGCGTCAATCGCTTTTTTTACAGAACCGTGTAACAACAATAATTTTTGTGCATGGTCATGATCTAATCCCAGTTCCTCCATAATCATCCTGGTTCCTCTTTCTACCAGTTTATGATTACTAAGTTGCATGTTTACCATCTTATTTCCTTTTACCCGTCCGAGTTGAATCATCACCGACGTGCTAATCATGTTCAGAATCATTTTCTGTCCGGTGCCTGATTTCATTCTCGAACTTCCTGTGACATATTCCGGACCGACAATCATTTCGATGGCGACATCTGCTTCTGCCGCCATCGGAGAATTCGGATTGCTGGTGATGCAACCTGTCAGGATGCCATGCTTGCGGGCCTCCCGTAAGGCACCGATTACATAAGGAGTAGTGCCCGAAGCGGCAATGCCAATCACTGTATCTTTTTGATTGATATGATATTCCGTAAGTTCTTCCCATCCTCGGCTCATATCGTCCTCGGCACCTTCTACCGGATTGCGCAGGGCTGTATCCCCCCCGGCTATCAATCCGATAATCCAGGTTGGGGGCATTCCGAAAGTAGGAGGAATTTCGGAAGCGTCCAGCACTCCCAAGCGCCCACTGGTACCTGCACCCATGTAAAAGATACGTCCACCCTGTTTCATGCGGGGTACAATTTGGTTGACGAGCTGTTCGATTTGTGGAATGGCTTTTTGTACGGCTAACGCTACCTTTTGGTCTTCCCGGTTAATGTCTTCTAATATTTCTCGTACGGACTTCTTTTCCAGATTGTCGTAGAGCGACGGTTGTTCAGTTATCTGCATATTGATAATGGCAATTGACTAAAAATACAAATTACAAGGATTGAGATGAAGCGGTATGATATAAAATTAGCCCCTCCATCGGACTTTGCAGAATCTTTCCGATTCTGATTCCTGTCTCTTGTGCAGCTTCTTGTAATATCTCCCTGTAGCAGTGAGCCACTGATCCGATAAAATGTACAGGGTACTGCGTGTAATCATATTGCATTACGTTTCTTCGGAAGAAAGCAATAAAACTATCAAGCACTAATTGTCGTATCCCCGGCTCTTCCAGATGTTGCGCTATAAAGGGGGAGAGACTTGCCAGAAAACGATTCGGGAAGGGTTGGCGATACACCCGGTCAATGATTTCGGGAGCCGTCAGGTCGAACTGTTTTAAGAAAGCTTCTTTGATGGCGGGTGGAAGCTGGTTCTTCAGGATGTCTCCTACCAGTAATTTGCCAAGGACAGCGCCGCTTCCTTCATCTCCCAGGATGAATCCGAGAGGGGAGATGTTGTTGACAATCTCTTCACCGTTGTAGAAACAGGAGTTGGAACCTGTGCCGAGGATGCAGGCAATCCCAGCTTCATGTCCGCATAGTCCGCGGGCAGCGGCAAGCATATCCGAGTTGGTTTTGATATTTCCGATCACGGGTAGGCTGTCGGCAATGGCTCGTCGGAGAACGGGAGCTCTTTCGGGAGTGCATCCTGCACCATAAAAAAAGACGGAGTTGATCGTTCCTTCCGGTAGTTGTGGCAAAAGGGAATGTGTCAGCTCTTGTTGAATCTCTTCTTCTGATTGGAAGAAGGGATTGATTCCTTTCGTTCCAATTCGTTTGATTGGGGTGTCGTTGAAAACGATGCACCAGTCGGTTTTGGTAGAACCACTATCTGCAATGAGTATCATATCTTAATGTATATTTTCTTTTTGTATAATATATAGCCTATTGACCAGTTAAGTAAGACAAAGAGGATAGCATAGGCAAGAGAACCTCCTTCATCCCCGAAAACAGGTTGGAGGGCACATCTGTAGACGACTTGTTGGATGGAGACACTTTCTCCCTGATAAGTGACGGTGATAGCACCTACCAAAACGGCGATGACACCTGCCATTACATAAATAAAGAGAGGATTCACTCCGAAAGATTCAAAGAAACGGCTCCATTTTTTACATCCTTTGATATCGATAATCCAGACGAGTAAAGCTAATAGGCTGGAGCCTAATCCGCAAGTGACCAGCACAAAGGTGGGCGACCATATCTTTTTGTTGAATGGGCAACTATAGCTAAATAGGAAACCTGCAAAAGTCAGGATAGTACCGATAAGGAAAAGCCGTTCCAATTTTTCATGTATATCTTTTACTTCCATGAGTAGTTTGCCGACGCAAAATCCGATCAATACGTGTGCGATAGAAGGAATAGTGCTAAGAAGTCCTTCCGGGTCGATGTGGTTGTCTTGATACATATGAGCGTCTCCCAAGATGCTGCGGTCGACGATGGAAAGAATATTCGTTTCGTTGTAGGCAAAACCATTACCGGTAATGAGAATAATGAAATAACCTACTAATAATACCACAATCAGATAAGGTATATACTTGTGTTTCAATAGCAAGGCAATAAGTGCTGAAGCACCATAGCAGAGCGCAAGACGCTGCATGACTCCCAAGATGCGAATTTGCTCAAATGGGAGAGGATTGTGGGTGTAACACAGTAAGGCAAACCAGTTGAGGGCTATTCCGATAAGGAAAATAACAATGGTTCTTTTGATTATTTTCAGGGCAGCCGGAGTACTGAATGTAAAGTTATACTTTTTAAGTGAGATGTAGGTGGAGATTCCCATGATAAACATGAAGAAAGGGAAAACCAGGTCTGTGGGGGTAAGACCGTTCCATTGGGCATGTTTTAGGGGAGCGTATGCATGTCCCCAAGAGCCCGGATTATTAACCAGAATCATTCCTGCGATAGTAATGCCTCGCATTACATCGAGTGCCAAAAGGCGTTTGTTACTTGTTGTATTCATGACTGTCACTTTTTAATGTGTTAAGTTAATAAGTAAGTTTATTGTTTCTTTCCGAAAGAATCTTCCAGTCGGTTGCGGATCATTAATGAGGCGACGATACCGGGTAGGGTACAAATACAAACCCAAATAAAGAAGTTGGTGTATCCGAGATGCTCCTGTATCCATCCTGCAGGCATCCCCGGAAGCATCATACCAAGTGCCATAAACCCGGTTCCGATAGCATAGTGCGCCGTTTTGTGTTCGCCTTCCGCAATATAAATCAGATATAGCATATAAGCGGTAAAGCCGAAACCATAGCCCAGTTGTTCGATAGCTACGCAAATGGCTATAAATATAGGATTATCCGGAGTGGCGGCAGCCATCCATACATATAATAGATCAGGAAGGTTGATAGCTAACGCCATAGGTAATATCCATTTTCTGAATCCGTCGCGGGAAACGAGGAAACCACTGATGATTCCGCCAACTAATAAAGCTATGACGCCTATAGTTCCATAGATCATTCCGACAGTTGCGGTAGATAAAGCTAGCCCACCTTTATCGGTAGCATCGAGCAGGAAAGGAGAAGCTATTTTGGCTAACTGTGATTCTCCCAACCGGTAAGTGAGAAGGAAAAAGAACATGAGACCCAGGTTCTTTTTCTTGAAGAAGGTGACAAAGGTCAGAAGAAAATCTCCCAACAATTTACCCGGTGTGAGTCCGGGACGTTTAATGTCCGAATCAGGATGGGGGAGAATCAGACGATGATAGATAGTAAGAGCAAGAAACAATCCTGCAAGAAGGTAGAATGTAATACTCCATGCCAAGGGAATATTGTTTTGTGATGTTTCCAACCATCCTGCCAGCATGACAAGAATTCCCTGCCCGAAAATGTTGGCAAGCCGATAGAAGGTATTCCGGATACCGACAAAGAAAGATTGTTCCTTATTATTGAGTCCGAGCATATAGAAACCATCTGCAGCGATGTCATGTGTAGCGGAGCTGAAGGCTAGCAACCAGAAAAAAGCAAGAGTCAACTGTACATAATGTGCAGTTGGGATAAAGAAGGCTATCCCTGCAAATCCGGCGGCGATGAAACCTTGCATGGCAATAATCCAAGCCCGTTTTGTTTCCACCAGATCGACGAATGGACTCCATAGAGGTTTGATAGTCCAGGGAAGATAGAGCCAGGAAGTGTATAAAGCTATTTCCGTATTGGATAATCCCAAACGCTTGTACATGATAACAGCAATCGTCATTACCGCTACATAGGGCAGCCCTTCTGCGAAGTAGAGGGTTGGTATCCAGCTCCAGGGATTTCTTTTTATAGTGGGTGTTGTCATGGCATTGTTCTTTTTTTCATTGATATTGTTTTTCGAGCGTACTGCCGGGGTAATAGTGAGACAGTATTTCTTCATACTTATAACCTTGCTCTCCCATTACGGCAGCACCAATCTGACAAAGTCCTACTCCATGTCCCCATCCGGCTCCGATAAGGATGAATCGTGAAGGATTTTTATCTTTTTTATGTCCCTTTTCTTTATATTCCTTGTCTATTACGAAGGCAGAACTATAAAGATGGGAAGTAGATAGGGTACGACGTATTTCCAGCTCTTTTCCGATAATAAGTGTCCGCAAGGTTCCTACAATCTTCAATCGGACAAGGCGTCCCGACGTTCCCCGTTCTATAGGAATTAAGTCCAGAATTTGCCCGAAATCAATCCCCGAACGTTGATGAATCAGGGTTGAAAGTTCTTGTTGGGAGTAGCAGACTTTCCAACGATAGAAGTCTGTCGTTTCCTGGTCATAGTTGTTTAAAACCTGGCTTAGGATCTTTTTGTCCTGCGTGTGGCAGAATGCGACAGGAGAAGTACGAATCCATTTATCAGCCTCCGTCTCTATTGTCAAATCGGGTAGTTGGTCTTCGATCTTACAATCCCGTTGACCGATGAGATAGGGGTGCTTTACGTTTTCCCAACAATTCTGGAACTCTTCAAAAGCCCCGCCGCAACATTTAGAGAAACGGGCATCACAAATCGTTCCTGCATACATCAATACTTCGCCCCGGGTAGCAGTGACTGCTTCGATAGCTTGTGGTGTTGAGGCACGTGTGATTCCTTGATACCGTTGGCAGTGATCGTCTGCGCATACGTCAAAGTTTTTGTGCGCTTCGTGGTCATACCATTTGATAAATTGAGAATCCGAAACGAAAGATGGAGAACAGGTTGCGCTATCCTTCTGTATAGACTTTCCTGTTTTCTCGTTCTTCATTTCCTGTTTTCTACTCTCTGTCTTCCACTTATTCAACAGCCAACTTCGGGAAATAACAGCATGTGCCTTTAGTAGTTCTAAAGAAGCAGTAGCACTCATTTCTGATGAAATCACACTGATGAGATATTCTTCGATGGAAATAATATTGATAGCAGTAAGTTGTTCCCCTTCGACGATGATCTTTAACTCCCCTTTGAATTTCTGGACTTCTTTGCGTTCCCAATGGAAATTGATTCCGATGGTCACATCTTTCAGTTCAAAGAAAGCAGGTGCACCTTGTTGGGGAGTGAAAGATAATTCATTATATTCTTTCCCTTGCCAATGAATCTTCCCATCCCGGTAAATAGCCTTTTGCATACCGGAGCTTTCTGTTTCGTCGGAAGAGATAAATTTTATAGGGAAAGAAAATTCAATCTCTTTCCCGGAAAGAATACCAACACTTATTAAGGGGACTCGCATATTACTTTATTACTATTTCTTTTTGAATAATTGATCGCATAGAGTATTTAATTGTTGGGGAGATAAACTTATCTCCTTGTAAATCTCTGTGAGTTTTTTGGCGTTTAATTTATCCATGTCTTCTTCTCTGACAATCGGGAATATGCCACCCATTTCTGCAACAGCCGGACTTATTAATAGCCCTTTTTCTTTTGGGGTATAATAGCAATCGGGACGATGTTTTGAGCGTAGGAAAATGATGCAATTCCATACTTCTATTTCGTCACCTCCGAAATGGCTTATTTTATCGAGACCATACCAGGTTATCATGTTGATTAAAGGTTCCTTATCCGAATAAATGATGGAAAGATTTTGGTAGACCTTTTCAAATTGTTGCATTAAGTCAACTTTCAGACCTGATGTCATACCTATGCAAGTTGTGAATACATTGTCTACATAAGTTGTTACGCCGTTTTCATTTTCTAATATACTCTTCAAGAAATTCAGCGCAAAAGGGTTAGTCAGTTCTTCTTCTTTTCCTGCTGCCTGGAAATGCATGTGGTCAGGGGCGGAAGCACCGCACTCCGGTCCGTTATAGAGTATATAGAACTCGTCCAGGTTTTCAGCTAAGTGAAGCATATCTTCAAAACGTCCTTTCATGCTTTGTGGAGTGTGTTCCTTGTCGATTATTGTCAAGTGACGCTGAAAAATGGGGTAGGGGTTGAGGCATACCTCATAATGTCCGAATGGTAGATATGTTTGCTCTGCGGGGCGGTTTTTCCCGCATAAGAAACAAGGCCTTTCCTGGATAGAACGACTATCTGTTTTTGCCATGGTCGAGAGGATGCGTTGAGGATTCGGGAAAATTCTAACTTTCATCTCTCTATCTTCTTCCTTCAGTTTCAAGACTTTTTTCTTTTCCAGATTTTCTTCCAACGCTTCATAGTTCCTTTTCGCAAGTTCCCAGTTTTCTTTTTGGTTTTCTATCATTTCCTCTACAAGTTCCTGAAACTCTTCATCAATAGTATGCATCTGGATTCTGCCCTTAATTTCCCATGTGCGGATTCGGTCTTTGTAGAAGTTGTTCCGATTGACTTTTTCTGTGCTTAATGCGGCGTCAGAGTTACCTTCCCAACGGCGACAGAGGTATATTACATCATAGATACGTCCGATCTTATACTCCCGTGAGATTCGTAATCCTATGGCGTAATCTTCACCATAGCTGGTATTCGGCAATTTGATATTACGAAGAATAGGAGTGTAGAAAGCTCGTGGAGCACCCAAACCATTGATACGTAGAGCGTTGTTCTTTCCATTTTCCGGTGTCCACTCTTTGTGGTCAATGATACCGGGGGGTATTTCGTTCAGTTGGAAGTCGGTCATTAGATAGGTACCTATGACCATTGCGCAGCTTTCCTTATAAAAGGTGTCTACGATTTTTTGTAAAGTGGATTCATCTTTATATAAATCGTCACTATCTAACTGTATAGCGAACTTTCCGCATTTTTCGTGACATATACCCTTGTTCCAGCACCCTCCTATACCTAAATCATGTTCTTGGGGGATGATATGGATCAATCTTTTATCGCTACTTAGTTCTTGGAGAATTTCCGTCGTTCCATCGGTGGAATGATTGTCGATAACAATAATGTTAAAAGAGAAAGTGGTCCGTTGGTTTAAAGCCGAATTGACAGCATCGCGGATTGTATGAGCACGATTGCGTACAGGGATGATGACAGATGCCTCGAATTCAAAGTTTTCGCTGTGAAGATTTACAGGCCGTGAAGAAGTAGGCATGAAATAAGCATCAATACATTTCAGGTATTCGGTACAGGCAGCTTCCATTTCAATTTGTACTTCCCGATTTTTGGGGTTTACATAGTCGAATTGTTTCTCTCCGCTTTTTCTGGTATCTGTTTCAATTTCGGTGTATAGATATTCATTGATGTGCACAATTGAATATTTGTAAGAGATGAATAGACGCATAGCATATAGTCCTGCGTATTTGTACTCTTCACGCAAAGCATCTGCTATTTTAGTGAAGGCAGAAGAACTGAATAGAAGCATGGAACCGAAATCGAAATCATCCCGGACGCTTCCTAATTGGTAGTCAATGACAGGTGCTTGTTTAAGTTCTCCGTTAATCAGCTGATAGTGGTCGGCATAAACTATTCCATTCTTTTTATCGTTCTCTATGATTTGCACCATGCGTTCCAAGGCATACAGTCCCAGTTTTAATGGAGTTTGTTTCAAGTAGAACAGAGTATATTCCGTATTGGCATTGGCTGCAATTGTTTTCATTGTGTCTGTGGAATAGAACCCTTTAACAGAGAGATATTCACAACCCGGAAGAGCTTTCTTACCGGGCTCCGAACCTAATAAATAGATCTTATTTACTAGCTCTGACACTTGTAGTTCCTTTACTGTCTGCATGGTATCTTCCGGAGTGCCGAAAGGTATGAAGCAATTAATTTTCTTCTTCATCTTCATCTTAATATTAAAGAACTGTCGTATTGTCCATCGTTGATTTCTTTCGAATGAGGAAGCAAAGTCCGATGAAAGTAAATGCAGCGTTAAATAATAGCAGCTCGTAACTAATTTGGTAACCGTTGAACCATGCTTCCGAATTTCGTTGCAGGATATAGCAAAGAATAGGAGAAGCGATAGCTACCAACGGAATATATTTATCATAAACTTGTTTCTTGGTGAAGATGCCGAAAGCGAACAACCCTAAGATAGGACCATACGTATAACTGGCCAATGTGTAAATCGCATCAATCACACTGGTGTTGTTCAGCAAATTGAATACAAAAATGACTGCCCCCATCACAATTGCCATACCGATATGTACCTGTTTGCGTATCTTGCTAAGTGCCGCCTCTCCTTTTATCTGTGCATGTAAAATATCTACGGTAAAGGAAGTGGTCAGTGCCGTCAAGGCAGAACCGGCTGCAGAATAGGCGGAGGCTATCAGTCCGATAATGAATAATATTCCGACTATGCCGGGAAAATAATTTCCGGTAGCAATCATCGGAAACAACTCGTCGCTTTTTTCCGGATTCCCAATGCCTTGCTGTGCTGTAAACGTATATAACAGTACTCCTAGCATCAGAAAAAGCAGAATGACAAAGAACTGTGAGATTCCACTGGTAATCATATTTTTCTGCGAGTCCCGGAAGTTCTTGCAGCTAAGATTGCGCTGCATCATATCCTGGTCGAGCCCGTTCATGGCAATAACGGTGAATACACCTGCCAGGAATTGTTTGAAGAAATATCGTTTGTCGTTGACATCGTCAAAAAAGAATGTCTTGGAAAAGTCACTATCTGAAATCGTACTAACCAGACCGCTGAAACTCAGATGCAGGCTGGAAGCAATATAATAGATGCAAAGTACAACCGACACTACCAGGCAGAATGTTTTTAGAACATCCGTCCATATCAATGATTTCACTCCACCGCGGAAAGTGTAAAGCCATACGATAAATACCGTAAGGATCACGTTCAACAGGAATGGGAGATGGAAAGGATCGAAGATAAGAAACTGCAATGTCAGGCATACGAGAAAGAGCCGGACGGCTGCCCCTAGCATCTTTGAAATAAAAAAGAACCAGGCTCCCGTCTTGTAGGAAGAGCTTCCGAACCTGTTCTCCAGATATTCATAAATGGAAACCAGATTCATGCGATAAAAGAGGGGAACAAGTACAAATGCAATGATAATTTGTCCTACTATGAATCCCAGCACCATCTGCAGGTAAGAAAAGCGACTTGCCTGTACCATACCCGGAACGGAAACGAAGGTGACTCCGGAAATGGTGGAACCGATCATGGCAAAGGCAACGATATACCAGGCTGATTTACGGTTTCCTACAAAGAATCCTTCATTGTCGGCTTTGCGTCCTGCTATATAAGAGATAGTGAACAGGATGATAAAGTATGCCACAGTAGTAATAGATATAACGGCTGGACTCATATCTGCTGTTTAAATTCGTTTGAGGATGAATATCCGGAACTTGTTTACTTTGCCTACAAATGTAGGGAATTTATCATAGATATACATACTCTTACATATTTTTTATTCCGGGTGTGCCTCCGGTGGCATGTTTGGAGGAACGCCAGTTTTTGTTGAGCGAGGACAACTCCGGAGATTTCTTTTCAAGCGAAACGCCGGTTATTTTATCAATGGTGTGCATTTCATCTCTAAAACAACAAGTGTCAAAAGTATGTCCTGGTGCAGTCTCTTTACTACTTGAAAGTGCCAGATACCCGCCATTATTGTTCAGTGCCGGGAAGTTCGGTATAATTATTATATTTTCTCCACCGACTTTATGTTTCTGAACAACTCTGTTGAAGTATTTCGTGAAGCAAAGATATGCTTTGGCAGGAATGGTTAGGGGAGTAGAAGGACTTTCATTTTGAAGGATGGTAGTATTGTATATTGCCCCGTCTTTATACATCTTATATAGATAAAGTGCCGGTAAAATGATAGCCTGTTCAGTCGGATTGTAGATTTCTATATATTCTGCACCATCAGTAGCATTGTTATACATGATTTCATTGAAAAGAAGCATACCTCTCACATCTTTCGGTAATTCGGGGGTGTTCGGATTATCTGGAATGTCTGTTCCGGGATGATCGGGTGTTTCATCAGGTGTAGTGTCCGTTTCTACGTTATTAGATAGCTGTATGTGATGAAATGTAAATCCTTTACAGCGGGTTTTGGTGTAAATGCAGTATATACCGCAGTAGCGGGAAGTTTGTATATCGGTATCTTTTATTTGTTTTTCTTTTACGTATTCATTCTCGGATTCACGTCGTGTCCAAAAAGTCCAGTAACCATTATTGTCACGTTCTACTTTTATATATAGTTTCGGTGAAGAGTCTCCTTTCATCAACTCTCTTCCCGAAGCCAGTAGTTTAGATTGGTCTCCGTTTTGACGATAAAGAGTTACATTATCTTTGGCTCCTCCTATCTGAATATAATAACCGTTTAAATTACCGGAAAGAATGTTTGAGGAAGAAGTCAGATAAAATCGTGCATAATTGTTAGCGGAAGGATTAAAGGTGAGGTGAACTCCAAATTCCCAACGGGTATTTTTTACAGAGGTGGAAGGAATGGTGACATAAGCTGTTCCGGCGTCTTCGTATGGATCATTCAGATGGATTCCTTCTTTAGAATTGATGGTGAATTTGTCCATCTCTCCTTCCCAGGGAAGTTCGGAGGTAACTGTATCCTCTCCCTCTGAATCTCCTTTTTCTTCGTCATTAGCAGGGAGCGAACAATTATAGAACAATATGATGAAGATACTTAGGAAAGCAAATGCTTTGTAAACTTTCATACGGTTTTTAATTTGAGTTTTTTCGTTTTACCGTATTTGTTTGTGTATAATGCAGAAGCAATTGCGGTCTGAATATTTGAATGAGTCGGCAAAGATAAACTTTCTTGCCGGAAAAAGCCCATACTTACAGAAGAAAAGATTGTAATTCTTTTTGTTTCCTATACACGCATGGGAAGAAAACTGTAAGGGACTACCCTAAGTCATATTTAATAGATTGACTTTTGATAGTCCCTTACAACTGTTACATTCAATATGGGAATACTATTCGAAACGTGGTATTACATATTTATCAGTATAAGATGTGAAAGTAATACCGGGCATGGAATGAGTAGACGATGCGTTCTCTAATTTTTTAATCAATGAATAATCGTCGGCATTCAATGCGTAATAATTATCAGAGGTCGGAGTAGTCACACGTACCGTCCAATCGAACATATTACCGATGATGGTTAATGCATCCGTTTCGGGATTGAATACAGGAATTCCTGTTTTCACTACTTCGTATGTCCGGCTCTGCAGTACATAGAAAGCATTGTTGACATCGGTCATGAACGCAAGTGTTTTCTTATTTCTGAACTCTGTCAGATACAGATGTTCCAGTGTCAGTCCTTCAGGCAAGGTGATGGCACGAACATACGGACGCCCTTTCACCTGTTTCAGATGAAACAGACGGCGGTCGGCATCCAATAGAAGATAACCTTCGTCATACTCCTTTTTCACCGTTGGATTTCCTACGATCTCTGTTGCCGGGAAACGAAACTCCTTTTTAGTCATAGCTTCGGTAAACTGAAGACTCTTGTCTTCCTTTACGCTGTTGGAGGCCATGTCGATAAACTCGATTCCTTTGGAGGTGATGCGGAATACGTCATCCGGCATTTTCAGGTCTACACGTCCTGACATGGATTCCATCAGAGGATAAAGTCCGATGGAAGGCGCATTGATATCCGAAGGTACACTGCGGAAGTTGAAATTCTCCGTCTGTACCATTTTAGGAGTTACTGCTATCCCTTTAATGGTATCCGGAAAACGCTCATCGGACATCAACTGACGAAAATAAAACATAGGCAGGATACTGTCGAAAGCTGCTTCCGAATAAATATTACCTGCCAGGTCGCGACGCACGCTTCCTTTTCCCTCTTCCTGTCCCATCTGTGCGAAATCGCCAATTACGAAACTGTACAGGGTAAAGGGAGTTTTCTCCGGCTTTACGACAAAGAAATTGTAACACCAGGGCAACTGCCAGAGAAGCAGAAAAGCGATGGTTACATATAATAATATAGTACTGAAACGTCTCATTACTCAATCTTTTAATTTTTAGTCTTTAATTTTTAATTGCTCCTAGTCCTGCTTTCCGGCCTTGAATCGTACGATAGAAAGCCACGAGAAAGAAGCTGTCAACAATGTATAAACCACTAAATAAGGGAGGAACTTGTTATATGCTTCCGGTGTGGGCGACAGAAAGAAGATTCGGAGTAATAATACTGCGATAATGAGATTCAGAATACGACGTTTCCATGCCGGTTCAAGGCAGATCCAGGCCACAAGCAGATAGCCGGAAATCCCGGCAAGATACCACGTTAAAGCGGTGAGCAATATGTGGTTCTTCAGTTCATGGGCAAGTATTCCATTCAGGTATACTTCCATCAACAGAAAATTGGAAGCGAAGCAGACAAGTAGCAACACTAATCCCGAAAGTAGCATATTACCTGTCATCTTCAACTCCGGATAAGGCAGATGGAGAGTCAGTTTCAGGCATTTGCGCTGCATTTCGGGAACAAACTGCACAATAGCCATCAAAATTCCCGCAATCAGAGGGATATATTGCAACATATCAATGAAGATGACATCTCGTTGCAGCATCACTTCCCACACATGAGCAGCCCCTTTCATTTCTACCACCCGGTTGATGCGGAGCATACAGTAGCCTGTAAAACCAAGTGTGGCGAGCACGGCAAGTAGAAAATACCACCGTGTCTTTATCCATTCTTTATAAAATATAGCGTACATTGTTTTTATCAATTATCAACGATTCTAGTATTTGCCTGTCAGGCCGATAAATGCATCTTCCAGATTCACCTGTTCACTATGAAAATTAGTGTAGGGCACTGACATGGATTTCAGTTTTGCTTCAGTTTCTGCCGGTTGAAGGAAAGAGAAAGTCTCCAACTGGTTCCGCATGACAGAAGGATGATAGAAATCATCAGATGCGGGAAGTTCGTAGCCTTCGGGAATAGTGAAGGTATAGCGACGTCCTTTTTCTAGTAGTTCGGCAATTGGTTTCTGAATCAGTATCTTTCCGTAGTCCATGATGATGCAGTCGTCAACAAGCCGCTCCATGTCCTGAATGATATGCGAGGTCAGAAAGACGGTTTTTCCTTCTGAACGGGCATAGTCGCGGAGGTAGTCGACAAACAGGCGACGATAGCCGGGATCGAGTCCGAGGGAGAAATCATCCAGCACGAGAAGTTCCGGGTTCTGTGCGAGAATCAGTCCGAGGGCTACTTGTGAACGTTGTCCGCAGGACATACGCGAGATACGTTGTCCGGGAGCGACTTTCAACTTATTCATCAGTTCATAGTACGCTTCCTTTTTCCATTGACCGGGGTAGAAAGCTGCGTAGAATTTCTCTATCTCGGTGATGGTCATGAATTGATATTGCACATGACCTTCGATGAGCAGTCCGATATTGCGACGCAGAGCCGGTGCCATTGTCTGAATCTCCTGTCCGAAGATGCGACATTCCCCTGAACGGGGTTTCAGATAACCGCTCAAGATATTGATAGTGGTGGTCTTGCCTGTACCGTTCTTTCCCAACAGTCCCAAGATGCGTCCTTTGGGTACTGTGAAACTAAGATTTTCGTAAATCAACCGTTTGCCGTAATAGTGCGTCAGATTGTTACATTCGATAATATGTTCCATTTGATTTTATCTGTTATTCTATTCAAAAGAAGAAAAGGAAAAGAATGGGAATCAAGATTCCGACAATGACTTCGATCCCTCCTCTGCCGATAATGCCCTTATTCCCTTTCAGCATGATGATGCCGGAGAGAGTAATGATAATAAGAGCGATGGCGAAAATATCCGCGAAGTAAGTCCACCATTGTCCCGGGTTGTAATGTAAACGGGACATTGCTCCGATAAGCGGGCGGCGGGTGACGGATTCATATATCGCTTCCCCTGTCTTTACGTTTACTAGAAGGTTGGAGCCACCTTTCAGGAATACTTTCATTACGTCCGTTTTCGGGAAGTAATATTTGGTATAGTTGCCGCTTTCTCCCAATGGTTCCAGGAGAGTGAGCACTTTCTCCTTATTCATTCCTGCTTTATCCGGTAGCTTTTCTGCTATCTTATACTCTTTCCGTGTGATGGAGAAGTTCGGATTAATAGTGTCACGGTGATTCATTACAATTCCGGAAATGGCATATATCAATACCATTCCGGAAAAGAAAAATGATAAGTCACGGTGTATGAGCCGACTCCACTTACGGATGTTACTACTCCACTTCATACGAGTCAGCTTCCATGAAATAGAAAGATAAATACTCTTTTCCTGTTTCTGCCTTGCGGTCGGCTATTTTTGCACGGAAATCTGCAATGCGGGCTTCAGGGCTGTTGGCTGTTTCACCACGTGCTTTCTTTTCAGAGTCGCATCCGGCTTCACCGGTTCCGTGTTTCTCGGCAGCCTGTGCTTTGAGTTGCGCTTCCCAGTTCTGGAGGTAGGCTTCGTCAATGCGTTGTTCTTTCAGTGTTCCGGTAACACGAACGATGGAGTTCACGCATTTAGGATCGAATGCTCCCAAAGTGCCCGCTTCTACACGGATCACATGGGTATCGTCGCTACCCATCAGGAAGATTTTCTTTGCGCCATGTTTGCAGGTATGTGTGCAGACGCCTTCAATGGTCACTTCTTGTCCTGCAAGGCTTTCGGCATTGGCAAGAAGAGAATCAATTTCCAAGGCGGAAGATGCAGACTGTTCTGTAGTCGCTTCTGATGCGCTTTTCTGTTGTTTGTTACCACATGAAGTTCCGATAAAAGTCATTGCCACGATGGCAATTGCGATTGTTAGCTTTTTTGTTTTCATTGTTATTGCTTCGTTTTTATATAGTTTGTAATCTGTTTTTCGTTTGTTTATAGCTTATCGTAGTTCGCCTTACGGGCGAGGGGAGTAGCCTTACTTGAAACTTTTAGTTTCCCAGTGTGAAACTGGTAGTTTCAAACCTTGAAACTGTTGGTTTCTCACCGAGAAACTAAAGGTTTCAAGGCATGAAACAAATATTAGTCTTTTAGTTGCCGGCTTGATCCCTTATGCAACGAACTTGCATACCGGCTTTAATGCTAACATAAGATAATGATAATCTGCCTTCCGGATACTTGGTTGCATTGATTGTACTCATTAATCCAAAGAACTGTATATTGGTTAGTAGGCCGCTGGTACTATTGTATATGGGTTTGTAGGCGGTCGAAGTCATGAGATAATTCATTGCCGGTTTTCCATGCCACGCAGCTTGAATCTTGGCGTCATCTGCTATTGCAGTTTTTTGGTAGCTGCCGGCGCCTGTAAGACTTGTTGCCATACGAACACCGGAGAATTGGTAATTGAATCCTGCATCCATCAGTGATGATATTTTGGCTCCATCATAAGCTGTATCATAAAAAAGAGCTTTATCACCATCAGCCGGTACCTTGCCGTCGGCATCATTCGTTGTTTTTCCTACCAGATTAAAGTACTCCAGACGTGTCGGTATGTGCCATCCTTTCGGGCAGATTCCTTGTGCTCCTTCAAAGGAGGTCAGATTACTATCAGTAATTTCTTTACCACCCAGTGCAGCCTGGAAATCATATAGATAACCTAATTCTTTTATGGCACTTTCTTTTGTTGTAGCTACGGTTGCACCGTCGGCTGTGATTTCATACGGATACCAAACATGGCTATCAGCAGTTGGATCACTTGAAGGAGTATACCCTTTCGGTAAATAAATAAGCGGTTCAGCCATCCATGTCGTACCGTTTGAGAGAGTTACAGTCTTATATTTTACATTATCATACAGGAAATAGTTCTGATCGAGATGTTCCTCGAAAGGAATCTCATTATCAGCTCCAATTTCACCCTCATCTGTCCAGTTTTCAATGTCACCACTAAGTTTGACTTCTATATCGTCAGGTAACACGCGAATGTTCACACTGTATTGTCCTCCTTGTGCCAAAGTGGTAGATGTGAGCTTCTGTGACAAGGTCTTGCCGTCAGATGTTGCTACTTCAAGCGTCAAGGCTACTGTTTGGGGAACGATAATGGCGCGGTATGTCTCATTCGCTTTAACGGCTTGTGCAACAATGCTTGTTGCGGAGGCGTTTGCATCAGCAGTCACTGTGAGAGCACTCAAATCAAGAGTTGCAGTCGGGATGGAACCTTTCAATGCGATAGACGAGATGTTAGCTTCTACTTCCTTTGTTACATTAATCACTAATTTAGTAAACATGTGTTTGAAGTTCATGCTTATAACGTTGGTAGTCGGAAGTACATCCGATTTCTTTGCTGCCATAAAATCTGACGCTCCATATCCACTAGTCTGATCGGTTTCAACAGTAAATGAAGCCGGAGTATTACCCTCTTTATAGGGATAATAGGCTACTATTTGCGATTTGTCATTTCCTTCCGGGTACCAGAGTAAATCGCCTGCAAATACTCCGTCATTGTATGTCATCTGTTTATTCTCTGCATATACGAAGTCACCGTTTTGGGTGATTGTAACACCGATTTTATCTCCGGTCTCAAAGTTAACTTCCGTAGCACGTGTAATAATAGGAGAGATAGTAATGCGACTGTTTGCAGGAGTCGTAGCTTCGTTCTCTTCCTGTTGGCAAGATACCAAAAGCGCTGCTGCGAAGATAAATGTCAAACTCTTTTTCATTGCTTAATAATTTAGTTTATATATATTCATTGTTTTCAAAAAGTATATCCTAATTTGATAGTCTCGTTCCAACGGTTCGAACCATCTATATATTGCAGGTTGAAACCGTGCGTATAACTACCCTGTACTTCCGCATAAATTCCATGGTTGAAATAATAGCGCAATCCGAGATGAAATGTCGCTTGTGGGGCGGTTGCATATTCATTTTTCAGATTGTAATAATCAGTCAGCCGATAAGGCGGATCACCCGGTTCCGTATCTGTTGCCGTAGTCCTGTTTTTCTCGGTAAAGTTTCCTATGGCAAAGGATGCAGCCGCTTTCAGGTCGAGTTTCCCTAGATGAAATACGCTGGAGATATAAGTCTGGCTACAAATCATCTTTTCCGAAACCACATAAGGATACATCTGTGTGGTCAGTCGTCTGAATGTTGATATATTCGTTCCCAGGCGAAGTTCCGTGCGGGGACTAATCAATTCATATTCGGGATGGACGGAGAAAACATCCTGCTCAAAAATACGATTGGAACCGTGTACGTGAGTGTTCGTTATCCCGTTCACAGTTTCTTTGGTTATCACATTTTCGTTGTTGACCAGATGTGACCATTGCAAGTTCAGTCGCAGAAAATGCTCTTTCTTTCCCTGTTTGAAATGATAACTCAAATGGGAGGTAATCCAGTGGGTTGGAAATTTAAACCAGATAGCATCTCTTTCACCGGCAGAACCTGAAGAATACGTGTATTCAGCATCTCCGTAAAATCCTTTCCATTGAAGTTGCAAGGCTCCCCCGTTCGACAATTCTTTGATGGGGAAACCGTTGACACCCGATTCACTAAGATGGATTCCACTCCCGTCCCATGCCTCGTAAGCTCCATACATAAGTCCTTTATCCAGAAAAGCATTGTAAGAGTTTTCGGCTGTACCGATGACTTCTGCTTTTACTGATTCGCTATTTTTGCCGAGAATATAGGAAAAGCCGATCGCCATATCTCCCGAATGATACATGATGCTGGGGGCTATTTTCAAATCCAGTCGGTAATTGGTATGCCGCAAGTCCTTTCGTTTGGAATAGTTGGAGGCGGCAAAGTCAATCTTTCCTCCTAATCGCCAGTTGGGTGAAATATCAGTTGCAATACCACCCATGAAAGCGTAAGTTTGCAAGTCTTTACGTCCGGGTGTGAACTCCAGGAGGTCTACGGGATAAAATCCTGGGTGGATAAACATCGAACCGCTCATATCCTTGCCTGAAGTATGATCGAATGAGAACGAACCCGTCAGTGAATAACCTTTCAGATGAGTGATGGACTTTGCTACCGCTCCGGCACTCCATGCTTCTTTTGCTTCGTAATAGTTGCGGAAATCACCGTGGTTATTCTTTCCGTACAGTTCGGCATAGGAAGCAGAAATACTGTCCATCATGATACCTGTGACATTTGCCCCGGCATTCCAGGAGTTACGCCGTTCGATGATGTCATAAGTCTGTGCCGAAACTCCGGATGTCAGACATAGAATCCAAAGACCTGTTATATATATTTTCTTCATCTCACTCATGCAAAGATTGTTTTTCCCGTTCATAAAAATCGGTAGAAGAGTTGTTTGTATCTACCAGTACTTCGTAACCCGCTTCCTGTGTCGCTTCTTCATCCACATGACGGTATAAACTGCGTCCGTTGTATGTGGCACTTTGAGTGACATATCCCGCATCGATGGATGGAGAAATACGCTTTTTATTGTTGGAGGAACCGCCATAATATACTTCCGTGCCATCAATCACCCAATCGAGTGGTACCGCTATCACCTGATCCGTAGTACTTCCCGGTTTTTGTATGATACTTCCCTCTTTAAGAACAAAGTCCTGTATCGTGGTATCCTTGGCTTTAAAAATAACCGCGGCAGGAGAAAATATCGAGAATGAATAGGCGTTCGCCTGGCCAGTCTTCAACACTACGTTCAGGTAATGATCCGGTGTGATCTGGTCGCCCGGAGCCGGATGATACTGTGTGTTCGGAAAATAAACATTATTATAGCATACAAAATATCCGGGTTTGTTCAGGTTGACAGATTGCGGATATTGTGCCGCATGGTCAACCGCTCCGTTGATGGCAATCACTGCATCTTCTCCCGGCTGAAGCGGGAACGTTTTACCGGTACCGCCAAATTGCCAGATACACTGAACGATGGGAGCAAAGTCCTTGAAGATAGTTGCTCCGGTTGCTTCATCCTGTGTCACCCATACATTAGTGGCTTGTGAATTGTAAGGGTCGAGTGCTCCGAAGCATAAACTATCCAGATATTGCACTTCCGAGTCGTTATTATGCAGGATAATGTACTTGTCGGATTGATAATTTCCTTCCAGCGGTAACTTTGTGCATCCTCCGCAGTAAATCTCTTTAATAATGATCGTCCCGGCCTTGGAATGAATGAGCGGGAGATTAAGAGATATGTCTCCGCTGGTTAGTTTGACATTATCAGCTAATCCGTTGAAAATATCCTTTCCGCCTTTGTCGCTGACTTGTACGCGGTATATACCTTTGGTCAAAGAGAATTGCGCCACTCCATTCTTGTCGGTTTTAGCCTTGTAAGAATTTCCACGGTCGACATCTTCAATCTTTACGGTCACTCCTTCCCGGAGATGATCCGTGTATCCGTCCGGATATACGGCAGTAACCTGCAGGCTGTGCAACTGGTTGTCATACGGATTCTCTTTATCGATATCTGTGCATCCCGCAAAGATGCCAGTCACTGTTAGTAATAATATGTAGATGAATTGTTTCATATAGTTAGAATTTGATACGGCAAGTAAGTCCATAATAGAAATCCGGGGTGAAGAGAGCGCTTACACCCGTTGCATGAGATTTTACATAAGGCCGTGAGTTGGTGAAATTAATCGCATTGAGAGAAAGAGATACATAGTCTCCAATCTCTTTGGTGATATTGATATTGGCAGAAAAATAAGGATCATATCCGTCTGCTGCAAATGTATAGGCATTGCCCGATTTGCGTATCAGGTAGGAGAATTCCGGATTCGCGGCTTCCGCTGATGTGAAAGGATGCATCTCATTATTCAGGTCGAGGTATGCTACCGGCCAGATAGCGGTATAAGAGTTACCGTCATAGATACTTCCCCCGGTTTGGGTATTACTGCTTTCGCTCACATTGAAAGCATATTCTTTTCCTTGATACTCGGAGATGTTCTGCGAACGCTTCACAAGCGAAGCTTCCAGTCGGCACGAGATAATCAGTCTGGCTTTCGGAATACGGGTGATGGCTGTGATATTGGCATCCAGCGAGTGGGTACGCTTGCCGTTGGCAGTAGTCGATAAGTTGTCGCCGTTGGCGTAGATACCTACATATTGGTAAGAACGATTGGCAAAACTGGTGTGCGACCATCCATTCTGATAATAATACGATAAAGAGTTGTCGATGTATTTCGTATAAGTATAAGCGGCATCTACCCGGAATTGCGTGCGAATCGGAGTAATTTCCGGGAAATCAACAATCATTTCCGCTCCGCGACGAATCACGTCCATTCCATTGTCGGGAGAAGTTGACTTTACAAAAGTCTGGTCGGTCACTTTGACATCCATAGGAGTCCAGTAACTGGATGCATTGTCGCGTATGTAAACCATCCCTGTCTGGTTATCTACATTGATTTGCGGGTTAGTCGGCATAGTGAATCCATCCGGCAATTGGAGCACATCATAGGAGAACGGAGTATAAGTACTTGCGTATTTATACGGCAGCTTGGTACGGTTGAAATAACCGACTAATGAAATCCGGGTACGGGCAATGTTGACGTCCAGACCGATTTCTGCGTTCTGATTCCGTTGCCAGCGTAGGTTTTCATTGTGCAATAACGTGTAGGGCTGACTATAATATATATAAGATGATTCAATCTTATTATAGGAAAAGCCGAAGGTCTGTATGTCCCGATATTCCTGTTTGGGATACAAGATATAGAAAGAGGGAAGTTTTTCGGTAATTCCCCAACCGCCACGGATAGCGATATGTTCGTTCAACTGCCATCTGGCATTGAAACGTGGTGAAAGAGTATTCAGGTTCTTATATTTCGTTCCCTTGATAAACAAATGTTCCCAACGTACCCCTGCCATCAGTCTAAGCATGGTATTTCCCACAGGAAATGACAGACTTTCTTCTGCATAAAGCGAAACATTATGCATATATGGATAAGTAGTGTAAGGACGGGGACGATAACCGTTCGGAGCCAATGACGGGTCTTTGTAATATTCTCCTTCACCCACATTGCCTGTTGCTTTCCATTGAACACCCGCTTTCAGGTTGCTGTTTACAGTCTTAAACCGTCTGTTCCATTCATATTTTAACGATGCGGCATAATCCAGTTCTTTGGAGTCGATGATTTGGTCGGCAAAGTAAGTATATGGCAGTTTGTTTGCCATAAAATATCCTTCCTCCGTGGCATGAACAGCCGGTTGCTCCGATGCATACGAGTAGAACGTATGCGCGTGGGAGTTATTATCATTGTAATATATCGATGCGTCGAACTTGAGGTTGGTTATCCACGATTTGTTGAGCAGCCAGGCCAGTGAAGTGTTTGCCCGGAATACGTTGTCTCTCACTTTGTTGTATTCTCCCGAATAGGCATCAGGATCATCTTTGGTATTCATTCCTCCGATATTGCCTGTAACACCGATGTCGAATCTTAATACGTTGCGGAACGTGTTGCTATATCCGGCAGAGAATCCCCTTCTTGTATAAGAAGAATAGGGAGATACCAACTTTTGAGTAGCCTTGGTCCACTCACCGTTTATGTTGATGACTCCTTTATCGTTTCCTAAATCCAATCCTTTAGCAAATGAAACCTGTTCGGTGCGAGGATTGATAGACAGCAATATGTTCCAGGGTGTTTTCCCTTTCCGGGTGTGAATCTTGACCATACCACTATTCAAGTCTCCATATTCTGCCGAAGGCACTCCGGTGATGACTTCCACCGATTCAATATCTGCAACAGTGATATTCCGGGTATCCACTCCGCTCATATTGCCAAACGAACCATTGTTTCCAATACGAACCCCATCCACTTCTACGGCTGTTCCAAATGTGGCATTACCAGCTGTTGACCCTCCGTCGCGTAATGAGAAGATATTATTGGTGGTAAGATCCGGCACTTTAGTTTTTCCTCCCGGAAGGAGAGCGGAGATATCGCTCACGTTGGACACCTGTAGGTGTTCCAATGCATGATTTCCGATAGTGAGCGTCGTGTTTAATTCATTTTTGGGTGCTTGTGCAGTGACGACTACATCATCCAGTGCAAGTGTATTTTCTTTGAGTATGATAGGAAGGTTATTGATATTGCTGCGTACATTTACGGGAATTGTTGCCGGTACATAACCAAGAAAAGAAACCTCCAGATTATATTTTCCCTCCTGTACTCCTTGTATCGTAAATTCTCCTTTCTGATTGGATACGGCCCACAAATAGGTACCTTTAATGAGAATAGAAGCACCAGGCAAAGGGGAATTCGTTTTTGCCTCGGTCACACGTCCCGAGATTGTATAGATGTTTAAATTAGCTGCGGCCTCAAATAAATTGAAAAATAGTAGCCCCCAGAATGCTATATTAAAAAGACAATATTTCATAGATAAGTTTTGCGCAAAATTCGATAAAAAGTGACTTTCTATCAATCACTATAAATAGTTATTTTGGTAAATGCTGATACCTATAACTAGTGACTTCTTACCTACGAATAGGTATTTTCTCTCTAATTACGGCTTGGAGAATAAAAAACCGGCTTGCATTGTGATCACTATCACATTGCAAACCGGCTGATTTATTGGGCTTATCTATAGTTGTCCGGATATTATATCCAGTCTGTTATATTAGATATTTTTTACTTTAATCAAATATTCGGCAATCTGAACAGCATTCAGGGCAGCCCCTTTCTTAATCTGGTCACCTACAATCCAGAAAGTCAATCCGTTTTCGTTTGTCAGGTCTTTGCGGATACGGCCTACGTATACCGGATCTTTACCTGCCAGGAACAACGGCATCGGATATTCTTTTTCAGCCGGATTGTCCTGCAGCACCAGACCTTCACCGTTAGCGAACGCTTCACGAGCTTCTTCTACGGAAATCGGACGTTCAGTTTCTACCCAAATACTTTCAGAGTGAGCACGTAATGCAGGAACACGTACGCAAGTTGCGCTAACTTTTACGTCAGAATGCATGATCTTGCGTGTTTCATTATACATTTTCATCTCTTCTTTCGTATAACCGTTCTCTGTAAATACGTCAATCTGCGGAATCAGGTTGAAAGCCAACTGATAGGCAAACTTCTCTACAGTCACAGGTTCGTTTGCCAATACTTGACGATATTGTTCGTACAATTCGTCCATGGCAGCGGCACCCGCACCACTTGCTGCCTGATAGGTAGACACGTGCACGGTTTTTATATGAGAAAGCTTTTCGATGGCTTTCAGTGCAACTACCATCTGGATAGTCGTACAATTCGGGTTGGCGATAACGCCGCGCGGACGTTCCAATGCATCCTCTGCATTTACTTCAGGCACCACCAAAGGCACATCGGCATCCATACGGAAAGCGCTGGAGTTGTCGATCATCACAGCACCATACTTGGTAATTGTTTTCTCGAACTCCTTAGATGTTCCTGCACCGGCAGAAGTGAAAGCAATGTCTACCCCTTTAAAGTCATCGTTGTGTTGTAAGAGTTTCACCTCGATCTGTTTACCGCGGAAAGTATATGTTGTTCCGGCACTACGTTTAGAACCGAACAAAACTAACTCGTCCATCGGGAAGTTTCTCTCATCGAGCACGCGCAGGAACTCTTGTCCTACGGCTCCGCTTACGCCAACAATAGCTACTTTCATCTTTTTCTTTTGTTAAATTGTGAATATTGAATTTCTCTTCTTATCCTGTCGAATAGAAAAGATTTGGCTGCAAAATTATAACAATTTAGCATATAAACATCGATTTTGAGAGAAATATTTCAGTTTTTCGGCGGATTACTCATGCTTCCGTATAGTTGGACGTGGTTATTGGAGTGAAATGACCATTAGACATTCATTGGATTCTGCAAACTTTTTTGTTCCTTTGCAGAAAATTCCTAAAAAACACAGCCTATGAACCTGTTTGATCTCAATTTAACGCTGCCGATTTCTGATCCGACCTGGGTGTTCTTTTTGGTACTAATTATCATTCTTTTTGCTCCGATGATTTTGGGGCGTCTCCATATACCTCATATTATAGGCATGATTCTGGCGGGTGTCTTGATTGGCGAACACGGCTTTCATGTACTCGACCGAGACAGTAGTTTCGAACTGTTCGGCAAAGTAGGGCTCTATTATATCATGTTCCTTGCCGGTCTTGAGATGGATATGGAGGACTTTAAGAAGAACCGGACGAAAAGTTTCGTGTTCGGCTGGCTTACCTTTCTGATTCCTATGGTGTTGGGAATATGGAGTAGTATGAGTATGCTGGGATATGGTTTTCTCACGGCGGTATTGTTGGCAAGTATGTATGCTTCTCACACCTTAATTGCTTATCCTATTATTAGTCGTTACGGACTGTCTCGTTTGCGCTGTGTCAATATCACCATTGGTGGTACTGCTGTCACCGTCACCCTTGCTTTGATTATTCTTGCTGTCATAGGAGGCATGTTTAAGGGAACTGTCGATGGCTGGTTCTGGGTATTTCTTGTGGCAAAAGTGGCTTTCCTCGGATTTCTGATTGTGTTCTTTTTCCCCCGTATCGGACGCTGGTTCTTCCGGAAGTACGATGACAGCGTGATGCAGTTTGTATTTGTGCTGGCGATGGTTTTCCTCGGAGGAGGATTGATGGAATTTGTAGGAATGGAAGGAATCTTAGGAGCTTTCCTGGCGGGCTTGGTATTGAATCGCCTGATTCCTCATGTATCTCCTTTGATGAACCGGTTGGAATTTGTGGGAAATGCACTGTTTATTCCCTATTTTCTGATTGGTGTCGGAATGATTATTGATGTAAGAAGCCTGTTTACCGGAGGTGAAGCATTGAAAGTGGCTATTGTGATGACAGTGGTGGCAACCTTTAGTAAATGGCTGGCTGCCTGGATCACACAAAAGATCTATCGGATGCAGTCGAATGAACGGAGCATGATATTCGGTTTAAGTAATGCGCAGGCCGCAGCTACACTGGCAGCAGTGTTGATCGGTCATGAAATCATTATGGAGAATGGAGAACGGTTGCTGAATGATGATGTATTGAACGGTACGGTAGTGATGATACTTTTCACTTGTGTCATCAGTTCTTTGGTAACCGAACGTTCGGCACGTCGTTTTGCTCTGGATGAAAATGTGCAGGCGGAAGAAGAAGCTAAGAAAGTAAATACGGAACAAATCTTGATTCCGGTGGCTAACCCGGAGACGATTGAAGATTTGATTAATCTGGCTTTAGTAATAAAGGATGCTAAGCAGAAAAATGCATTGGTGGCATTGAACGTTATCAATGACAATAATAGTTCGGAGAAGAAAGAGCAGCAGGGTAAACGTAATCTGGAGAAGGCGGCTATGATTGCCGCTGCCGCTGATGTGCCTGTTACGATGGTGAGTCGCTATGACTTGAATATTGCTTCGGGGATTATCCATACAATCAAGGAGTATGAAGCTACGGATATTGTGATCGGTCTGCACCGGAAAGCAAATATTGTCGACTCTTTCTTCGGACATCTGGCCGAAAGTCTGTTGAAAGGTACGCATCGTGAAGTGATGATTGCCAAATTCCTGATGCCTGTTAATACCCTGCGTCGAATCAATATTGCCGT
The DNA here is from genome assembly GCF_040913205.1 of Bacteroides sp. MSSM.1001136sp1_RTP21357st2_D2_RTP21359_211015. Lineage (NCBI taxonomy): Bacteria > Pseudomonadati > Bacteroidota > Bacteroidia > Bacteroidales > Bacteroidaceae > Bacteroides > Bacteroides sp. MSSM.1001136sp1_RTP21357st2_D2_RTP21359_211015. Next base: position 18,522 of record NZ_JBDFVF010000004.1, on the reverse strand, counting down.
TCCGCCAAAGGCTGAATATGAATCGGGATTCTCTAAATGGGTGGAACACTTCTGCCGTATGGGAAGTATCCTGGGCTGTCGGGTGCATTTTTTTGCCAATGAGCGTACATTGATGCGTGTTCAGCAACTTGTGAAAAAGCGACATGCAGGTACTCCGACGGAATTCTCCATATTGGAGAAGTGGGAGGATCTCTTGCTGTTGACAGGGCAGGTGAATTATGACCATTTATTGGTAGTTATTTCTGCCCGTCGCGGATCTATCTCTTATGATCCCTCTTTTGAACGTCTCCCGGCACAATTAGGAAAATATTTCTCTAATAATAGTTTGATAATCCTGTATCCCGACCAGTTTGGCGAACCGCAGGAAATTGTGTCATTCTCCGATCCTCGTGGACATAATGAGTCTCAACATTATGAGAAGGTCGGCAAATGGTTCTATAAATGGTTAAAGAAAAACTAATGGAAAGATACGACTGGCAACAGAGAACGGAACTCCTGTTAGGGGAGGAAAAGATGGAACGCATCCGGAACGCGCACGTATTGGTCGTGGGACTGGGTGGAGTAGGTGCTTATGCCGCCGAGATGATTTGCCGTGCAGGTGTCGGGCGGATGACGATTGTAGATGCCGATACAGTGCAGCCTACTAATATGAATCGTCAGTTGCCGGCCATGCATTCCACGCTGGGTAGGACGAAAGCGGAAGTGTTGGCAGCCCGTTATAAAGATATAAATCCGGCGATTGAGCTGACTGTCCTTCCTGTTTACCTGAAGGATGAAAATATACCGGAACTGCTGGATGCCGATAAATATGATTTTATAGTAGATGCTATTGATACGATCAGTCCGAAATGCTTTCTGATTTATGAAGCGATGAAACGTCGTATAAAGATAGTTTCCAGTATGGGAGCAGGGGCGAAGAGTGACATTACTCAGGTTCGTTTTGCCGATCTTTGGGAGACGTATCATTGCGGTTTGAGTAAGGCTGTGCGAAAGCGTTTGCAGAAGATGGGAATGAAACGGAAACTTCCGGTGGTATTCAGTACGGAGCAAGCCGATCCGAAAGCGGTATTGCTGACGGAGGATGAACAGAATAAGAAATCGACATGTGGAACAGTTAGTTATATGCCGGCCGTGTTTGGGTGCTATCTGGCTGAATATGTCATTAAACGATTATAAGGCTATTATGATAAAACTAGAAGGGATTACGAAGAGTTTCGGCTCATTACAGGTGTTGAAAGGCATTGATCTGGAAATCAACAAAGGAGAGATTGTTAGTATTGTAGGCCCGAGCGGTGCGGGTAAAACTACGTTATTGCAGATAATGGGCACTTTAGATGAACCGGACGGAGGTGTGGTACAGATTGACGGAACAGTGGTGAGTCGGATGAAAGAGAAAGAACTATCTGCATTTCGTAATAAGAATATTGGTTTTGTTTTCCAGTTTCACCAACTACTGCCGGAGTTCACGGCCTTGGAAAATGTGATGATTCCCGCTCTAATCGCCGGGGTATCTTCGAAGGAGGCGCACGAACGCGCAATGAAGATTCTGGATTTTATGGGACTGGTTGACAGGGCTTCTCATAAACCGAATGAATTGTCGGGAGGCGAGAAACAACGGGTAGCGGTAGCGAGGGCTTTAATCAACGATCCGGCAGTTATTCTGGCAGACGAACCATCCGGTAGTCTGGATACACATAATAAAGAAGATTTACATCAACTGTTCTTCGATTTGAGAGACCGGCTGGGGCAGACTTTTGTCATTGTGACGCATGACGAGGGGCTTGCCAAAATTACGGACCGGACCGTTCATATGGTGGATGGTATGATTAAAAAAGATTAATTAGAGAACCTAATTTCTAAAAATGTATACCAAAAAGGTAGAGCCTTGCAAGTGTTCTATCTTTTAGCTATATATTTATAGTCGCTTCTCTACGGAAGTCTGTGAAGATGATAGTAGAGTGTTTGTTTTGTTTGTGTGTGATGCATTCTTGTCTGGTGTGATAGGAATGCATCTTTTTTTTATTAATTATAACAAATGTAGGGCTCTAGCCGTTCAAGATCAATAGGAGTGAACTCCTCATAGAGAGATAATTGCTTCAGACTTTTTAAGAATCCTTTCTTTTTCCGATATTCTATGATAACCTTTGCTTGGTAGTAGTTTATGTATGGATGATGCATCATTCGTTCCATACCGGCTTTATTTACATTGATGCGGCGTGTCTGATGGGTGTCAATGGAAAACCACGAACGGAGTTTCTCTGCCTTTAGATGAATCTCCTGTAACTGCTCTATTCGGAAAAAGCCTCCCAGCCGTTCGCGGTAATTCACAATCATCCGGGCAATGCTGCTTCCGATTCCCGGAATCTTCTTCAGTTCGGTGGTATCTGCGGAGTTGAGGCTGATGATAGTTCCCGGGAGATATTTCACAAGGGTGTCCCGTTGTATGCTTGGTGTGGTTAACAATCGTACCGTGTCTTTATTTGTCGAACTGAAATCTTCTGTAATTTGTATATAAGGACGAAGAGTCTGGTATTGTTCTTCCGTGAGTCCATATATCTTTCGGAAATCTTCCGGGTGGCGGAATTTACCTTGTTTATAGCGATAGTGCAGGATATTCTTTATCATCCAGGATGGTAACCCAAGCGAAAGAAAAGTAGTAGAGTCTGCGATGTTCGGATCGAACACCGCAAGTTTGATTTCCCTTTGAGGGGATGATTGAAAAGAATGACCGGACTTTTGGTGAGGTTGGGTTTCCCGGAGGGAGGAAATAAAGTCGTTGTATTCCTTATCGAACTTCTCGTTCTCTCTGCAGTCGGTATCTTCAGCGTGTGTGAAAAAGGAGAAGAGTTTAGGGGCGGCATATACGCCTAAAATAAGAACGACAAGGACGATAATGCCTTGTCGTTCTGTTTTAGTATAATAAAGGAAGTCTTTCCACATTATAGCTTGATTAATCCCAGTTCATTGATAAATATCAGTGAGATGGCGATTGGTGCGATATATTTTAATATAAAGATAATGAGTTTGTATACCGGTACCTTTAATGAACCGTCATTGGTAATCTCTGACCATACAATCTTCTTGTCCAGATACCATCCGGTAAAGAGGGAGATGCACAATCCGCCCAGTGGTAACATGATTTTAGCTGTTACAAAGTCGAAGAGGTCGAACATGCCCAGTCCGAAAACGGTAAATCCTTTCATGACTCCCAGTGATAATGAACAGAATATTCCGAGGAAGACACAACCGCCGGTGACTAACCTTGCTGCTTTTCCACGGGAGAGGTTGAACTCCTCATGTAAATAAGCGGTTACTACTTCGTGCAAGGAAATAGTAGAAGTTAAAGCAGCCATTGCCAACAACGCGTAGAACATGACAGAGAATATATATGCCAGTATGGGAACTCCGCTAAATGCCTGTTGGAATACATTAGGCAGGGTGATAAAGATCAGACTCGGACCAGAATCAGGTTGTATGCCTACGGAAAAAGCTGCCGGGAAGATGATAAATCCGGCTAGTATCGCCACAAAGGTATCAATGATTCCTACGCTGAAAGCTGTTTTAGTCAGGTTGGTTTCTTTGCTGAAATAGGAGGCGTACGTACAAAGGCATCCCATTCCCAAACTCAATGAGAAGAACGCCTGTCCCATGGCACTCAAAAATACATTTCCGTCCACTTTGCTAAAGTCGGGCTTGAGCAGGAATTCGATACCTGCACCGGCTCCCGGCAGAGTGACCGAGCAAACAACCAGTATGAGGATAATGATAAACAGGGTAGGCATCATGATCTTGGAGGACTTTTCGATTCCTTTTTCTACCCCTTTCACAATGATGAAATGAGTAATCAACAAGAATGCCACCAACCATACAACCGGTCTCCATGGGCTGCTGGAGAATTGTTGAAAAGAGGATATGAACTCTCCGGAGGTTTTTCCGGCAAAGCCATTAGTAGCAGCTTCAAAAATATATTCGAGTGTCCATCCTGCTACTACAGCATAATAACTAAGTATCAGGAAGCCTGCCAATACTCCTATGCGTCCTACCCAACGCCAATGTGTTCCAGGTGCTAATTTCTGATATGCTCTAGCTGTGTTAGCTCTCGAACGGCGTCCTATCAGGAACTCGGCAATCATAATAGGCAATCCCAGAAGAAGAATGCAGCCTAAATAGATCAATATAAAAGCAGCGCCTCCATGGTTTCCTGTTTCATAGGGAAACCTCCATATATTACCCAATCCGACTGCAGAGCCGGCAGAAGCGAGTATGACTCCTAATTTACTGCCGAAGTTTGCTCTATCATTTTTTGCCATAAATCTTGTTTTATCTTACAAATCGTTATAAAATATACGTATTAGAGCACAAATATAGAAAATGATACTTATATTTGCACGAAAATTGTAATATTATTTAGATATGCTATCTTATATTAAGAAATATCCGATCTCGCTTTTTATCATTCTGACAGTGATTTATCTGTCGTTCTTTAAACCGCCTAAGACGGATTTAGATGAAATTCCCAACCTCGACAAACTGGTTCATGTTTGTATGTATTTTGGTATGTCGGGAATGTTGTGGCTGGAATTTTTGCGTGCACATCGCAGGGACAATGCTCCGATATGGCATGCATGGGTAGGCGCATTCCTTTGCCCTATACTTTTTAGTGGTTGTGTGGAATTGTTGCAGGAATATTGTACTACTTACCGGGGTGGAGACTGGTTGGATTTTGCGGCCAATACAACAGGGGCGGTTCTGGCTAGTTTAGTGGCCTATTATGTCGTACGACCGAGGATGAAAATAAATAAGCAGTAAAAGGCAACCTATGAACAACAACGGTGAATGATAAACGGTGAACGGTGAATAATAAACGGTGAACGGTGAATAATGGTTGACTATATCATATCCATTATTCACCGTTTACCGTTCACCGTTTATCATTCCGGCTTTATAGAAATTCTACCGTTGAACTAAGTTTGATTCCATTGGAACCTTTAATGAGAATAGTATATCCTTTGGGTTTATCTTCTTGCAAATCCTTTATAACTTCCTGCACATTTGCATAAGTTTTAAAAGAATGTTCACTTGCGGCAAACTGTTCTCCCACGAGCCATACTTTCTCAAAATTACTTTCTTTGATGTAGTCAACGATTTTCTGGTGTTCGGCCGGGCTATCAGCACCCAGTTCGCGCATATCTCCTAATATGAGCATCTTGTGGGGAACTGTCATATTCCGGAAGTTTTGCAAGGCAGCCATCATGCTGGTTGGGTTTGCGTTATATGCGTCGATGATAAGCGTGTTATCTTCTGTCTTTTTAAGTTGGGAACGGTTGTTCTGTGGCGTATACTCTGCCAGAGCTTTATCGATCTTCTTTGCTTCCACTCCGAAGAAACGTCCGATAGTGATTGCAGCCAGGGCATTGGGGAAATTATATTCTCCGATCAATTGTGTACAGACTTGATGGAGTTCACCGTCTTTACCGGCTTTCCATTCGAAAGCAAGATAAGGCGAATTGCCGGTAATCCGGCCGTTGACATAGAGATCATCTTCTGTTCCATAAGAAATCAGGTTCAATCCCTGTGAGATATTCATCAAATAGGGGTTATCGTGATGGATAAAGGTGGTGGCATCTTTCTTGCGGAGGAAATCATAAAGCTCTCCTTTGGTCTTGATAACTCCTTCGAAAGAACCGAATCCCTCCAGATGAGCTTTGCCTACGTTAGTGATAATACCATAATCCGGTTCGGCTATTTCGCAAAGAAACTTGATTTCCCCCGGATGGTTGGCGCCCATCTCAATGACGGCAAGGTCATGTTCCGGTTTTAACCGTAGCAGGGTAGTCGGTACGCCGATGTGGTTGTTGAGATTACCTAAAGTATAGAGTACATTGTGGGCTTGGCAGAGAACGCTGGAAATTAACTCTTTGGTGGTTGTCTTCCCATTAGTGCCCGTAATGCCGATCACTCGCGTTCCGAGTTGGCGGCGATGATAGTTGGCAAGCTGCTGCATGGTTTGCAGGCAGTCGTCTACAAGTATATATCGTTGATCGCCTTCTACGGCATACTGTATTTCATCGATAATGGCAAACGCGCATCCGGAGTCCAGTGCTAATTTGGCAAATGCATTACCGTTGAACGACTCACCTTTCAAGGCGATAAACAAAGAACCGTCCGGACAGTTCCGGCTATCAGTAGTTACTGATTGGCAATCCAGAAAAATCTGGTAAAGAGCAGAAAGTTTCATAACCTGATCTTTTATTTAAAACGTTGCAAAGATAGGCTATTCTTTCGGATTTGATGGGAGTTCGGGCAGTTTTTTGTTTAGGCATATATCAAAGGAAGAGTCAGGATCATCCGGCATCCTTCTGTGTAAGAAGTGTCGATTCGGAGGCTGCCTCCTAACTTTTCGGCAATACTCCGGCATATCGGAAGTCCGAGCCCGGTGCCCTGCGTGAAAGAGTTCATTTTGTAGAAACGTTCAAATACTGCTTCCTGTTGGTCTTTCGGGATGCCTGTTCCTGTATCGGTCACACTGATTTCAATTTTCTTTTCAGCTTCCAATACGGAATAAACGATGCGAATACTGCCATGAGTCGTAAATTTAGCGGCATTATGTGCCAGGTTGTTCAATACTTGTGATATACGTTCCGAATTACTGCGTATGAGCAGGCTTTCTCTTTCAGGTTCGAATAAAACCTCCACATCTTTCTGCGTGTTATCTTTGGCAACTTCAGATGCAAGTTGACAGATCGCATGAAGGTCTGTTTCGGCGTCAGTGGGCAGTTGTTCATATTGATCCAGTTCGGACAGCGTGAGCACATCAGTCACCAGTCGAAGCAAGTCGTTACTGTTGCTTTTGATGATATTGACAAACTCCTGTGTTTCCGGACTATTGCTGTAATGGTCGCTTAATACTTGCGAGAAGCCTACGATAGAGTTGAGCGGCGTACGGATTTCGTGCGTCATGCTTTGGATAAACGTCGTTTTCATCCGGCTGCTTGCCTCCGCTATATCTTTGGCTTTACGCAATTCTTCCCTCGATACCATAAGTTCTTCATTCCTTGTTTTAAGTTCGGCCTCTGAAACTTTCAGTTTGCGTTTCAGGAAATTTTCTCTATAAAGGAATATGAATAAGATACCTAATAAAATAATCAATGAAATAATCAAGGTTGTTTTATTATGCAACTCCTTCTCTTGTGCTTGAAGCATGAGTTCTTTCTTTTCGGCATTGAGCTTTTCTACATTTAATAAGGTGGCGAATTCGCTGCTGGACACTTGTTCATTGGCTATTTTCAAAGAGTCATCCGTGTTGATGTACATTTGCAGATATTTGACCGCCAGGTTCATATTTCCCATCTTTTGGTAGATTTCTCCCTGTGTGCGGTAATGGATGCTGCTAAGTATGCTTTCGCTTAAACGACGTTCTTCTTTTTCCTGCATCTTTGCGGCTTCCAGCGCTTTCTGATATTGTTTGGTCTGCTGGTAGTATAAACATTCTATATTATACAGTCTCTTTTTGATAGACTCCAGTCTTTTGTCCTGTTCAAATGCCGCCTGACACTCCTTCAGTAATTTTTCGGCAGCTTGAAAGTCGCCGAACTTGCTGTAGTAGTTTACAAATTCCAACTTGGCAGATATTTGTTGCGTAGAGGAATTGGCAGTCGCAATGGCTTTTTCCACAGCAGCTAATGCTTCTTTTTGCTTTTTCTGGTTGATGTAATAGTTGGCTATCTGGGCATAGGTCTGGGAGATGTTGTAGTTTTCGATCTTGTATTTTTCAGTCAGTTCGATTTCTTTCAATCGCCACTCGAACGCCATTGAATCGAATCTTTTGATGGTGTAGATTTGCGACATGATGTTATAGCAACGGGAGAGGCCGGTCTTATCATCCTCTTCTTGAGCTTCTTTTAACATGTTTTGCACTTCATAAAGTGCTATGTTTGTTCTGCTTGTTTTTAGGTAATAGGTGATTAATCTGTTCGCCCATGCGAAGTAATAGTATTTAGGCTGATGAGTGGCCTTGGCGAATTCTTTTACTTTGTTGGTATAGTGGATTACGCTGTCTTCATTGGTTCCCTGGAAATAATAATAATCCAGTTGAGTGGCTATGGCTACTGCCTGCATTCGTTCGTCCTGCCGTTCGCCAGCCATTCGGAATAAAGTGTCGGACATATTAAGTACAACAGGCTCTAACAAGTATTCTTGACAATGTTGATAATATTCATAGAGAGTAGAGTCAACATTGAAGGTTTCAGCCTCTTTTTGAGCTTTAGCAGTAGTGGTAAAGAACAAAATGAGGAAAAGAAATCCTACGCGAAATAGGGTTAATCGGCTCATGGTATGAATTTTTCGGGTTCTTCTATAGTTTGCAAATATACGTTTATTTCTTCTTTTTAGTACGAATACTTGCTTTTTTTATCTACATTTGTAGGCGATCTAAAAGGAATGTTGTCAATGATGAAACCTATATCTCCTATTTATATAAATGTAAAAGGGCGGTTGCTCGATCTTGCTACTCCGCAGGTGATGGGAATTTTAAATGTTACTCCCGATTCTTTTTATTCCGGCAGCCGGATGCAGACTGAAGAAGACATTGCTGCCCGGGCCCGGCAGATACTTGATGAAGGTGCTTCAATAATTGATATAGGAGCCTATTCTTCACGGGCGAATGCCGAACATATTTCTGCTGAAGAAGAGATGCGAAGACTGCGCACCGGTTTGGAGATTCTGAACCGTAATCATCCCGAAGCCATTATTTCCGTTGATACTTTCCGGGCTGATGTGGCGGAAGAATGTGTGAAAGAATATGGAGTGGCTATTATTAATGACATAGCTGCCGGTGAAATGGATCACCGGATGTTTCAGACAGTAGCCGACTTGGGAGTACCCTATATTATGATGCATATGAAGGGAACCCCCCAAAGTATGCAGAAAGAACCGTCTTATGATAACCTGATTAAAGACGTTTTCCTGTATTTCGCTCGTAAAGTGCAGCAACTTCGCGACTTGGGAGTGAAAGATATCATTCTCGATCCGGGATTCGGATTCGGAAAAACATTGGAGCATAATTATGAACTGATGGCGCATCTGGAAGAATTCCACATATTCGAACTTCCCGTTTTAGTGGGAGTTTCGCGGAAATCAATGATTTATAAATTATTGGGAGGAACCCCGCAAGATTCATTAAACGGGACAACCGTATTGGACACTGTTGCGTTAATGAAAGGAGCGCACATCCTGCGTGTACATGATGTGCGTGAGGCGGTGGAAGCTGTCCGGATCACAGAGAAATTAAAAATAGAGAGTGGATATGACAAATAAGAGGAGGGTGCATGTTTTTTGAGTTTGGTATAAAAGATTTTATCGATATCCTGCTGGTAGCTTTTGTTTTGTACTATACCTACAAACTGATGAAAGCTTCCGGCTCCATCAAGGTATTCACCGGAATTTTGGTTTTTATTCTGATTTGGCTGGTGGTGACACAAGTGCTGGAGATGAAACTGTTGGGTTCTATTTTCGACACATTGATGAATGTGGGTGTAATAGCGTTGATTGTGCTTTTTCAGGATGAGATACGCCGTTTTCTTTTGACTTTGGGATCTCATCGGCATGTCAGTGCATTGGCCCGTCTCTTTAGCGGATCGAAGAAAGAATCGTTGAAGCACGATGATATCATGCCCGTGGTAATGGCTTGTTTAAGCATGGGGAAACAAAAAGTTGGCGCATTGATTGTCATTGAGCATAATACTCCTTTAGATGAGGTCGTTCGTACGGGCGAATTGATTGATGCGGCAATCAATCAGCGTTTAATCGAGAATATCTTTTTCAAGAATAGCCCGTTGCACGATGGCGCAATGGTAATCAGCAAAAAACGTATCAAGGCGGCGGGATGTATCCTTCCTGTTTCCCATGATTTGAATATACCGAAGGAACTTGGCTTGCGGCATCGCGCAGCGATGGGAATCTCTCAACAGTCGGACGCACATGCCATTATTGTTTCAGAGGAAACGGGCGCTATCTCCGTAGCCTATCGCGGACAATTCTACCTCCGCCTGAATGCGGAAGAACTGGAAAGTCTATTGACAAAAGAAAACTGATTTTATTGTAATCACATACCGGACAAATGGTCGGAAGATGAGCATGGTAAAATGCCTCTCATCTTCCGACCATTGTTGTTTTATCTGCTATTTGGCGCTATTTTGCTTTATTTCCAACCCTTTTTGAATGATAATTATGCCCTCCTTTTTAGGTGAATCGCCTACCTTTGCCGTATACTATTAAAATTCTATTTTTGAATAAACCATGAAAAACAGATTGATTGCTTTACTGGTACTTTTTACAGTTATTTTCTTTAGTACTGCACAGGCGCAAACTACTGCACGGAAGTTTGAGGCAGGCAAGAACACATTCTTGCTGGATGGAAAACCGTTTGTGGTGAAGGCTGCCGAGTTGCATTACACCCGCATCCCGCAAGCTTATTGGGAGCATCGCATTGAGATGTGCAAGGCATTAGGCATGAATACTATTTGTATTTATATTTTCTGGAATATCCATGAACAGGAAGAAGGAAAGTTCGATTTTTCCGGTCAGAATGATATTGCAGCTTTCTGCCGTGCGGCACAGAAACACGGTATGTATGTCATTGTCCGTCCTGGTCCGTATGTATGTGCGGAGTGGGAGATGGGGGGACTTCCCTGGTGGCTGTTGAAGAAAAAAGATATAGCCTTGCGTACGCTCGATCCCTATTATATGGAACGGGTAGGCATCTTTATGAAAGAGGTCGGTAAGCAACTGGCTCCGCTGCAAGTGAATAAAGGGGGAAATATCATCATGGTACAGGTAGAGAATGAATACGGTTCTTATGGAATCGACAAACCTTATGTCTCTGCCGTGCGCGACCTGGTTCGTGAATCCGGTTTTACCGATGTACCTCTGTTTCAATGTGACTGGAGCAGTAACTTCACCAATAACGCGCTCGATGACCTGATTTGGACGGTGAACTTTGGAACAGGTGCCAATATCGACCAGCAATTTAAAAAACTCAAAGAACTTCGTCCTGAAACTCCGTTGATGTGTAGCGAGTTCTGGAGCGGATGGTTCGACCACTGGGGACGCAAACATGAGACACGTCCTGCAAAAGATATGGTACAGGGCATCAAGGATATGCTCGACCGGAACATCTCTTTCAGTCTGTATATGACTCACGGAGGAACGACTTTCGGACATTGGGGAGGTGCAAACAACCCGGCTTATTCCGCCATGTGCAGCTCATACGATTATGATGCTCCGATTAGCGAACCCGGATGGACGACCGATAAGTTTTTCTTGCTTCGTGACTTGTTGAAAAACTATCTTCCGGCAGGTGAGACGTTGCCCGCAGTGCCCGCAGCTCTGCCTGTTATTGAAATCCCCGAGTTTCACTTCCATAAAGTGGCTCCGCTTTTCTCAAATCTGCCGGAGGCAAAACAAACGGTGGATATTCAACCGATGGAACAATTCAACCAGGGATGGGGAACGATTCTGTATCGTACCACATTGCCCGAAACGACTCTTGCAGGCACCACTTTGAAAATTACGGAAGTGCACGACTGGGCGCAGATATATGCCGACGGTAAACTGCTGGCACGCTTGGACCGTCGTAAGGGAGAATTTACAACGACCCTGCCCGCGCTGAAAAAAGGCATACAACTGGATATTCTTGTGGAAGCAATGGGACGTGTTAACTTTGACAAATCCATCCACGACCGCAAAGGAATCACTGAAAAAGTGGAACTTATTTCGGGTAACCAGACTAAGGAATTGAAAAACTGGACTGTATATAACTTCCCGGTAGATTATTCCTTTATAAAAGATAAGAAATATAGCGATACAAAGATATTACCGACTATGCCTGCCTATTATAAGAGCACCTTTACACTGGATAAAGTAGGAGATACTTTCCTGGATATGAGTACATGGGGAAAAGGTATGGTCTGGGTGAACGGTCATGCAATGGGGCGTTTCTGGGAAATCGGTCCGCAGCAGACTCTCTTTATGCCGGGGTGCTGGCTGAAAGAAGGAGAGAATGAAATCCTCGTTCTGGATTTGAAAGGTCCTACCCGGGCTTCCATCAAAGGTTTGAAGAAACCAATTCTCGATGTGCTTCGTGAAAAAGCTCCCGAAACACACCGCAAGGATGGAGAAAAACTGAAACTGACGGGTGAGAAAGTGGGCCATGAAGGAGCTTTCACTCCGGGTAACGGCTGGCAGGAAGTGCGATTTGCCACTCCGGTGAAAGGACGTTATTTCTGTCTGGAAGCACTTTCTCCACAAGCAAATGATAACATCGCAGCGATAGCAGAGTTTGATGTCCTGGGAGCTGATGGTAAACCGGTATCCCGCGAACATTGGAAGATTCGTTATGCCGATAGTGAAGAAACGCGTAGTGGCAACCGTACAGCCGACAAGATATTCGACTTGCAGGAATCCACTTTCTGGATGACAGTGGACAATGTTCCTTATCCTCATCAATTGGTAATTGACTTGAGCAAAGTGGAAAATGTGACCGGTTTCCGCTATCTGCCTCGTGCCGAAAAAGGGTATCCGGGTATGATTAAGGAATATCGTGTATATGTGAAACCTGCTGATTTCAACTACTAAACAGTGAATGAACAAGAATAAAACAATGGATGAAAAAGCATTGAAATGATGATGAATATGAAGAAAAATATAATTCTTTTCGCATTCCTATTTGTGGGAGTGTTGACTGGGTATTGCCAGCAATCTGCTTACCTGTTTGTTTACTTCACCGGCAATCGCATGAGTGAAGAAGCCGTCCGGATGGCTGTTAGCCTCGATGGATATAATTATAAAGCCTTGAATGGAAATCAGCCGGTACTTGATTCCCGTGTGATTAGTTCAACAGGTGGAGTACGTGATCCCCATATCTTGCGCTGTGAAGATGGGAAGACATTTTATATGGTGGTGACAGATATGGTGTCCGGCAATGGATGGAGTTCTAACCGTGCCATGATATTATTGAAATCAAAAGACCTTGTACACTGGACTTCCAATATCGTGAATATCCAGAAAAAATATCCCAATCAGGAGGATCTGAAACGTGTGTGGGCTCCACAAACTATTTATGATAGGGAAGCAGGAAAGTACATGGTTTACTGGTCCATGCAACATGGCAATGGTCCCGATATCATTTATTATGCTTATGCCAACAAAGATTTTACCGATATAGAAGGAGAACCGAAGCCACTGTTTCTTCCGGAAAATAAAAAATCATGTATTGACGGCGACATTATTTACAAAGATGGACTCTATCATTTGTTCTACAAAACGGAAGGGAATGGAAATGGAATTAAAAAGGCCACTACCTCCTCTCTAACCTCCGGCCAATGGACAGAATCGGATGACTATAAACAGCAGACGAAGGATCCGGTAGAAGGTTCGGGTATTTTCCCGCTGGTTGGTTCCGATAAGTATATTTTGATGTATGATGTATATACGAAAGGTAAATACCAGTTTACCGAAAGTTCCGATCTGGAACATTTCAAAGTGATTGACCATGCTATCAGTATGGATTTCCATCCGCGCCATGGCACTGTCATACCGATTACCCCAAAAGAGTTGAAACGCCTCTTCAAGGTCTATGGTAAACCCGAAGGTTTCTGAACTAAAATATCTCGTGGGACAGGAGAAAAATACCTGTCCCTGATTTGTTAAACCAATTGTTTTTCAGGCGGGTAATCTTCGCTTCCCAGTGAGTATTCCCATCCTTTTGTTTTCTTTTGAGTTATTCTGATAAGATGGATTCAACTAGTTGTAATCCAGGAAAACAGTATACGATATGGGGAAAAGTGTATATTCTACCCTTGTTTACTTGTTTCTTATATATTTTTAAGTGTATAATTACCAATTATTATATGAAACACGCTTGTTAGAATGATGAAAATCTTAACTTTGCGATTGATAATCTTAATGCAATATATACCATGAGAAAATTATTCCTCTTTTTAGTTGTCTTGTTTTTGTCGTTCCAGCAGCTCACTTTAGCTGCAATCAAAGAAATGACGAGTACACCCGATTCGGTTTATCTGTTTTCTTTTGCAACTTCCGGAGACGACGGACGCAGCGGACTCCGTTTTGCCTGGAGTACAGATAAAGAAAACTGGTTTGAAATTGGCCGGAACTACGGATATCTCCGGTGCGATTATAGCCGCTGGGGATCACAGAAGAAAATGCTCGATCCTTATTTGAAACAATCGCCCGATGGCGAATGGATTTGTACCTGGAAACTGAATGACCATGATGGATACGGCCAGGCTACTTCCAAGGATTTAATCAACTGGACCAGTCAGAAATATCCCCGTACTACGCCGGATTTTGACGGAGTGAGAGTGAAAGCTATTGTTGCCGGAGAAGAGCAGAAAGGAAATATCAACCGGGTAGCTTGGACCTTGGTGGATGGATTGGATAAAAATTATGGCTGGAATCAATATCGGAACTCATTACATGGAGAACGTCCGGTACAGGATGGAGAACGTTTTGCCGGTTTGAAGCCTGTAAAAGCAACGGTCACTGTACAACCGGAAGGCGCAAAAGCCATTAGTGATGTATTGCTGGGCGCTTTTTTTGAAGACATCAATTATTCGGCAGACGGAGGACTCTATGCAGAACTTATCCAAAATCGCGACTTCGAGTACGACCCTTCGGACAGGGAAGGAGATAAGAACTGGAACAGCACTCATTCCTGGGCACTGAAAGGAGAGAAAACGACTTTCACTATTGATACTACCGACCCTATTCATATCAATAACCCACATTATGCCGTGCTGAATGTAGAACAACCGGGAGCTGCATTAGAAAATACAGGTTTTGATGGAATCGCACTGAACACCGGAGAGAAATATGATTTTTCCATCTTCGCCCGGGTTCCGCAGGGTAAATCAAATAAATTGCAGGTTCGTCTGGTAGATGGAAAAGGAAATGTGTGTGGAGAGACTTCTCTAACAGTGTCTTCCCGTCAATGGAAAACATATAAAGCGGTGATAACTGCTAAAGCTACTGCGGACACTCATCTCGAAATCATCCCTCAATCTGTTGGTGAATTGAATCTGGACATGATTTCCCTATTCCCGCAGAATACATTTAAAGGACGTAAGAACGGGCTTCGCAAAGATCTGGCTCAAGTGTTGGCTGATATTCATCCCCGTTTCATCCGTTTCCCCGGTGGCTGTGTGGCTCATGGTGATGGCTTGAAAAACATTTATCAATGGAAAAATACAGTAGGTCCGTTGGAAGCAAGAAAAGCACAGCGTAACCTTTGGGGATACCATCAAAGCATGGGATTGGGTTATTTTGAATATTTCCAGTTTTGCGAAGATATTGGTGCGGAACCGCTTCCAGTGCTGGCGGCCGGTGTTCCTTGCCAGAACTCTGCCTGTCACGGCGACTTGAGAGGAGGACAACAAGGTGGTATCCCGATGAGCGAAATGGGAGCTTATATTCAGGATATTCTTGATCTGATAGAATGGGCAAACGGTGACGCTAAGAAGACCAAATGGGGAAAGGTACGTGCCGAAGCCGGGCATCCGAAACCTTTCAATCTGAAATACATCGGTATCGGAAATGAAGATCTTATCACTGATATCTTCGAAGAACGCTTCACAATGATCTTCAATGCCATCAAAGAAAAATATCCTGAAACGATTGTTGTCGGTACAGTGGGACCGTTCAATGAGGGTACAGACTACGTGGAAGGATGGAAGCTGGCGGACAAACTGGGTATTCCGATGGTCGACGAACATTATTACCAGACTCCGGGATGGTTCCTGAACAACCAGGATTTCTACGACAAATACGATCGTTCGAAAAAGACAAAAGTATACTTGGGCGAATATGCAACTCACATACCGGGACGAAAGGCGAATATCGAAACAGCACTGACAGAAGCTCTTTATCTTGCTGCCTTGGAACGTAATGGAGATGTTGTACACATGACTTCCTATGCCCCTCTTCTCGCTAAAGAAGGACATACTCAGTGGAATCCGGATTTGATTTACTTCAATAACCGGGAAGTGAAACCTACCACCGGCTACTATGTTCAGAAACTCTACGGACAGAATGCCGGAAACGAATATTTGCCGTCAAAGATCACTCTTGATAATAGAGACGATCAAGTGCGGAAACGCATTGCCGCTTCTATTGTCCGTGACTCGGCAAGTGGCGACGTGATTGTGAAGCTGGTCAATTTACTTCCCGTAGAGGTGAATACGAATGTCGACCTTTCCGGAATCGGTGCTATACAGTCTTCTGCAAAAAGAACCGTACTGACCGGCAAACCGGCCGATACCCCGCTACCTGTTGAAGACACAATGGAAGTAGCAGAAAAGTTTGACTATCAATTACCTGCCTATTCTTTTACGGTGATCCGCATAAAGAAGGCAAATGAGAAATAACAGAAAAAAGTGAAGATAATAACGACATAAATAATATGAAGAAGATAATAAGTACCCTGCTGGCTAGTTGCTGTCTGACTTCTCTGATAGCACAGGAAGTGGTAGTGAAAGGGCCGGATGAAAAACTGCAATTGGTTGTATCTGCTTCTCCAGCCGAAAAGCCAAGTTATTCGATTACCTACAATGGAAAGACAATGTTGGAGAAATCTCCTTTGGGTATGAATACGAATATCGGTGACTTTGTAAAAGGAATGAAACTGACAGGACACGCTGTTACTCCGATTGACACTGTCTATCATCAGGATCGTATTAAAACCTCCAAAGTGCATTATCAGGCAAACGAACTGATTTGTAATTTTGAGAATTCGAAAGGGCAGAAAATAGATGTAGTCTTTCGTGTCAGCAATCACGATGTAGCTTTTCGCTATACTCTTCCGCGTCAGGATGGAAAAGGAAGTGTAACGGTAACTGCCGAAGAAACCGGCTTTCGCTTTCCGCAACAAACAACTACTTTCTTATGTCCGCAAAGCGATGCCATGATAGGTTGGAAGCGTACCAAACCCAGTTATGAGGAAGAGTATAAGGCAGATGCTCCCATGAGTGACCGTTCGCAGTACGGGCATGGCTACACGTTCCCTTGTCTGTTCCGTATCGGTGACGATGGTTGGGTATTAGTCAGCGAAACAGGTGTAGACAGTCGTTATTGCGGTTCTCGTTTGAGCGATGTAAGCGAAGGTAATCTGTATACGGTTGCTTTCCCGATGGCAGCAGAAAATAACGGTAACGGAACTTCTGCTCCGGCGTTTGCCCTTCCCGGTGCTACTCCCTGGCGTACCATAACTGTTGGCGAAACCTTGAAACCGATTGTGGAAACAACCGTTATCTGGGATGTCGTACGTCCTCTTTATGAAACGAAGCATGACTACCGTTTCGGACGCGGCACATGGAGCTGGATTCTCTGGCAGGATGGTAGTATTAACTATGACGATCAGGTGCGCTATATTGATTTTGCAGCTGCAATGGGGTATGAGTATGCCTTGATCGATAACTGGTGGGATACGAACATCGGCCGTGACCGCATGAAATCTTTGATAGAATACGCACGAAGCAAAGGAGTTGAACTCTTCTTATGGTATAGCTCTTCCGGCTATTGGAATGATATTGAGCAGGGGCCGGTGAATCACATGGACAATGCTATTATCCGCAAACGTGAAATGAAATGGTTGCAAAGTCTTGGAGTGAAAGGAATCAAAGTTGATTTCTTTGGTGGCGACAAGCAGGAAACGATGCGCCTGTATGAAGATATTTTGAGTGATGCTGACGACCACGGTCTGATGGTAATCTTCCACGGTTGCACCATCCCTCGCGGATGGGAACGTATGTACCCGAACTATGTAGGCAGCGAGGCTGTACTGGCCTCCGAAAATATGGTTTTCGGCCAGCACTTCTGTGATGAAGAGGCTTTCAATGCCTGTCTGCATCCGTTTATCCGCAACGCGGTGGGTTGCATGGAATTCGGTGGTTGTTTCCTGAACAAACGGCTGAATCGCAACAATGACGGAGGAACTACCCGCCGTACTACTGATATATTTCAATTAGCCACTACCGTATTATTCCAGAATCCGGTACAGAATTTTGCGCTTGCTCCCAACAACCTGAAAGATGTTTCCCCTGTTTGTGTGGACTATATGAAAACGGTTCCTACCACGTGGGATGAAACACGTTTCATTGACGGATATCCGGGAAAATATGTGGTCTTGGCACGTCGCCACGGTGACACCTGGTATCTGGCTGCTGTGAATGCCGGGAAAGAAATCGTAAAGTTGAAACTGGATTTAGATATGTTTGCCGGAAAAACCGTTTCTCTGTATAAGGATGATAAAAAAGGAGAACCTCAACTTGTGACGTTGAAAGTAAAAGAAAGCGGAAAAGTGCAACTGGAAATCCTTCCACAGGGAGGTGTTGTATTGGTGAACAACTAGATGATATTTCTTTTGGATGTGGAGGTTGTGTCAAAACGCTGACACAGCCTTTTTTTATGCGCAAAGCCCAGACTTTCTCAAGCCCGGGCTTTGTTATT